>NZ_JAHWIW010000001.1:0-256879 GCF_025377065.1 Pseudomonas sp. HD6422 | reverse complement strand
TGCAGCTGTCTCCAATAGAGTATGAGAAACGCTATTTCCTGAGCTTGGAGAGTGTCTAGGAAACCAGGGGCGATTCAAAGGTCTAGGGCTAGGGTTGTTCATAGCCAAGGAAATCACAGCCAGCCATGCCGGCAGCATTGATGTCGTATCTAGCCCTGAGCAAGGCACGACTTTTCGGATTAGTTTTCCGAGACAGCCAACGATATAAGCCCTGCCATTTTAACGAGCGAAAGCTTGCTCTTTGGTAACCGTCCGGGCAACACACCTTCCTGATGCCATTGTTTAACCCGCTAGCACTTGTCGCGAACAGGACAGACTTTGCGCACGCGACTAAAAATAGGTCGCTGCCGTGGCAATGCAAAACGTCGTCGCTGGTAGTCTGAGGTGAAAATCTGGGAGACTTTCAATGACTCGACGTGCTTGCTTGGCCGCTCTATTGACACTGACTGCAGCAACTGCCTTTGGCGCCCCCAGCTACAATCATCTCTATGCTTTCGGTGACAGCTACTCTGACAACGGAGCGGGTGAAATCTTCACTAGAAAATTGGCCGCACAGAAGGTCAAAGATGCACAGGAGCTACCCGGTTCGTTGTATTGGAAGGGACGCTGGAGCAATGGCCCCACTGCCGTCGAGGGCTTGGCTTATGCCTTGAAAACCCCCTTGACCGACTACGGGATTGGCGGTGCCAAGAGCGGCAACGGCAACTACTATGCCTGGATGGAGCCATCTCGCAACACTGGGGTTTTCGGTCAAATCGACGGTTATCTGAAAGCCGCTAAAACACACAAAGCGGATCCGAATTCGCTCTATTTCATTTTCATCTCAGCCAACGACTTTTTTGAATGGGCCGACTTCTCGCACCCAGAATCAATTGACGTGCTAAGCCAGAACAGCGTGGCGAACATACAGAAGGCTACCGAGACGTTGATTGCAGCAGGTGCGAAGCACGTGATGGTCGTGGGGACTACGGATTTGAGTCATGTGCCGGCTGTGGTGCAGGGCAATCAGGTCAAGAATGCAACAGAATACCAGCAGATACTCGAACAAAAACTACCAGCCGTGCTAACAACACTGGCTAAAACCCATCACGTCAGTATCAGTTACTTTGACCACCTGGCCTTCAGCAACAAGCTTCGCGCAGCCCCCGATGTTGCGGGTTTGAAGTATCTGGATACCCCGTGCCAAGCCACCTATCCGGACGTCAAGCCCGCGTGTGAAAATCCAGATGCCCATTACTACTGGGATGAATGGCACCCCACCCGCAAAGTCCACGCGCTGGCCGCCGAGGCGATGCTTGAAACGTTAAAAACCAGCCGCTGAAACGACGCCTTCGCGGGTAAGCCCTGCTCCTACAGTGCAGCGTCGATCACAGCTTTTGTGTACGACTCAAAACTATAGGTCAGCTTCAGCCGAACACACCTTGCGTGGTTAAACGGGCGCCCATTTATTCGGCAGTAACTCCGTAATCTCTCTCGCCCGCTGTGTCGGCAGTCGCGTCAGCACATCCTTGAGATAGGCATACGGATCATGCCCATTCATGCGCGCCGATTGGATCAAGCTCATGATTGCAGCCGCCCGTTTACCGCTGCGCAGCGACCCGGCAAACAACCAGTTCGAACGTCCGAGCGCCCATGGCCGTATCTGGTTCTCAACCTGGTTGTTGTCGATGGGCACAGCCCCATCGTCCAAGTAGCGCGTCAGCGCTACCCAGCGTTTCAAGCTGTAATCGAGGGCTTTGGCCGTAGCTGAGCCGTTGGGCACCAGATCGCGCTGGGCCAACATCCAGTCATGCAGTGTTTTGATGATCGGTACCGCCATTTCCTGACGTATTCGCCAACGATCTTCATCACTCACGTCCCGCGCTTGGCGTTCGACCTCGTACAAACAGCCAATCGAGTGCAAGGCCTGTTCAGCCAACTGACTTTTGTTCGCCACGTGCAGATCGAAAAACTTGCGACGAGCGTGGGCCATGCAACCGATTTCAGTGATGCCTTGTTCAAAACCGGCTTTGTAGCCAGCGAAATCATCGCAGACCAACTTGCCGTTCCAGTCGCCCAAGAAGTTGCGCGCATGTTCTCCGGCACGGCTTGGGCTGAAGTCATACACCACCGCTTTGAGCGCCGAAAACGGCGTAGTGCTGTAGGCCCAGACGTAGGCCCGGTGGGTTTTCTTCTCACCTGGCGCAAGCATTTGCACCGGTGTTTCATCAGCGTGAACCACACCTTGGCTCAGCACCGTTTCACGCAGTACATCGACCAGCGGCTGGAGTCGCACACCGGTTTGTCCGACCCACTGGGCCAAGGTCGAGCGAGCAATGGCCAGCCCGGCGCGGCCAAAGATCTTCTCCTGCCGGTACAGCGGCAAGTGATCGGCAAACTTGGCCACCATCACGTGGGCCAGCAAGCCTGCGGTCGGGATACCTTTGTCGATAACCTGCGCTGGCACCGGCGCCTGGATCAGTGTTTCGCACCGACGGCAGGCCCATTTGCCCCGCACATGTCGCTCGACGGTAAACACGCCAGGCGTGTAATCCAGCTTCTCGCTAACGTCTTCGCCGATGCGCTGAAGTTGGCAGCCACAGGCACACTGAGTGTTTTCTGGTTCGTATCGAATCACGGTACGTGGAAACTGCGGCGGCAAGGGCGCACGTTTCGGGGCTTGCCGGGCTTCGGCCTGCGGCGAAGCAGGGAGAAGCTGTTTCAGCTCGGCCTCGATCGCTTCAAGATCAGTATCGAGCAGGTCATCCAGCAAGCTACCTTGCGCCGGGCTGATTTGCTCGCTGCGCTTGGCGAACTTGTGGCGTTTGAGAAGGGCGATTTCGTAAGTGAGCTGCTCGATGATGCTTCCATCGTTCTGAATCTTCTTGCTCATCGCCTCGACCTGGGACTGCAACCGCAACGCCTGTGCCGCCAAGGCACGAAGCTGTTCCGGGGTCATCTGGTCGAGGTTGGGTAAGAAAGTCATGCCGTCGATTGTGCCAGAGCAGGCACGTAACGACGACAAGTAGACCGGCCAAATGGCCGGCGTTTACAGCATGCTGATCGCACCGCCTGCGCCGACGCGCTGCCACGGCAGGCCCAGCACCAAAGCCTGGAGTTGTTCGCTGTCGAGTTCGACCTCGCAGCCATGGCGAATGCCGGGCCAGTGAAACTTGCCTTGATTGAGTCGTCGCGCTGCAAGCCAGATACCTACGCCGTCGTGCACCAGCACTTTCATCCGGTTAGCCCGGCGATTGGCGAACAGATAAGCGCAGTGCGGCTTCGCCGCACCGAACACCGCGATCACTCGGGCTAATGCGGTTTCGGTACCGGCGCGCATGTCCATCGGCTCGGTGGCCAACCAGATCGCATCGATGCGGATCATTGAGCGACAGCCCGAATAAATTGCGCGCAGCCATCAGGATTCGAGGCTGGCCATTTCACCGTGATCAATTGCCCGGCCACGGGCAACTCGATGATCACTGTCGCTTCGGCTGGCCGTTTAGGTGCGGCCTTCAGCGGCACAAAGGCCGGTAGGGAAGTTGCTGCGGGTTGGTCTCGATAGAGCGGCATCCATTTGCGGATGACGTTGGCGTTGATGCCGTGGCTGATGGCGACACTGGACACGGTTGCGCCAGGTTGCAGGCATTCCTGAACAACCTGGGCCTTGAACGGTTTGGGATAAGAGCTTCGTTGGCGCATGGAGATCCTGGCGATAAGGGTGATCGCGTCCGCTTAAAAATACGCGGACACCATCGCCCTTAAAGCTGGAGTTCGGAAGGTGAGTTCGCCGGACGCTTACGCTCTTTGACCTTGAAGCGAAACCTGAACGTTAGCTAGGTCGATAGCCGCCGCTCGCTTCCGTTACCAAGAGACTGGCCCAGAAACGCTAAAATCTATTTGGGGAAACTAGCGAAAAAAAGCCCGCGCTTAAGGCACGGGCCGCTCAGAGAGCAACACCCGCCCTGATCAGTTATCCAGTTCGTCTTTTATGATCTTGCCGTCGTGCGGATCTACCTGGAATTCGTACCGCTTGCCATCAGCCTTGATACCCTCGCCTTCCCAATGACCGTCGTCGGCTTCGATTTTGGTGATTTGGGTGTAGCCTGCTGCTTTCAGGGCTGCCTCGGCCTGATCCTTGCTCACCTTCCAATCAGCACCCGGCGTATCAGCCCAAGCGGAAGAAGTCCCCATAGCACCAACCAATGCCAGGCCAGTGAACAGTCGAGTCATCGCTTTCATCGCTAACATCCTTTTTCATGGGATTTAACGTTCCGACCCGAACGCTGATCTTGACGTTCAGTTTGTATTGAAGACCGACAACGATGCCGGGCCCCATGGTGAACGAGTTCCTGCAGATCTCATGAGTCGCGGCTACTGGCTCACATGAAGAACGAATCAGAGCTCGGTAGCGATTGCGAGCGCAGCTATCCCTAGGTGCGATGGAAGCTCCCTTGCCCGCCTAGCAGCGGGCTTTCTTTTTACCGCAACTCATCATCGACTCGGCCGTTCGTCCGCTGGGGTGTCCGCTTACTCCTAACTGACCTTAGGAGCACCAGGAGTCGAATGATCCAGACGCCACTGGAGGGATATGGCCTATGGAAAGATCGCAATAAATCTAGCAGTTTGCGTTGGGCAGTTGGCCGTCAGCATCTGCGTTTAACGACCAACGTTGAAATACGTAGTGTCTAGGCCACCTGCTTCGCTGCTGGCCGTTGATCTGTAGCCAGACGTCTGGCTCTACCAACACCCCAGGCGAGCGCTCGAGTCATGGATTCGCCTGGGCGAGAATCGAAGGCTTCTTCATGCAATGCCATTCCACAGCCAGCGTACACACCTATAAACATTTGCGTCTGACCGGTGCGCGAGAGCCTGACCTGGACATCAATCGTTGTGCCGTCGTCCAGCGTCTCGTCATGAGTCCGATGATGAAGCACTGGATCCGCCCAATCCCAAAAAACATCACCTCGAATACGCATGCCGCCCTCCTACGACTTTAGTCTTATACGGAAACCTGACCATAGCAAAGCAAGGAGGCAGTTCAATGACTTAAGCGGTAGCAACGCGGAGTATCAGACAATCGGCGCAATTTTCGATACAAGAAAATTTCCTTGTACAAGTTTACAGCTGTGGTCAGGCGGTCAGAGCAGGCAACTGGGTTGCCAAGAGGCCGGCCGCAGCGGAATTCAGCAAGTCAGGCGTGAGCTTTTCACGAAGCACCCATTTACACGCGACAATTTCATGGTCGGCCACAGGCTTCTCAGTTTCGTGGAATCGGGTGGTGAAGATGTGATGCACGACCGAACCAACTCTGATTGAGCACAAAGAAAGCAGCCCATGACCTTCAATGGATGTCTCCTCACGCAGCTCTCTTGCTGCAGCATTATGAGGAGTCTCACCAGGCTCAATCGAACCACCGGGAAAATTCCATTTGCCGCCTTTTTTCCGAACAAGCAGTACCTTGCCGCTTCGCAGACAGATTATCGTTGCCCTGGATTTAATTCTGCATTTTCGTTTGTCCCGCATGCACACACTCGAATCGTCAGCACCAATCAACACCCATCATCTCGCGACACGGAGCATGGGCTTCTTCCCTGAAGACGGTTCCATGGTGCGTCTCGTTCAATCTCATCGGCGCATCAGCCCTTGGTTTTCCTCGGGTCAGCAGAGCGTGGATAGGTACGCTCCTCTTCAATGGTGCCGTCGGCCTTGTGGATTTTCACCGAGGCGGTTTTGCCCTCGAAGAACTCCGACAGTGAACCCACAAGCTCCTGCTTAGTGGCACTGCGTTTCGAAGCCCGTTCAGCTCCAGCCTTCCTGAGCTCCCAGCCATCTGCGGTGGGGCTGACGTAATAGTTGTCCATTGTTCTACTCCTTCTGTTTCATGCCGATTCGCTGCCTCATCTCTGAGGTAATGAGCTGCTTGGTGCTGGCCATTTCTGCCCATGGATCGTCGCCGGCAAGCTCATCTAGGCGCGTCTGGAGGTTGGTGATGTTCCACCTCGCTGCGGACTTGAGCTCGACGATCTCCTCTCGGTAGATCGGTACAGATACAGGTAGTCCTTCGCGAGCCCTGGCCGCATAGACATTGACCGTCGTAGCGCCTTTAGCGTTTCGCAAATAGTCGATAAAGATCTTGCCAATGCGATTCTTGGGGCCAAGCACAGCCGAAAACCGATCAGGGATGAGCTTGGCGATGTACTTCACCATCGCCTGGCTGAACGACTTCACTTCCTCCCACGAGGCCTTTGGCGTGAGTGGCACCATGATGTGGATGCCTTTACCACCGCTGGTCTTCAGGAAGGACTGCAGACCGAGCGCATCCAGCACCACCAGGGTGAGTTGCGTGGCTTCGACCATTGCTTTCCAGGGCAGTGCAGGATCGGGGTCGAGATCGAGAACGAAGCGATCTGGCTGATCTAAGTGTGAGGTTGTGCCGTTCCAGGAATGCAGCTCGATGGTACTCATCTGCACGGCGCCGACGAGAGCCTCGACGCTGTTGATCACCATGCCCGCCTTGCCTGCCTCAGCCTTTGGCACGGTCGTGATGTTGGGGATCGCCAAGCGATCAGCATTCTTCTGAAAGAACAGCTCGCCAGTGATGCCCTCAGGCGCTCGTACAAGCGAGATGGGACGATCTTTGAGGTGCGGCAATAGCCAAGGTGAAACTTGGGCATAGTATTCGGCCAGATCACGCTTCGTGAGGCCACTGGTAGGATCGATGACTCGCTCGGGGTGCGTGATCCTGACCTTGCCGCTTGGTGGTTTGGTCGGCTCCGCCTTGGCAGCACTCGCCTTCTTCGGCGCAGGCGCCGGCTGCTCTTCCGTGATGTCCTTAGCGGGTTTGTCAGTTCGGATGCCATAGAAGACGGCATGGCGCACCACGCCATCCGAGGTGATCTCAGCGAACATGACCTCGGCCAGGAGCTCCGGCTTTAACCAGTGGATGCCCTTGGCGTCGACACCCTTTGGCGGGTTCGCCACCGGCACCTTCTTCTGCTCCAGAGGCTGCAGCCTCTTCAAGATGGTGGCGAGGGTCGACTCGGTGAAACCGGTGCCCACCTTGCCGGCATACCGAAGCTCTCCGCTGTCCTTGTCGTTCAGAGCAAGCACTAATGCTCCGAAGCCGCTGCGAGCCCCTTTGGGATCGGTGAAGCCGACGATCACAAACTCCTGGCGGTGTTTGCACTTGAGCTTAATCCACGAGTCACTGCGCCTTGAGACATAGGGGCTTCCGGAGCGCTTCCCAATGAGGCCCTCCATCTTCATCTGGCAGGCGCTGTTCATGAGCGCATCGACGTCCTCGGTGAAGTCGTCAGAGAATCGTAGCAAGGCGTTTTCGTTGCTCTCCATGATCTGCATGAGAGCGGCTCGTCGCTGCTCCACAGGCACCAGGCGCAAGTCGGCGCCGTTGAGGTACGGGAGGTCAAACAGATAGTAGATGATGCCCTGGCTCTTACCTGCGTCGAACGCATTTTGCAGCAGCTGGAAATCGGGCACGCCATCAGCGTTCGGGACGACAATTTCACCATCGAGCCAAGCGCTTTCTAAGCCAAGTTCCTTGATGGCTGCGGCCTGCTTCGACAGCTTGTCAGTCCAGTTATGACCATTGCGGGTGAACAGGCCCACGTCCTCACCATCAACTCGGCAGAGCATGCGATAGCCGTCGAATTTGATTTCGAACCGCCATTCACTGCCCTGCGGACTCGACTCGACGAGCGTGGCCAACTGCGGTGCGAGCTTCTCTGGAAGGTGTGCCGGCACGGCATGAGCCGTTCGAAGCGGCTCTGCTTTAGATGCTGAATCAACGGACGCTGATGACTTGGATTTACCTCGTTTCTTGGGGATGACGGTACGGTCGCTGAGCACGCTGTTCGGTTGTTCTGCCACTACATCGAAGTCAGCCAGCGGTTTAGCCGACTCGTCCTGATGCTTGATGAGGAACCACTGCTCCTGCTTACCCTCAATGTTGGTTCGAACCAGGTTCCACAGGCCGGACAGCTTCTCACCCTGAAGCTCAAATTTCAGGCGTCCCTTCTTATATGCCTCAGCTGGATCGCCTTGAGGAATCCAAACGCCGCGATCCCAGACGATCACATCACCGGCACCGTAATGGCCTTCGGGAATGGTGCCTTCGAACGAGGCATAGTCCAGCGGGTGATCCTCCACGTGCACCGACAGCCGCTTGATCTTGGGGTCAAGACAGGGCCCTTTTGGGATCGCCCAACTCTTCAACGTGCCATCGAGCTCCAGGCGAAAGTCGTAATGCAGCCGTGTGGCGTCATGCTTCTGGACGCAAAATTGGAGGGCCTGAACCTTCCGCTTCGACTGCTTACGATTTCCAGAGGGCTCAGGCGACGCGCCGAAATCTCGCATCCGGTTGTATTTTTCAAGGCTGGAGGCACCGGGATTGGTGGCCGTATCGGGCTCGATGACGACCTTGCCTAAAATCACCTCAACGAGCTTGGCCAGGGTTTTGCGCTGAGCCTTGGCTTCAGCAGTGAGGATCTGAACGGCCATGGTTTCACGCAGATCCGGGAGTGCTTCGCCAGCCTCCAATGCCTCCGCTTCTGTAAGCGCTTGTACCTGTTCAAGCACCTCAGGTCGTGAGGCAGCGAACACCATGAATGCCAACATCGTGTCGTCCATCGCCACGCCCCTCGTTTGATCGGCCCGGCTCTTGTGGCACGGGCTTAGATCGTTCGATACCGGTGTGATCAGGAATGTTCAGCTTGAAATGGTGGCGTCGAGAATGAGTTTTAAGTACCACCGGACTTGTTGGGCTGAACTTTGCCATCTGTCATGGCTTCCCCTGCATACCTATCACGGAAAAACGCCTGCAGGAGCTGACCTTATGAGAGCACTGACCTACCACGGAGCACACGACGTCAGGGTCGATAACGTCCCCGACCCCATCATTGAGCAGGAAGACGACATCATCCTCAGGGTCACCGCCACAGCCATTTGCGGCTCTGACCTGCACCTTTATCGAGGCAAAATTCCAGAAACCGAAGCGGGTGATATCTTCGGCCATGAGTTCATGGGCATCGTCGAAGATACTGGCAGTGCCGTCACCAATCTGCAGATCGGCGACCGCGTAGTGATTCCCTTTGTGATCGCTTGCGGCAGTTGCTTCTTCTGTCAGCACGATCTGTTTGCTGCCTGTGAAACCACCAACACAGGTCGTGGTGCGATCATCAACAAGAAGGGGATTCCCCCAGGCGCCGCGCTGTTTGGATATAGCCATCTCTATGGCGGTATCCCTGGCGGCCAGGCGGATTACGTGAGGGTGCCCAAGGGCAACGTCGGCCCGTTCAAAGTGCCCACCGAGCTGGCCGATGACAAGGTGCTGTTCCTCTCGGACATTCTGCCAACCGCCTGGCAGGCGGTCATCAATGCCGAGATTGGTCAGGGTTCATCGCTGGCGATCTACGGTGCCGGGCCAGTGGGCTTGTTGAGCGCCGCCTGTGCGCGAATGCTCGGGGCACAGACCATTTTCATGGTTGATGACAACGACTACCGCCTGGCCTATGCCAGCGAGGCTTACGGCGTCATACCGATCAATTTCGAGCAGGACGACGATCCAGCCGACAGCATCATCCGTCAGACGCCAGGTATGCGCGGCGTCGATGCGGTGATCGACGCGGTAGGGTTCGAGGCCAAAGGCAGCACCGCCGAAACGGTAATGACGGCGCTGAAGATCGAAGGCAGCAGTGGCAAGGCGCTACGCCAGAGTATTGCTGCGGTGCGGCGTGGCGGCGTCGTCAGCGTCCCCGGTGTATACGCGGGCTTCATTCACGGGTTCATGTTCGGCGACGCGTTTGACAAAGGCCTTACCTTCAAGATGGGCCAGACCCATGTTCAGAAATATCTACCTGAGCTGCTGGAACACATAGAAGCAGGACGCCTGCAACCAGAGCTGATCGTCACCCACCGCCTGGCACTCGAAGAAGCGGCCTTGGGCTACAAGATGTTCGATCAGAAGCAGGACAACTGCCGCAAGGTCATCCTCGTGCCAGGCGCGGCAGCGGGCACCTTGGGCCCTGACTTCGTGTAAAGGAGGCAAGCACATGAACGGTCTCGCCAGCTACTTCTGGATTGCCGTGGCAGCAATCCTTTTGCTCATCGATCTGTGGGCCATCGTCAGCGTGTTCCGGAGCGACAAGCCGGATGCAGTCAAGGCGGCCTGGGCCCTGCTGATCGTGGCGCTACCGCTGGTTGGTCTGGGTATCTGGGGCGTTGCTGGCCCGCGAGGTATCAAGCGAGGCACTGGCCCCACTTCCGACGAGCACAGCAAAGGCTGACATCTTCGAGCTCCACTTACAGGGGTTTCAACATGATCGATCAAGCGACAGGCATGAAATTAGGCGAACGCTATCGCGTGGAAAACGTGGAGCGCGCTCATCAGTTTCCAGGCTTCTTTCAAGACGGGAAGTATTACCTCGGCCCTGAACTTCTCACCGCCGTGGGCTGGCTCGAAGGTACGCGCTTCATCTACGACAGCCTGGATGCCGAAGGTGAGCCCGTATTTCCAAACCGGGAGGCAGGCACGGTCGAAGGGCTGACGTTGACCCTGATCGATGGCACCTCCCTTGAGCTCTCGCGGATCGAGGCCAGCGAAACCGTTGCCCCCCTTGACCCCAGCGCCTCGGGTGCGCAACGAGAAGCACCTGACCTTGGCGCTCCGCTCAAAGGGCCTCTGCGCGGCAAGGTCGTGGTCATCACCGGCGCATCCAGCGGCATAGGCCGAGCCGCCGCGCATGCCTTTGCGTGCAAAGGTGCTCGCCTGGTACTCGCCGCACGCGATGAAGAGGCGTTGTTCGACGTGCTGGATGAATGCACCGATTGCGGTACGGATGCCATAGCGATCACGACCGACGTCACCCACAGCGACCAGGTTCAAGCGCTGGCCGCTCAGGCCGTAGACTTTGGACATGGACGGATCGATATCTGGGTCAACAATGCCGGGGTCGGCGCGGTCGGCAATTTCGAAGAAACGCCGTTGGAGGCGCACGAGCAGGTCATCCAGACTGACCTGATCGGTTACCTGAGAGGTGCCTACGTCGCCCTTCCCTTCTTCAAGGCACAGGGCAGCGGCATTCTGATCAACACGCTGTCGCTGGGCAGCTGGGTGGCCCAGCCCTACGCCGCCGCTTATTCGGCGAGCAAATTCGGCTTGCGTGGACTGACCGAGGCATTACGGGGCGAATTGACTGAGTTTCCCAACATCCATGTTTGCGATATCTATCCAGCAGTCATGGACACACCAGGCTTCCGAGACGGCGGTAACTACACCGGGCATGCGCTGACACCGCCAGGCCCCGTATACGATCCCGAAATGGTGGCGAAGGCTATGGTGGCCTGCGCAATCTCGCCTCGGGCTCACACCACGGTTGGCGCTGCGGCGCGCCTCGCGCATTTGGCCAGCTACCTGATACCAGGCCTGTCACTGCTGTCAGGAAGGCTGACGCGCTGGGGGATAAATCGCAGCCCAACAGCCGAAACATCATCAGGCAACCTCTTCGAGCCTCCAAGTGGCAGGAGAGGTATCGATGGAAGTTGGAGGAAGCCAAGTGACAGAACGCCGCTGCTGATCGGCGCAGCGGCGCTGGGAATCCTTGTGGGTTTTACACTCACTCATTCACAACGCAGGGGTAGATAGAGAGGGTCTGCTTAAGGAGGAATGAGCGTGGTTTCATTGCGAGATCACGTTCGATCCCTACTTTGCTAACGAACTCGTGGGATTAACATGGCGATAGTCCTCCCCTGCTACCGCTCTCAAGTAAGCAGCGTCAGCCTCCAGACGAAGATCGCGCCATTCCTGCCAGCAGATAATCCCTCGACGATCCATCTCATCGGCCTGGCGAAGCAATTCCTCGTGATAGTCGTCAGGCGAGTCCATGCGCAATGCCCTGTCTTCAAGCACCCGATACCAAACCGCCAGACAATTGAGCTTCAGCAGTTGGGCGGCAGACAGGTTTTTCTCGAGCGTTCGCATTAGGAGGCCTCACACTCTGATGGAGGGTTGAGTCACGAAGATTCCAGAGGTTCAGTAAAGCGGTGTCAGCGGCGTCGATGTTTCCAGAGGGTCGCCCCGTTACAGTTCCGCTCACGGATGGAAATGGATGGCACTGACTCTAGTTGGAGTGAATTTCTTGAACGCTGGCGATGTCGTAGTGATGGCGCGCTGCTACGTCTTGCTGGAAGAAAGCAAGCAGACCTGGATGTCCCTCCCTTCCTGCAGCCGCATGTCCGAGTATCCGTATGAAAGAGCTGCATTCCGCTGCGAAGATAATCCGCCCAACTGTTCTCATCGTGGAGGACGAACCCATGATCCGAGAGCTTCTAAGCCTGTACCTAGAAGACTGGGGAGCCATGGTGACAGCGGTGGCGACTGCCGATGACGGCAATGAGGCGTTGAGGAAGCAAGATTGGACGCTGCTGATAACGGATGTACAAACGCCTGGTTTATTCAATGGGGTTGATCTTGCCTGGATGGCAAGCCAGCAAAAACCTCAGACGCGCATCATTGTCATGAGCGGATACTACGAATTTGCAGGGAGAGTGTTGCCGCCAGGTGCGGAGTTCCTTCCTAAGCCGTGGCCAATAACCCAGCTCCAGGAACTGCTCTGCGCTCAGCTTAACCACGCCGACGGGGCTGGAAGGTCGGCGTCTGCCAAGCTTGATCCTTTCCAAACGTTCGCGAACAAAGCTTAAGGACGCCACACACGCCTGCACCGGTTCTTTCGCGCAACCCGTCGGCCTCGGCCAAAACCCACGGAGTAAACACCCCGCGCCCCGACGTCCGAGTTGAACACAGACTTTCCTGTGTGACGACATGAGGTGAAAGATCATGGCTAACAACCAAACCAATCGTGGCCATCAAGGTGGTACTGCTCAGAACAATCCTGGCAATTTTGCCAATGATCGCGAGAAAGCGTCGGAGGCAGGTCGCAAAGGCGGGCAGAGTTCAGGCGGCAATTTTGCCAACGACCGTGAGCGTGCCTCCGAGGCGGGCCGTAAAGGCGGGCAAAACAGCCACGGCGGCGGTCGCGGTAGCGAAAACCGCTAACTGGCGGTGATCCAGTGCCAGGGCAATAGCTGCCCTGGCACTTTTCTCATGAACGGCCATCAGGAGACCCTCTCCTTCCACGCTTCGTATCTGGCAAGGAGCGGCTGGACGCTCAACCCATGCAGCAGAATGCTCAACGCCACCACGGACAGCACCAGGTTGATGCTTTGCGCGGCCAAGGTGGGAAGCAGCCCATGATTGAGGGCATAGAACAGGTAGTAGAAGCTGCCGATACCTCGGATGCCAAACCACCCTAAAAGTCCACGCTGGCGGATATCCAGCATTCCTCGAGCCGGGAACAGCAGGATGCTGATGGGGCGAATGACAAAAAACAAAGCACCGGCAACAAGCACTGCCCGCCAGTCCCAATGCTCAATGAGCACTACCCCGAGCAGGGTCACCAGAAATACTTCCATTGCCCGTTCGATCAGGCTACCGAACGCCAACATGTCACCCAACATGATCCCCGCTGCTACCTGCGAGTCGTCGAGCCCTTTCAGATCGCCTTTGACTGCTAGCTCCGGCGCCACGTGCTGGTGACCTACCACAGGCTGTACCAAATGTTCAGCAGCCGGCGCTTCAGGGCTATTGGCGGTCTGCACCTCCGCCTGACGTAAACCAAGTCCCGCAGCGAACACCGCGAGGAACCCATAAGCCTGTATCGACTCGGCGCTCACGTATGCCAACGCAATCAGGGCAAGGGCCAGATAGTCATTGGGCGAGACGGTGCTGTCGTCGTTGCGCAGACGCAAGAACAGCGTGAGCTTGCCCAGGCCGCGCCCCATCCAGTAGCCAAGCACTAGACCTGCGGTTACTGCCCACAGCATGTCCTTGAGCAACCAGTCACTGAACCAAGTCTGGCCATTGTCCTGTTGCAGGAACAGTCCAAGCATGACGAAGGGAAACGCCACGCCGTCGTTGAGCCCTGCCTCACCCGACAAGCTGAAACGGACAAGATCATCGTCCCGGGCATCAACCACCTGCACCAGGGTTGCGAGCACGGGGTCAGTGGGTGCGAGGATCGCCCCGATCAGTAACGAGACGCCCCACCCCAAGTTCAGGCCGTAGTGCAGCACCAGCGTTACCCCACCGATGCAGAGCAACATCACCGGCCCGGCTAGAAAAAAGGCGCTGCACCAACGGCGGTTGTGCAAGGGCAGGCGCAATTTCAAACCACTGAAGAACAGCGAAAACAACACCGCGACTTCTGTGAGGTGCTCCATCCACTCGCTCGACTTGCTCACGTCCAGTTGAAGAAAACCCAGCCCCGATGTCCCCAGGACGATGCCCAGGGCAAGGCACACTACAGACGAGGTCACAGGGATCCAGCGCAGGTAGGAGGATGAGAGTGCGAGCAGCAGCAAGACTGCGCCCAGCATGGCGAACCAGACGATGAAGGTCATCTGTGCAGAAGCCTTGGGAAAGTTTTCGAGTATTTTTTTGACTTTCCGGCAGGCCACGTCGTTCCGCTGCGCTTGGTGGGCTCACCCAATACCTCGGTGAAATGTAAAAAAAGATTTCAGCGCTCCACTGCGGTCAAACCCTATAGATCGCAGTGGAGATTACGTCATGAAATTCGCCCAGTTCTGCCAATGGCTCGCCAACCACGCCGGTAAGCCGAGCACCTTCTTGATCGCCGTGGTGTTGATTGCCATGTGGGCGGCCTCTGGGCCCTGGTTTCACTACAATGATACCTGGCAACTTATCGTCAACACGTCGACCACCATCATCACATTTCTGATGGTTTTCCTGATCCAGAACACCCAGAACCGGGATAACGACATCATCCACGTGAAGCTCGACGAACTGATTCGCGCTACGAAATCTGCGGAGCAGTCGGTATTGGATCTCGAAGCGCTCGATAACCGGGAAATCCATAAACTTCGCAAGCAATATCAGGCGATGGGCAGCGAATGTGATCCCCAACATCAGGCGCCTGCTGAGCATCAGACGGACGATGTGGCTCGGGATAACCTACAGCGCTAGAGACCTTGTTGGTGGCCCAGCAGAAGAGTTGAAGGTACGTCTGCAGGGGGAAGCGCTTGGTCAATAGCTTGAGCGAGCTCCTCTATCGACCACGGCTTGAAGAGGTAGGTAACAGGTGGTGTGACCTGAGAAGCATCCAGCTGATAGCCCGAGGTCAGAATGGCGGGTAGCCCAGGCCACCTTTCGTGTGCCATGGAGATGAATTCCATACCTTTGATGCTTCCCGGAACACCGTGATCGACAACGATCAACGAGCAGTCGCTCTTGAGTCCCATCAAGTGAATCAAAGCATCTTCTGAGTTATCGAACGCATCGCAGGTGGCGCCCAACTCGATCAGGATTTCCACCAGAAGGGCTTGAAGCGTTGGATCATCCTCTACGACAACTACTGTCTTCCCTGACAGCGACAAACCCTCAATGTCGAGCTTCATCACCCTCTCCAGTACGTAATCCAATGGTCGAGTGTTTCACTCTTCCGGACATGCGTCGATGGGGGCTAAAGGCCACCAAACTCAATGGCCTTACAACTTCGTCAAATGGGACAAGCCTTCACGCATGAAAATCTCCACGGTCTTTGGGCCTACGCCCTCTAAACTCAGTAGCCAGCGCTTAAATCCCTCAGCATCTGACCCCTCCTGCAGTGCCTCAAGTTGGGCAACCAGTTCCACTTCTACCTTGTTGCCAAGATCATGCAGTCGTCGGGCAGTGGATTCATCGTAGCGCGCATAGCCGGCCTGGCCGAGGAGTTTGACCAGCGTGGAATGAGAAGTCTGGGCAAGCTTAATCGGCGTATCCAGGCCCTGCTGATCGACAAACGTCCGGTACGCCTGCACTGCTACGGTGGCGCGGATGCGCTTCCCCATGAGAAAGCTGGCCAACAACCATCTGAACACGCCAAGGGCATCCGTGACCTCAATGCCGAGGTCACAGGCAATTATAGTCTTCAACCTTTGCTACGGCGCGGGTCAGCTGAACGTGGATAGGTGCGTTCCTCCTCGAGAGTGCCGTCCGCTTTGTGGATCTTCACGGACGCCGTCTTACCCTCGAAGACATCTGCAAGGACACTGACAAGCTCCTGCTTCGTGGCGGCTCGTTTTGAGGCTCGCTCAGCACCGACTTTCTTCAATTCCCAGCCATCCGAAGTCGGGCTGAGGTGATAACTATCCATCAGCTGGTTCTCCTCTCTAAAGGGATTGGCCATCGTCCTGAAGGTCTTCTTGAGCCTCAGCCGCATCCGTGGCATCAGCGTCATTCAGTGGCGGCGACGTGGGCTTTTCCGGATCGTTAATGAAAGGCACGTCGCTTGGGCCTTTTTCTTCAGAGCCTTCGGTTTTAGGCTGCATGGCAACACCTCCAGGCACGTTGATGGAATACCGGTCTCAGGCCCCTTAGGTAGCACCTGAGAATTTGCCGACATCGATAGGTTGCGGAACGAATTCGGGGCCCTCTCCAGCCAGCCTCCACTTCACCTTGGCAATGCCATACCGCTCAGCCATCGGGCGACTGACCAGTTTGATGTTCTGCTGACTGAAACGCGGAATGATGCCCACGCCGGCATCACAGCTGGCCCAGTGCCATGCGGCGCCGTTGTCCATTTTCTCCAGACGGATAATGAATGTCCGAGGCTCACTGTGAAGCTCGTACTCAATTACATAGAGTTGCTGTCCGATCACCAGAACTCCCTCCCTAGTCATGCGTTATTGAGCAAACCAAGGAAGAAATAATTCCATCGAAATGGCAGGTGGTAAGCCACTGCGCATAGTCGACGCGCCGGGGCTATGTGTCCTGACTACCTGTAAGAAATTCGAACAAGGTCTCAGCGCAGGCCGTAATCCCCTCCAGAAGCACCATTTCGAAGCCATGGGTATTCTCGGTGGGTATCGCAATGCAACCAGCCCGGGCATCGATCCCGGCGCTCATCACCGCGCTTGCATCGGATGCAAAATCGACGAGCAATGCCGACTGGGGCTTAAAACCGGCCTTTAGGCCAGCGGCGATCAGGCCCTGCACCACGGTGCGGCTGTAGTATCCCTTCTGGTCGCCGGTATTGATGATCGGGTTGGCCGAAAGCTCCGTGCCATATTCCTCAAGTACAGGGCCGACCTCGACAGCGATTGTGGTGTCGCCGGGCAGCCGGGAAGCTGCGTACATGGCGCCGGCATTCGACTCTTCCTCCAGCGTCGTAAGCACGAACCAAACGTCTTGCTTCAGTTTCTCTCGCCGTTCACTCAGTAGCTTCGCACAGAGAATGACAGCGCTCAGCGGAGCTCGGTCGTCGAGGAAGTGAGCGGCAATACAGTCATGTACCTTGAAGGGCTTACGCCAGTGCTGACTCAGCACGACTCGAGTACCAGGCCGAACGCCAAGCTTCTGGAGCTCTGACTTGCTCTTGCGCGTGACGATATAGACATCTTTCCACTGAACATTTCCTGCCAACACGTCTCTTCCATTCGAAGTACGACCGCTGTTGTGCATTGAACCGTAGGACAAAACACCCGGCAGGATGTGTTCATCGCCCAGGATATCGACAGGGCACACGCCGAAGCTTATCGGTTGCGCCCCCCCCCTAGAGCGAGCACCTCCAGGGTGCCGTTCTCCAGCACATTTTTGACGATCATCGCGATCTCATCGAGATGGGCCATAACGCGTATGGCTGCCTCTGGGCTACCAGCGCGGCCCCCACGAATTACCCCCACCACATTGCCAGCAGGGTCGATGTGCGTGTCATCACAGAATAGGCGCAGCTCGCGCAGACAAATGGCCCGTACTTCATCTTCTTGTCCGCCCGGCCCTCGGGCGTTGAGGAGCTCGGTCAGTAATGCCTCAGTCTTCAAAATGTTACCCCCATGTTCGCACGCAGACGTGTTCAGGCCAGCTGGATGTAAACCGAGTAGCTACCCAGTAACACCCAGAACACCAGAAAGATCCACGGCGTCCGTAGCGAGAACAGCAATGACTTTCGATGCCCTGCACGCGAGGTTTCCGCCTCACAGAAAAGCGGCGACTCGTCGTAAGCCAACCCCATCAACGGCTCGCTGCGCAGTAGGTGGCTCTGTTTGAGCTGCCAGTGATCGATGATGTTGTAGGCCGCCCGAATGCCAGGCCAGGCGTTGAGCGAGCTCAGTACCCCGAGCAAGGCGAGGAAAGCGGGCACGATCAGGGTGAACATCTCGCCCCATCCTTGATTGAGGTTCCCCATGGAGGAAACGAAGGCGATGACCAGGAATGACTGAGCCGCCAGGTAGGCGTCCGTGCGGTTGGCCAGGATGCTGGTTTCGTACTGGATCTCACGCCGGTAAAAATCCAGACGCTCCTTGGGAGAGCCAAACATCCTGGCATTGTGCTCGCTGATCTCGTGCTCAGGGGTCGCTGGGGTAATGATTCGAGGCACTCGCTACTCCGGGAATTGGGCTCCGAGCGAAGAGATGAGACTGGAGCTGAGTTCGGTAGAACAGGCGGTGGGGCATGAAATTCAATTGGATTGATATCCCGCACCGCTCGTCGCACCAACCGCAGATTGAAACCAACACGAGCAGGTCGGGCCTTTCGAACCGGTATGAACGTTCTCAACTGCAGGAGCTTCTACCATGCGCGACTTCCCTACCCCACCCTTCCCTTCGCAGCCTCAAAATATCCCCGGCTCACAACGCAAGATGGAGCCCTACCCGGATTGTGGTGAGCAGTCGTATACCGGCCATAATCGACTCGAAGGCAAGATCGCACTCATCACCGGAGCTGACAGCGGCATTGGGCGGGCAGTAGCGATTGCCTATGCCCGTGAAGGTGCCGACGTCGCCATCGCTTATCTGAATGAGCATGAAGACGCGCAAGAAACCGCACGCTGGGTTGAGTCCGCCGGCCGTCAATGCCTGCTGTTGCCCGGAGATCTGGCGCAGAAACAGCACTGCTACGACATCGTCGAAAAGACAGTCGGCCAGTTCGGGCGTATCGACATCCTGGTCAACAACGCGGCGTTCCAGATGTCCCACGAGACCCTGGAGGAAATCGACGATGATGAATGGGTGAAGACCTTCGATACCAACATCACCGCGATCTTCAGGATTTGCCAGGCAGCACTGCCTTCCATGCCCAAGGGCAGTTCGATCATCAATACGAGCTCGGTCAATTCCGACGATCCATCACCCAGCCTGCTGGCCTATGCCACGACCAAGGGGGCCATTGCTAACTTCACTGCTGGCTTGGCTCAGCTGCTCGGCAAGAAAGGCATTCGGGTCAACAGCGTTGCGCCAGGGCCTATCTGGACGCCTCTAATTCCTTCCACCATGCCAGATGAAGCGGTCAAGAACTTCGGTTCGAAAACACCACTGGGGCGTCCTGGTCAACCGGTGGAGGTCGCGCCGATCTACGTGCTGCTGGGCTCCGACGAGGCCAGTTATATCAGTGGGTCACGTTACGCAGTGACTGGCGGCAAACCGATCCTCTAGTGAAAAGAGGCTCGCCGTGCTGGCGAGCCTGACCCTCTTTTTGCGTGGCAGTTTCAGCGTTTGTGCTGATCGTGATCACGGGCCGTTTTTTGCGCTGTCGAGTCATGTGATGTGCCGGTGGATCCATCCGGACGATGAGCATCGTTGTCTCGCTCCTCTTCTCCATTCGGCCTTGTCTGCGCACCTTCTTTTTGGCTGTCGCTCACTTTCTTCATGTTGCTCTCCTCCCATTGCCTTTGAACAAGGGAAGCCAATCTACGGGGCAAAGTTCAGGTCAGTGACACTTCAGGAGATGGGCGGGCAACAGGGGCGATGAACCAATTACCCCAGGCTCGCGTCCACCGCAAAACAAGCGAATCGATTCTGGAATGGAAAACGACCCTGTACTGGCCGCCCTCGGCTATCTCAAAAACAACAAACTGATTTTGAGCACAGCAGAATCGTGCACTGCAGGCTGCCTTGTGGCTTTGTTGGCGGCGGTACCGGGTACCGGAGAGGTGCTGGAAAGCGGCTATGTCGTCTACTCACCCAGCGCCAAGAAGCGGCTGCTGGGGGTCAGCGCAGAAACCATCGAACGATACGGCCTGACCAGCGAAGCAGTAGCTTGGGAAATGGCCTTGGGCGCCTTGAGGGACAGCGATGCGAATGTGGTGATCGCCACCACCGGGATAGCCGGGCCGGCGCCCGAATCCGGGATACCACCGGGGACGATGTGCTTTGCGTGGGCCTTCGCCGGCGAGCCAATTGCCGTTTTCACGCGCACTCAACGCTTCTTCGGCGAGCGGCCTGAAGTCATGCGCCAAGGCGCCCTGTTCGGGTTGACCCGGCTTGCCCACTATCACCAACGCTGGTTACGCGGCGAGCGCGCCTGAGGGCTGTGATCATGTCGGAAGATGAACTGCTATCCAGACGTCACCCTGTTCAAGAAAACATTTCCCTGCAGCAGCGCGTCTGGCGCTTCGAGCGCGTGGGGTGGTACGTGCTCGTGGCCATCGTATTGCTTGCCCTGGCCGGCCTGTTCGGTAATGGCCCGTTGAGCGATGCCGAGGTGGTGAGCCAGGATGGCCGGGTACGGGTTGAGTATCAGCGCCTCAGCCGAAGCGGCACGACAGACAGCCTTTTCATCACCGTTCAGGGTACCCCTGGTCAGCCGGTGGAGGTGCAACTCGAGGGATCATTGCTCCGGGACGCCAGTATCGAGACTTTGCAACCGGAGCCGCAACGATCGATGTCGCATGGACAGGCCATGCTGTTCCAATTGGGTACTCACCAAGATGGCGTGGCCACCTTGTACTTGACTCTTCGAAGTGAGCACGTGGGGACGCTGGAGGGCAGCGTCAGGGCTGGCCCTGAAAGCGCCGTTCACTTCTCCACATTCCTTTACCCCTAGGAGTGCGTCATGGATTCGATCCTCCGCGCAGCCGGAATGTACGTCGCCCTTATGCTGCTGTTTCGCATAGCAGGGCGGCGCTCACTGGCTGACCTGACGACCTTTGACTTCGTGTTGCTGCTGATCATCGGCGAGGCCACCCAACAGGCTCTTCTGGGTGAGGACTTTTCGTTCACCAATGCCATGCTGGTGATTGCTACGCTGATCGTTCTAGACGTCGGTCTTTCGCTCGCGAAGCTCAACTCGAAGCCCTTGGCCCGGCTTCTGGATGGGCACGCTACCCTGGTTGTTGAAAATGGGCGCTTCCTGCATCACCGCATGCGTCGGGCACGCCTCACGGAGGACGATATCCTTGAGTCAGCGCGGGACAGCCAAGGCATCGAGAACATTGAGCAGGTCAAGTTCGCTATCGTCGAACGCAATGGAAAGATTTCGATCATTCCTGCTGAGTAAGGTACGGGGCTACACCTCTCAGGCCTTTTAGAGTGCCAATATCGCCTGGCTATGGTCGATGGTAGGGATGGGCATCAGTTCGCGCCGAGATACCAGCCAGGCCCGCATCCGCTCGGTATCAAAAATCTGACCCTCTTCCATCATCACCAGAATGAGCGCTTGGGACATTCGGTAACAGCCACATTGAGAACAGTGTCGCTCTTCCCAGCCACTGGTGCATTCGACGGACTCAGCTTGCCCCGCGCATATCAGACAACTCATGTAAGCCCCCTTTTGTTCTTGTTCCCTGCAGGGTAATGCGAGGGCACGAAGCTCCCTTGTGTCTCGCTTTACATGAGATATCCATGCCAATCCTAAATTCCCTCAATTTGCGCAGCGCTCACATAAGACGAACCAGACGCCAGATAGCCCTGTCGGAATCAGAAGACGTGATCTCGAAGGCATACTGATGGAAAGTGAACCGGTAGAAGCTCAACAGGGTGCACCTCAGCGAGATGAGGGTGGATGGTTGCCCCTGGAGCAGTATGGTGCGCTCGGCGATGGGCGCTCTGTGGCACTGATTGGTCTGGACGGTTCCATCGACTGGTGGTGTGTGCCGCACATGGATTCACCTCCCCTGTTCGACAAGCTGCTGGCTCCGCAAACAGGAGGCTACTTTTCCATTACCCCCAACCAGCCGTTCGTTGCTGAGCGGCGCTACCTGCCAGGCAGCAACGTCCTCGAGACACTCTTCATCACCCACGAGGGTCGTGCGCGGCTGACCGAGTCGCTGAACAGTGGCCCAGCTGGGCGTTTGCCTTGGGCCGAACTTGCCAGGCGCATCGAAGGTATCGAGGGTAAGGTCGACTTCGACATCGCCATCGACTTCGGAACCCAAGCCGACACGGTAAGCCCCTACGTGGCCCCGAAAGACAATGCCTGCGTTTTCCACGCGGGCCGAATACTCGGCATGTTCTTGCACGACCATCAAGTGCAAATCGAACGGAAGGATGACATGGGTGTTCGTGCTGTCCTTAGCCTTGCGGCAGGACAACGCTCCGTGCTTGCAATCATCGCAGGGCGTGATGAGCCGCTGGTGCTACCGCCATTGGCCCTGATCGATGAACGCATCGACGGCTCGCACCGGGAGTGGTGCCAATGGTCGAAGGGGCTGGTCTACGACGGCCCGTTCCAGACCCAGGTCATCCGAAATGCGCTGGCCCTCAAGCTGCTGCTGTCCTCTCCAAGTGGCTCGATCATGGCGGCAGCGACCTCATCCCTGCCCGAACGGATTGGCGGCAACAAAAACTACGATTACCGCTTCGCCTGGATACGCGACGCCGGCTACACCATCGAAGCATTTCTGGGCATCGGCGCTCAGCCAGAAGCCAAGGCTGCATTCACTTGGCTATTGCGCCGGTTGGATGAGCATGGGCCACGGGTGTTTTATACCCTGGACGGTGCAATCGGTGATTGCGTGCGCCCGGTCGATCTGCCTGGCTACAAGAACTCCCCTCCAGTGGTTGGCAACGACGCGCGCGACCAGCTGCAGCATGGCGTGTTCGGCGACATTTTCGAAACCGCCCGTTGCTTCATCGACAGCGGCAACATTCTCGACTCGCCGAGCGCCACAATCCTGTCCAAACTTGCCGACCAATGCGCCGACTGCTGGAGGCAGGAAGACGCTGGCATCTGGGAATTGCCGGAAAAACAGCATTACACGATGTCTAAAATCAGCTGTTGGCAAGCCTTGAGCCGAGCCATCGAATTGGCCGATGGCGGTCACCTTCCCACTACATGCCGGGAACGCTGGGATCGCGAGCGACAGCGCATCCAGGAATGGATCGAGGCGCACTGCTGGAACGAAGAGCGTCAAGCCTACCTGTTCTATCCAGGCAGCGACCGACTGGACGCTTCACTGGCACTGGCCGTCAGGTTCGGTTACCCCAGCAAGGAACGTCTACGCAGCACGCTGGAAGCCATTGATCAAGATCTGGGGGCCGGCGCTTTCCACTATCGCTACACCGATGCACAGGAGGAGGAAGGTTGCTTCCTGGCCTGCACATTTTGGCTTATCGAAGCCTGGGCCATTCTGGATAACCAGGATCGCGCCGAAGCCGCCTATGCAGACGCTTTGCAAGGGCTGTCACACGGTGTAGGCATCTACTCGGAGATGGTCGATCCGCAGACTGGACAATATCTGGGCAACCTTCCGCAGGGTTTGACCCACCTGGCAGCCCTCAGAGCCGCAATGGCCATCGGGGGCTGCCATCCTGAACGATGACGCCAAGCATCATCTGCGTTGAACCGTCTCGCTTGGCGGCTACTCAACCACAGGCAAGTTCTCCATTCTTTTAATCCGTGATGAGGTAACGCCATGAACGCTATCGACTTACTGATTCAAGACCACAAGCTGGTGAAAAGACTGCTCGAAGAGCTGTCGACCACCACCGAGCGAGCGGTGAAAAAGCGGGCCGATCTACTCCACAGAATCGAGCAGGAGCTGCAGATTCACACCGCGCTCGAAGAAGAAATTCTCTATCCGGCCATCAAGGAAGCGGGTGGCAAGGAAGAAGCGAAAATGTACTACGAGGCCAAGGAGGAACACCGGACTGTCGACTCCCTCGTCCTGCCCGACCTCCTGCATACCGAAACCGGCACCGTCGAGTTCGCCGGGAGAGTCAAGGTCATGAAAGAGTTGCTGGAGCACCACATCGAGGAAGAAGAAGGCGAGCTCTTCCCCACGGCGAAGAAGCTGCTCAGCAAGGACACCCTCGAGGAGATTGGGCAAACAATGGAAATGCAGAAAAAGATGCTCAAGGGCGAGCGCCGAGCCGCTTAGTGGAGCCATCACCTGCCAGCTCATTAGAAGCTGGCAGGTGATTAGCTTCAGACACCCCATCATCAGTTGGAAGGTTTCATGGAATATTGGATCGGGTTACTTGAATGGCCTGCCATGGTGATGACCGTGCTGGCAGCCTGGTGTATCGGTTCGCGCCGTCCTGGAAGGCGCAAGATAGGATTCAGCTGCTTTATTGCAAGCAATGTGCTTTGGGCGGTTTGGGGCTGGCAAGCACATGCCTGGGCTCTGATCATCTTGCAGTTCTGCCTTTGCGCCATGAATCTGCGAGGGTGGCGGAAAAACACGCAATTAGAGGTTTCTAGGTAGGGCTGGGTCGTTGATCGACTCCCGAGGAAGAATGAGGCCGCCGATCAAACTGCTGATTAGAGCACCACACTCGCCCACCCTCACGTGATTAAGGGTGGCTGGACACCGCTTGTCATCGCCACCCGACCACTTACATACCAATCCGATGCTTCATGTCTTCAGTGATGAGCTGCTGGACGCAAGCCATATATACCACGTACTAGAAAAAAAGCCATCGTTACATTCCTAACGATGGCCAAAGAACAAACTACAGACCGCTTCAATTCTGAGATCTTAAGCGGATTCGGTAGAGCAGCTACGTCTTGAAGAAGGCCAGCAACAGATAGCCAAACCTCAGCAAGATTTTCGCCCACTCCAGCAGTCTGTCATTCCAGCTACGAGAAGCGTCTTTCTGTTCACCTGAGGCCGAATCGGGCGAAGTATCAAGCTTGCGATGCTGCAAGGACTGTGAATCTCCAGCCGCAAAAATCTGGCCTGGCTTCATCTCTTTGGAGCAGGTCGCGCAAATGCAGCGATGGTGATTGGTGCTCATAATTGTCATCCCGTTCGAAAATGGAAAAATTTTTCGAAAGGAATCAACGAAGGCGGTGTTTGAACCCGCTGAGCTCAGGGCCGTCCTCGAAGAGAGGCACGCGTAGGAATGCGCGTTGAGAACGAGCAAGAAGGGAATTGAGTTTTATCAGGGCAGTCAAGCAATAGGCGAGTACGCCTGACCAGTAACGGGTCTGGCGAACAATGAAATCTGAGGACGCTAATGCCTCCGCTGCGTCCAATGCATCGAGAGCCAGCATGGCGCGCTCGACGACGCAAGTGAGCTTCCTTTTGGCGTTTCGAGGGTGAAATTCTTCTAGGCACTCGTCGAGAGCGTCCAGAGCGGCTTTAGCACGGCGCACGGCGTCGGCATCTGCTTTGGCTGCCCTCAGCTCCTGAAGGGCCAACTCAGACTTGAGCTCAGCCGTCATCGCATCCAGCGACACAGGCTCATCCGTCATGGCGACTGGCTTTTGCGGGGTTGATGAAGGATCGTCCATAGGGAGTCTCGGTTGTTGTCACCGGCTTACCATAGCGATTCCATTGCACCAGTACAATCGCCATGTTGATGCAGAACGTAAACGAGATTGACCCTCCACCCGCTCAAGGTACATCGACCTCAGGCTTAAGCTTGGCAGCCTCATCATGTGCTGACATTCAATCGGGGCTAAACTGTAATGAGCATTCAAACTACTAGGCGACTGCAGTTCGTGTCATTTACCTTATGCGTCTCCGGAGGGGCCCGCTCCTCTCCGGATCGCATGGATAAGTGAAAAATCAACTCGAGCTTTTAGCTTGCTTTGCTGCCAAAAACGCCGCAGTCCATAGCTGCTCAGCTAGCCACTCTGCTTCAACGGGGCTGAGTATCCACGCTACCCATCCAAACTTCATCGTGATCGCGCCGTCTTGGAGCAGAATGGCGAAGTCGTAGATGGCTTCTTTGTCATCGTAGAATACGACTATCGGATCAGGGTCATGGAACGCTCCGTGCGCAATAAAATTATCTCCAGATACGCCCAAAAATATTTGATCGTCACCCGGTTGGGGCTTGAGCATATAAGGAGCAATAAGATTGCTCCAACATGCGAGTCGATTGTCAAGCTTGCGTTTCATCTCCAGGGTACGTCGCTGCTTGGCCAGGTGAATTAGTGCATGACTCAAGCTCGTAGCCACCTGAACGGCTTGAGGCCGCGTGTACGCCACTCTGAAATCATGCAGCCACATATTTATGAGGCCTGAACGTTCAAGCTTCACGGTAGCGCGGTAATCTTCAGGCACCTCTGGAAAACTGAAAAATGTGGAAGCCTTGAAAGAAACCACGGGATTGCGGAGCTTGCTGGTAGTCATAATACTCTCAAAAAAATTGCTCTTAACTATACAAACGGTTCACTTTGGAAAAACCTTGAGCGCTTTTTAGAATTTTATGTTTTCTTCGCTGACTACCTCAGCGGCTCAACAAGCAAATTAAATCACCCACATAACATCACGACAAAACAACCTGAAAGCTCAGCAATCTAACGAACCTGAACGCTTCGCAGACATGAAATCTATGAGTACGTTCTAAGCAGACCGTTTAAAACGTGCCTTGACGGATCATCTAAACCGGCGAAAATATCTGAAATTTCCTGATGAGCTATGGGCACCATGAGATATTTCGTGACGTACATCTGCTTCGACACTTCGGTCGATCACAAGCAGCTTGGTACTGCTGATACAATCGGATATGCCGAGTACCAGATTGTTTCGCCGCTAGAAAATCCTGCGTATTCAGACTGCGAAACCATTAGCGCCATCGAAGCACGATTTGAGCGGTTGAGAAATTACCAAGCGAATCATAACCAGGTAACGTTCCCATGCTGCACAGTTAAAGTGCTCAGGGTTGAGCCGTTGGAAGACAGTTGGTTCGTTAAAGGTTGGGATCAACCGCAAATTTCCGCACACGCCCAGTGATATCTGGATACAGCGTATCCTTCGGAAACGAAGCCTGTTGCATTGGGGAGCTGATAATCCTAACCTCCCCTATCAGTTCAGCGCATGACGAGAGTTGCCCGACGAATGAGTAACAGACGGACTCAGAGGCTGAAAAAGATCTTTGGTATCAGTGATCACCCTGGCAAGCGGAGCGCGCAGGCCTGTAAGGCCGAAGGCGTAAAGGATGGAAGCCCGCCAGGGCCGAGACTGGGCGAATCGCCAAGGCTCGGTTTACGACAGCCTGGCCGCGAAGCGGCACGCCCCTAAGCCTCTTAAAAAAGGCGATCCATATCATCACCCGTGAACCCCCAGAAGTAGGCGACCTTCTGAGCTTCCTCTGACGCCGCTTCCAACACTGATCGGCCTTTTGGGAATAGCTCCGCATAGAACGCCACCGCCCTCGCCATCACATGCACAGCAGTTTGCAAAGCTACCAGAGCCAGCATTCGCTGATCCTCCATCGACTGTGCTTCCCCCATCTGCATGGAGCTGATGTAGGAGCTATGCGCATACCCGCAGAAATGGGAGTAGACGTTCTGGAAGTATTTCTTATGGAATCCTGCCCTCACCGCTTCGTCCGTCCATGACCACCCTACCCTCCATTCCCCCTTGAGCAGCCGCTTTGCTTGCTCAGGCTTGTAGTCGCCCAGGTACGGTGAGGCTTCGATCTCCGCAACTTGCTCTATCACCTGCAGGCGAGTCTTGCTTATGGTTTCCCTCGCCGCGTCGGTTGAGGGGTGTAGCTTGAGCCGATCCCTGAGACCGCCTAAACGCCAAACTCCGTGCCTGAATTTCCTAAGCGCGGGATCCTGGCTCTGGAAGATCCAATGGAACACAATGAAGGTTTCAAGGCATGCTCGGGCAAGGATCGTAGCGGATGAATGATCCACGAAGACGATCTCTTTACCATCTTGGAAACTCAGTTGAGTCTTGTTGATGAGCACTCTGACCGAGCACGCTTGCTTGAACAGCTTCACCGCCAAGATCTGGGCATGGTTGATCCAGGCATCATCTGGCGTCAGGGGCTGGTCGCGCTGGGATTCGATCATCACCGCAAACAATTCAGTGAGAGTCGAAAAATCTTGCTCCGGATCGCGTTGCGGGGTACTTGGCGAGATCGGTGGCATCACCACTCCTTGGTAGGCACAATCGCATGACGCACTACTTATGAGAGTGCATCCTAGTTGGAAACCGAAAGACCCTTGCGGGTGGCGCAAACCATAAGCTGGCTAGGAATAGCACATAATCAAAGGAGAAATAACGTCGGGACTAATAAGTTTCCCAGCCTCCGCAGCGATCCATTCACCTACTGGCCAGAGCACTTGCAGCACCAGCAAGAAGGTGAAGCTCAAGAACGCCCGAAGAAGGTATTCATGGGTCATTTTGATGCCGGTTACTTTCCTATTCACCAATGGGTAGTTGTAAAGCACCGCGCTAGATAACTGCTTTGCCAGTGCCGCCTTCGGTGAAATTTTTTTCCAACTCCGTACCATCTCTCCTGGGCTTAACTGGGCAAAGCCCTCAACTTTCAAGGTACGGAAGGCCCACGCTCCAGCCCCTAGTAAATAGGCGACAGCCCATCCAAAAAAGAACAGTCCGAGGCAGCCCATCCACCTGCTGGACTTATCAGTCCACAACGTAGGAAGAAGAGAGACTAGGACAGGGATGAGCGCAGTAATCGCAGCGAGGTAGATCCCTGCCTTGGCATCCGCTCCTTTCCGGCGGTCAACCTCGGCATCGAAAAGACGTCGCGATTCATCCAGCGCTACTTCGCTATCCTTAGACAAATCGCTAGCCTGAACAGAGGAAGCTAGGTGGCGTGCCCTCTCGTGATCTTCAGCCTTCTCCTCGGGCGTTAGAGGTTCGAGTGTCGGCCATATCCACTGAAGAAATTCCTTAAGCCTTACCAACACTGTTCACCGTCAACTCATCTACAATTGCTGCGGCTATAGGGTACCCGGTCAGGTTTTCAATCCATGCCCACTGGCCATTAGGGTTGATCTCCAGGAACCACAGCTTCCCCGCCCGATCACTAATCAAATCGATAGCCCCGTAGCGAAGGCCCAGGCGACTCACCAGCGCTACGCATTGATTCTGCACTAACTCGGGAAGACTGATTTTCTCATGGCGGAGGTCTGGACGACTTCCCTGACGCCAATCGACCTCAGTTTCTGGGCTCACTTGAGACCAAATTGCGGTAGCAAAAACTCGCTCACCTACCACGGTGACCCGCACATCGTATTTCTTGATTACCTCTGTCTGGACAATGAAGGGAGTCATTGCAATAGCTTGGGCTTGCTCATCCTCAAGCTTGCCTAGACGGGTGGTGAAAATGACGCGCTCTGTTTTACCAGTTAAGACGGCCTGGCGAAGAGGCTTGGCTATGGCCGGACTAGCCTCCGTGATGGTACGGGCAGAGACGATATCATTAGTGATGAGTGCCTGGGGGACATAGAAGCCAATTTCTTGAGCCAGCAGAAGCTGCATTGGTTTGTCTTCAGCCATGAAAATCTTGGCAGGCGAGTTGAGCCAGCGACCTTCCAGGCGCGAATACAAGCTTTTAAGAAAGCTGCTCCACTCTGCCTCGATGTATGCCCGTTCTCCTGCATCATCGACTTGGTCAGAGACTGCCGGCGCACCTGGCCTGCGAAAGTAGGCCCCGGAAATTTGTTCGCCCCGGACAGTCTCACCGCCCAGGGAAATAGACCAAGCATCGCGCGGGTAACTCGCCATCGTGCAGAGTGTTTGCGGGAGCTCCTCGGTGTTCAAGCGCATGAAAGGCTGGCCACGCCGACCAAGCTCCGCCACAACATAATCCATCGTAATGTCACGACGGTTGGTAACCAGCAATAACATGAGACGCTTCCAGGTCAGTCCGTGTAGTAACGAGTATCCAGCCCGAAGGTAGGGTCGCCGTTATCGTCCCGCTCCACCTGGACATTGGTCTTGGTCACCAATTCGAGAATATGGTTAACCTCGCACCGGTCATCACGCTCAGTTTTTGCATCTGTTTTAGTCACAAGCTGCAGCAGGTGATTGGTGGAGTCGAAACGGCGCATGAAAGCGGAGCTATCAGCAGACGATAGCGCTCGATAAGGATTGAAATCCTCATCGTCGCTCTCAACCTTTTGATAGGTCTTGGTCAACAGTTCAACCTGCCAACCTCCCTCATCATCCTGCTCAGCATTCACCTTCGTCTTAGTCATAAGCTCATCCAAGGCGCCATCCGCAATGATGGGCACTACCCCTGCCGAGGATTCAACAGCCCACATCTTGAGCTCTGGAGAGTAGTAGCCAGGGATCCTGTCCTCTCCTGTCCTGGGAGTGGCATATCTGGACAGGAACGGTGACGTTCCAGACGAATTTGCTAGAGCTCCCAAGCTGACTTCTCCTGTGCCGGCAAGTCGCGAACAGCGACCAATGGCTGACAGTACCATTTGGCCAGCACGGAGGTAAACGCAGCTTGGGCAAAGCCCAGAAAACCTCCTGCTAAAGCCACTCAATCGAATTGCTAAGTCATAAAAACCCCTCAATTGGCATCTGGTCACTGCACTAGCATGCCATCAGACGAAGGCGCTCAGAACTGCACGATTCGGAGTCAACAGCGGGAAATCCCATGCCGAGTCGGTGTAAGCACAGGCATGTACATAGCCTGTATGCCAAGTCATCCCTGCGACTAAAGCATACATCCAGTTGCAATTAAAGGCATTGTGCCATTAGCGCCATCAAGCTACGCTCGCGCGGCCAGACAAGCATTCGGCACACCACTAAACATGCGCATGAGTGAGATAGGTAAATGTCGATCCCAAAAATAACAAAACTTTTGATCAAAAACTTTGGCTGCATTGGGCCTGAGGGGATTGAAGTTGACATTGACAAAATTGTCGTTCTTGTCGGCGCCAACAACTCAGGGAAAAGTACAATCCTAAGGGCATTCGAAGTCGTTACCGAGGGACAAAAGCTTAACCAAGATGACTTCCATAATCGTCAAACCATTCAAGATGCTCTACCTGAAATCGAACTCCACTCTATTGTTATTGAAGAAAACAAGCCTGGTGACGAATGGTGTGCTGTAGCTCCTCATGAAACCTGGGTCGTAAAAGAACGCTGGACTTGGGCAGGAGCTGGCGTTGAGCCAGTGCGAATTGGTTACAATGTAAAATTAGGTCGCTGGGCTGAGCCCGGCGACAAAGAAAAAATGCCTTGGGGCATGAAATCTCTATCGAATTCGAGACGCCCTAAGCCCCATCGGGTTAACACATTTGATAGCCCAGAGGCGCAGAGCAAAGCTATCACCTCGCTTCTCAAGAGCCTTGTTGAGGATGATCTTAAACGAATAAAGGCTAGCGATGAAGATGAGAAATCTCGCTACGAAAATATTGTCGAAAGTTTGAAAACTCTTCGACAAGACTCTAAAGATATCCAAGCTGCCGGGATTGCATCGATGCAAACCCAGGCCAATCTTATCTTGGAGCAAATCTTTCCAGGCTACGAGATGAAGGTTGTAGCACCTGAATGCATGGCGCCAATTAGCATTGACCTACTTGGAGAAGAGTTTTCCCTTGAGATGGGCGCAACCAACGGCATCTCCTTCCCTCTCGAAAAACAGGGCAGCGGAACACAGAGAACCGCTCTGTGGACGATATTGAAGTTGCTCGCTGACAAAGGCATAAAGGCCAGAGCTGTTGGTAGTAAAGCAAAGCAACATCACGAGGCTCTGGGCGCGAACATCTCACATATTCTACTTATTGATGAGCCCGAGGTTAGTCTTCATCCTCGAGCCACACAGGCCGCACGAGACGTTCTGTATTCCCTACCTGACAGCGAAAACTGGCAGGTAATGCTCACCACCCACTCGCCGAGCTTCATTGATCTTGCGAAAGATCACACAACCATCATTCGTGCCGAAAAAGATCACGACCACAAGGTCTCGGCCACGACTCTTTACCGTCCTGATCGCGTGCAACTTGATGAGGATGATAAAGAGAACCTCAAGCTTATGAACCTCTTTGACTCGCACATATCCGAAGCTTTCTTCGGAGGTAAAGTGCTGATCGTTGAGGGTGATACCGAATACACTGCGTTCAACTATATCAGGGATCGCGAGGTCAAGAACGGTAGCCTGCGATACAAAGATATCAACATCATCAGAGCGCGAGGCAAGGTCACTGTTGCCTCTATGATGAAGGTATTGAACCACTTCAAAACCAAATACTACGTCCTGCACGACACTGACCAGCAAAGAACGAAGTCTCGCTCTTTAGATAAAAAGGCCAGCGTGGACGGCAAGAAAGTCTACAAAGAAATTGAAATAAACAATCCAGCCTGGACGAACAACACGAAGATTCTCGACCAAATGAGTGATTATTCCCGCGTCGTGGCTTCTATCGGAAACTTTGAAGCAGCCTACTTCTCAGAAATCATCGAGAGTGACAAACCTGAAAACCCAATGAACAACATCAAAACTAATGCAGAGCACTACAATGTAGTGAAACAGCTGCTTGATGGAGTTCTTGGGTTCGATGATACCGTCTTGCCATCGGGTTCAATCGCTTGGTCGAGCATGGACGAAATCGATCAGGCAGTGAATGCCTGGAGGGACAGCGTAACAATCGTGAGCTGACGCTCAGATGAAGGCCCCACTAACCTGGGGCCTACAGAGCATGAGGAGTTACCATTCCCAGCTCAACTCCGTATCACATCGCGTCAGATTAGGTTAGCAAGCAGGCTGGAATAATCAGGGCTCCGACGATGTTTCAGAAAAGCTTAATGAAAATAAAGCCACTGCAACCAATGCAAGCGGAGCGCGCAGGCCACGAAGGCCGCAGAGGTGAGGATGGAAGCCCGGAGGGCCAAGCCCAGCTTAACTGGGCTTGGTTTACGACAGCCGTACCCGAAGGGTCACCCAAATCAGCGGTGCAGCTTACTGAAACGCTCTACTAACCTTGCAGGAGCAATCGACTGCCACGTTTCAAGCACGGTGGTTTTATAGAATAGATTAATTCCAACCCCTACAAAAAATGCCGCAATTAAGCACGCAAGAGCAAATGCACAACGCGTTACATCCCCGGCATATTCTGCGAACCCATTCACAGAGCTATAATGATAGCCATCGACAATTGAACCCAACCCAAAGAAAAACGCGATCCAAGCAAGAACAAACACCACTGCGGAAATTACCGCCCCGTTGGCCCAGATCCCAAGTTGTGCGGCATACCGCAGACTCGGCACCTCTATGACCTTGCCATTCTCCGGTTTCACCGCAAAAACAAAGCCTTTATTTTTTACTTTATTTCGAGACTTCTGTACCAGGCCGTAAAACTCGTACTCCTTGCCACTATCTACCTCCTCGTAAATCTTTGTAGGCATTCGGAAGTTTGGAATCAGCACATCATCCACCTTCATGATCACCTCCACGTTATCCGAGTACGTGTTGAACACACGCATATCTTCCAGCCGCCCTTTAAAACGCAGATACTCGAACTTAATCACTTGAAGCTCCTTGCTTTTTGCCAAAACTCAGGCACAGAGATACTTAGGGCATGACACATTCACACCCCTGGCTCATTTCTAAAATTGACTTCCGCGATTAGGTGTTGGGGTAGCGATTACCCACAAGGCGCCGAAATTCATTAAAGCTACGCCGACCACCATCACGTTGGAATGTAGCTATCACGTATCGGGAGTGGATCGTGGTGATCACCCAGAACTTCCCCTCCTTGGCCGTAGCGAGGATGTCGGATGTTTGGATAAGGTGGCCATCAGCGTATCGTCCGTGCGCCCCCTTCTTGGCATGCCCGAACACGACGCCAACCGCGCTGTGCCTACTGATGTGGACATTTACAAGAACCGCCGTGACCTCTTCTTCGAAGCCCTGCCCGACCGCTCGAGCAATCCGAAGCAGGTCGAAATCGGAATAGCGTTTGACGTAGAAATCGACTTCCACTTCGCTGTTCTCTGACATGGTTAATGCCCCCCAAGCCCTGTAACAGAAGCGGAAGTCGAGGCACGACTGCGATACAGCTCCTTCAGCCCAGTCAGGAACTCAACTTTTAGGCCTGGTTCATGCGTGTCGATGTAAACCTCACCGCCCTCAACCTCAAGGATCGAGACCGGCACTTCATCCAAGCTGAAGCCCATGGAGAGAGACACCAGCTTTTCCATCTTCCAGCCATCGCCTTTGTTCATCCAGCCGGGTGTTACCGCTTGGACTTCCTGAACAAGCAAGGTTTCATCTTGTGCCACTAGCAACTCAACGAGCCGGGTCTCGTCATTGAGCATTTCTTCATAGCTTCTGAATTGACCTTCATGGAGACGCTGAACACTCACGTGATACCAGTGCGTAGCAAGAGCTCGGGAAACGCCGTGCCAATGCATCAATCCATCTCCAAACATACCTGGGAAACCGGCGATATCAGCTTGGTGCGAACGGAACATATCTTGACCTCTGAAACAGGCAAGTCGCCACGAGTAGGCCGTGACACTTAGAAGATGGAGAAGATGCCTTGCAGGCTGGAAGGCTTGCGATACCCGGGGCCTTTCAACACGTAGGCAGTATTCCGAGTTACGAACAGGTAGCCATCTTGAAACGAAGTGCCCATGGAGGAGCGTACCCAGTTACCGGGCTCGAAGCGCCTCTGCTCGTCATGCAGCACCTTGTAGGCAAACAGAAACATTGGTTGGCATCCAGCTGCGGTTACTTTGGCCCGCTCCTCTTCCGTGACTATCGCATCGAGGATCACCCACTCTTCAACTACGCAGATGGGAAACCACTTGAACCGCTGTCGGGCCGCAGCAAGGACATCTTCGAGAGACAGCTCGGAGCCAATCAGGGCAACCCCATTTTCGCCCAGAAGCCCATCTTCGAGCCCACTTACCATCCGCTGCATCCCCGCCAAAAATTACAAATAAATTGACGATCTATGCCTTGACCGCCATCCATATAACTATAGCTCTTTGCGTGGCGGCAGGCAAACGCGGCATACCGTTCGCTTTTGGGGAGCATACGATGTCGCTGCGTTATTCCTTTGCAGCATCCCTCCAGTTGCTACGCACTCGAAAAGGGCTGTTCCAGGAGGACATCGCCAACGTCGGCGGCTCGGTCTCCCAGCCCTATGTGAGCAAGCTAGAACTCGGAAAGAGTGCGGTGAGCCTCGACACCAGCTATCAGCTAGCAGTCGCATTGAAGGTGGAACCGATCACCCTCCTAGCCCTAACGGTTGCCTCTCATGACCAAAAAACAGCTAGGGAAATGCTGTTGGCTGCGCTTGCGGAACTGGATGCTTTGGAGCTGGCAGACGCGAGCCTTCCGACGGAGCCTGCGGAATTAGCCCGCCATGGGACTTATGACGCCAGGAAGAAATGGGTGGCCGTTCAGGACTTGAAGAAGAGAGGCTTCACCCAAGCTCAGGCGAAGAAAGAGCTGGGCATTCCTGAGTCGACTTTGCGTCGGTTGTGGCACCAGCAATTCGAATGAGCAATCCGTTGTGAAAAGCTACCGAGGGGCATGACCGCAATGGTTGCAGGCTCATCACAGAGCTTGTGAGGTGTATCGCTCCCTAACCCCTCTCTTCCTGACTCACTATCAGTTCAGGCTCACTCCCCATCACAATCCCACCGAATCTAAAGATTTCACGTCAAAGGCATCAAAGCCTTTTGGGCTTTGATCAAGGGCAAGGGCAAGGGCAAGGGCAAGGGCAAGGGCAGTCAAAGCCTAGATGTTTTTGACACTAAGCCCAGTGTGTCCACAAAACGTATTCATTGTCGACGACCATCCCGTCATCCGCCTGGCCGTTCGCATGTTGCTGGAAAATCAAGGCTACAAAATAGTGGGCGAGTCGGACAATGGCGTCGACGCCATGCAGATGATTCGCGAAGCCCATCCTGACCTGGTGCTCCTTGACATCAGCATCCCCAAGCTAGACGGCCTGGAGGTACTTTCACGCTTCCAGTCCATGGCACTGCCGCTCAAGGTGCTTGTCCTCACCGCCCAGTCCCCGGCGCTGTTCGCCGTACGCTGCATGCACTCCGGTGCGGCCGGGTATGTCTGCAAGCAGGAAGACCTGAGCGAACTGCTCAGTGCCATCAAGGCCGTACTCGCCGGTTACAACTATTTCCCCAGCCAGGCGTTCAATGGCGGTAACGAGACGGCCGACGCCGACTTGCAACTGTTCCGTCAGGTCAACGACCGGGAGTTGATGGTGTTGCAACTTTTTGCCCAGGGACGGACCAATAAGGAAATTGCCCAGGGGATGTTTCTCAGCAGCAAAACCGTGAGCACTTACAAGAAGCGCCTGATGCAGAAACTTCAGGTCAATTCCCTCGTCGACCTGATCGACATGGCCAAACGCAACGCGCTGGTCTGAGGGCGGAACATGCCACGCTACGTCACTCCCCTGCTACTCGCGCTGGCCCTGGCCAGCGCTGAAGCTCGGGCCACCGCGCCCCAGCCCGCTCCCTACACCTTATTGCCCCGCTCCACCGCCAATCCCGTCCAGCCGACGCTGAGCGAATCCCAGCGGCGCTGGCTGCAAGAGCGCCGATCATTGCGGCTGGGCACCTCCGCCCCGGACTACCCACCGTTCGACATCACCAGCGGCGGACGCGACTACCAGGGGCTGACCGCCGAATATGCACACCTGATCGGCAACGCGTTGCAGGTGCCGATCGAGGTCGTGCGCTATTCCTCCCGGGATGCGGCGGTCAGCGCGCTCAAGCACGGTGAGATCGATCTGCTCGGCAGCGCCAACGGCTATGAGGCAGCAGTCGATGGCCTGGCGCTGTCGCGCCCTTATGCCGTCGACCAACCGGTGCTGGTCACCCGCGAGGATCAAGCGCCCCCGCTCGACGCCGGCCTGGCCAACCTGCGCCTGGGCATGCTCGACCACTATCTGCCCAGACGGGACATCCGCACCGCCTACCCCAACGCCAGACTGATGGCCTTCGGCTCGTCCGCCCAGGCGCTCAATGCCGTTGCCTTCGGCCAGGCCGATGTGTTCATTGGCGACACCATCTCCACTCACTATCAACTCAACCGCGGCCACCTGCCCGGCTTGCGCATGGCCAACTTCAGCAAGCATGAAGCAGTAGGCTTCGGCTTCGCCATGCGCAGCCAGGACACGCAGTTGCAAACCCTGGTGAACATGGCTCTGGACATTCAGCCCGGCGCCGTGCACGGCAGCATCTTCAAGCGCTGGAGCGCGGGCAGCGACCTGCTGCTGACCGACCGCCAACTGCACCTGACCCCGGCAGAACAACAATGGTTACGCCGGCACCCGGTGATGCGCGTGGCCATCGACGAAACCGCCGCACCGGTGTCGTTCTTCGATGTCGGCGGGCACTTTCGCGGCGTCACCGCTGACCTGCTGGAACTCATCCGCCTGCGCACCGGCCTGCGCTTCGAAGTGCACCGCGCCAGTGGCACCGCCGACATGCTGGCCCGCCTCGAAGGTGGCCGGGTCGACCTGATCGCGGCACTGGTCAACGACAATCTCGACGCCCAGCACCTGCGCAGCACCCGCACCTACCTGGAAAGCACCCATGTGCTGGTCACCCGCGACGACGAGCGCCAGGTCGATTCACTGGAGGACCTGCGCGGACAGCGCATTGCAATCACCCGCTACAGCACCCTGGACGAGCTGCTCGCACGTGACTTTCCCCAGGTTGCCTGGATCGAAACGGAGAACACCTATTATTCAATGGCGCTGCTGGAAACGGGCGCGGTCGATGCGGTGATCACCACACTGATCGATGCCAATCACGCCCTGAACAACGATCCCAAGCTGGTCATCCGCAGCGCCATCGGCTCCGAGCCGGCCAGCTTCGCGATGGCTACGCGCGCGGAGGACACCGCCCTGGCCTCGGTGCTGGACAAAGCCTTGGCGAGCATCTCGCCAGAGGAGCTGGGAGTGATCAACAACCGCTGGCGCGGCTACGGTCCACCTGACGGCAAGCGCTGGCAGCGATTGCGTCAGCTCGCCGTGCAGGTGCTACTGGGCACCGGTTTGCTGCTGCTGCTCGCAGTGCTCTGGAACACCCGCTTGCGTCGGCAGATCCGCCAGCGCCAGCAGGCCGAACGGGCACTGAGCGATCAGCTGGCGTTCATGCGTGCATTGCTCAATGGCACCCCCCATCCAATGTACGTGCGCGACCGCCAGGGCCACCTGCAAAGTTGCAACAGCAGCTACCTAGAGGCCGTGCAGGCCACTGCCGAGGATGTGATCGGCAAGCGCCTGGAACAGAGCCTGTTCTGCGATCCACTGCATGCCCGGCAGATCGAGGCCGACTATCAGCAGGTCATGCGCGACGGCACACCGCTGATCCTCGACCGTCCCTTAAAGTTGCGTGGGCGGGAAATGACCCTCTACCACTGGATCCTGCCCTATCGCGATTCCTTGGGTGAGCCGCAGGGCATCATTGGCGGCTGGATCGACATCAGCGAGCGCCGCGAACTGGTCCAGGAGCTGCGCCAGGCCAAGCAGCAGGCCGAGGACGCCAACCGCGCCAAGAGCACCTTCCTGACGACCATCAGCCATGAAATCCGCACGCCGATGAACGCACTGATCGGCATGCTGGAACTGGCCTCCATGCGCGCCGAACAGGGCCAGCTCGACCGCACTGCGCTGGACGTCGCGTACCACGCCAGCCGTGACCTGCTGGGACTGATCGGGGACATTCTCGACATCGCCAGAATCGAATCCGGCCAGCTGTCCCTGGTACCGGAGCCGGTTGACGTGGCGGCACTGATCGCTTCGGTGCAACGGGTATTCGAAGGCCAGGCGCGGCAAAAGGGCCTCACCCTGGAGGCCGACATCGCTGCGAGTGCACGCTGTCACGCCCTGCTCGACCCGTTACGCCTCAAGCAGATCCTGTCCAATCTGGTGAGTAACGCGATCAAGTTCACCGACCATGGCCAGGTCCGCATCCAGGCCTGCGTACTCGACGCAAGCGGCGAGGACGCGCCAACCCTGGTAGTAGAGGTACGCGACAGCGGCATCGGCATTCACGACGCTGACCTGCAACGCCTGTTCACGCCCTTCGCCCAAGCCAATCTGCACAGCCAGGGCGCTCGCGCCGGTACCGGCCTGGGGCTGGCCATCTGCCGCAGCCTGGCCGAAATGATGGGGGCCGACCTGCAGCTCAAGAGCCTGCAGGGCGTCGGGACCCAGGTGCGCCTGGCGATGCCCCTCTGCCGGGTCGAGCCGCCGCTGGCCCATGGGCGGTCGGCCCAGCACCTGGCCTCCCCCAACCCGCATCTGAAGGTATTGGTGATCGACGATCACCCCGCCAACCTGTTGCTCATGGCCCACCAGCTCAACCATCTGGGCCTGCAGCAGACCACCGCCAACGAAGGGCGCGAAGGCCTGGCGAAATTTCGCAAGGGCCAATTCGATGTGGTGATCCTCGACTGCAACATGCCGCACATGAATGGCTATCAGTTGGCCGATGCGATCCGCGCCTACGAGCGCCAGCATGATCTGCCGCCCTGCACCTTGCTCGGCTACACCGCCAATGCCCAGCCCGAAGTGCGCCAGCGCTGCCTCGAGGCGGGCATGGACGACTGCCTGCTCAAACCCATCAGTCTGGCCACGTTGTGCAAGCACCTGGCCCGGGTACTTCCACGTCATCTGGAGCACGGCGTGTCGCGGCGACCGTTCGACCTGAGCGGCCTGGACGCCGTCGTCGGCCTGGAGGCGCAGGACCTTCAGCGGCTGCTCGACACCGTCAGCCAGAGCCTACGCGAGGACTACAGCGCCCTGATGGCGCTGGAGGTGGAACAGGATACCGAGGCGCTGGCCGAGCAGGCACACAAGATCCTCAGCGTGGCCAGAATGCTGGAGGCACAATCGTTGATGACGGCTTGCGAGGCGCTGGAGCAGAACGGGCTGAGCGTGGCCGAAATGAAACGGCGACGACAGGCCTTGGCGCGTCAGATGCGCCGGGTGGAAAAAGCCCTGGACCGAGCGCAGCAGGCCGGGTCAGGGCTTTGATTGGACGCAGCGCAGGCGCGATAGCCTGGCGCTGCTCCAGTGGGATCAGGAAGCCGGGTTGATCGGCTTGTCCGGATACCAGGCGTCCAACAGCGGGCTGACTTCTACCTTGGTCAGTTCGCTACGGCCCTTGAGCCACGCTTCGACAGTTGCACGCTGCTCTTCGCTGACCGAGCCGCGCTTGGCACTGCAGACCAGACCGAAGTCATCGCCGCCGACATAATCCAGGCCATTGGCGTCCATGGCCTCGGCCAGGAACGCGTCGAGGAAGGCATCGATGGCTTCGTCGGACAGGTCTTCCTTGAAATCCAGGTTCAGTTCGAAACCCAGCTCCTGGAATTCATCGACGCACAGCTTCTTGCGCAGACGACGGGAACGGTTGGTAGCCATGAAACAATCCTCTTGAGTATTTACGCGCGGCACTTTACCAGTTTCCACTGCCGTTCGGGCCTTTTCCGTCGAACAGAGTTCACCGCAGCCACGCTTGGGGCATAATGCGCACTATATTTCGTTCTGGGGCAACCATTCTTACAGCCCCAATGTCTTTCTCCCTCGTCCGCAGGGTATTTGTCACCTATGATCAAAGCGCTCCGTCCCCTCTTTCTCGCCAGCCTGCTGATGCCATTGGCAATCCCCAGCCAGGCAGCTGCCGTCAACACCACCCTCCCCCCCAAGGTGCAACAGGCCCTGAAGGCCAACAAGCTGCAGGACGATGCCCTGTCGCTGGTGATGCTGCCTCTCGACGGCCCCGGCACTGCCACGGTGTTCAATGCCGATATGTCGGTGAACCCGGCCTCGACCATGAAACTGGTCACCACCTATGCCGCGCTCGAACTGCTCGGCCCGACCTTCCAGTGGAAGACCGAGTTCTACACCGACGGCACCCTGAGCAACGGTGTGCTCAACGGCAATCTCTATCTCAAAGGGGGCGGCGATCCCAAGCTGAACATGGAGAAACTCTGGTTGCTCATGCGTGACCTGCGCGCCAACGGCGTACGCACGGTAACCGGCGACCTGGTGCTGGACCGCAGCCATTTCGTACAGCCTAACCTGCCGCAGTTCAACGACGACGGCGGCGACGTCAACAAGCCGTTCCTGGTCAAGCCCGATTCGCTGATGATCAACCTCAAGGCACTGCGCTTCGTGACCCGCAACGACGGGGGCAAGGTCACCGTTGCCGTCGAACCGCCGATCGCCAGCATCCATATCGACAACCAGGTCAAGCCGGTGGCATCCAAGAAGTGCAGCGGCGATGTGCGCTACAACCCGGTAACCCAGGCCGACGGTATCACCGTGACGGTCAGCGGTCAGTTGGGTGACGGCTGCAACTCGCAGACCTACCTGTCGCTGCTCGACCACCCGACCTACGCCGCCGGCGCCGTGCGGGCCATCTGGAGCGAACTGGGCGGCAGTATCCAGGGTCGCGATCGCATCGAGAACGTGCCCAAGAGCGCACGCCTACTGGCGCGGGCGTTCTCCCCCGATCTGGTCGAGGTGATCCGCGACATCAACAAGTACAGCAACAACACCATGGCGCAGCAGTTGTTCCTCAGCCTCGGCGCACGGTTCCGCACCGATGCCGACGGCGACGACGGTCGTGCCGCGCAGCGCGTGGTGCGCCAGTGGCTGGCCAAGAAAGGCATCACCGCGCCGCACCTGGTGATGGAGAATGGTTCGGGGCTGTCGCGGGCTGAACGGGTCAGTACCCGCGAAATGGCGGCCTTGTTGCAGGCGGCCTGGAAGAGCCCCTATTCGGCGGAGTTCATCAGCTCGATGCCGCTGGTGGGCATGGACGGCACCATGCGCAAGCGCCTCAAGCGCACCGCCATGGCCGGCGAAGGGCATATCAAGACCGGTACGCTGAACACCGTGCGGGCAATTGCCGGCTACAGCCGTGACAACAATGGCCATACCTGGGCAGTGGCTGCGATTCTCAACGACCCGAAACCCTGGGGCGCCTCCCAGGTGCTCGACCAGGTCTTGCTGGATCTCTACCGCCAGCCAAAGGTGGCAGGCAGCACAGCGGCCAACTGAAGCGGTCGACGACAGGACTCAGTCCGGACCGTCTTCGACCCGGTCCCGGCCAGCTTGCTTGGCCGCGTACACACCAGCATCGGCGCGTAACAACAAGGCATCGGCGCCCTCCCCAGGGCGCCACCCTGCGACACCAAAGCTCGCCGTCACCGTGCCGATATCCGTAACCGGAACGGCACGCACGCTATGCCACAACTCCTCGGCCAACAGGCGGGCCTGCTCGGCATTGGCGCCTGGGCACAGCACCATGAACTCCTCGCCGCCGAGCCGGCAGAACACGTCGGTACGCCGCAAGCGGTTGCCAATGCGCTGGCAAAGGCTGCGCAACACCTGGTCTCCGGCGGCATGGCCGAAGCGATCGTTGATACGCTTGAAGTGGTCGATATCGAGCATGATCACCGACAGGTCGGTGCCTTCGCGCTGGGCGCGATCGAGCTCGGCCTTCAAGCGCTCCTGAAAATAGCGACGGTTATGGATGCCGGTGAGGGCATCGGTGACCGACAAGGCCCGTAGCTCCTCCTCGACTCGCTTGAGGTCGGAAATATCGGTCAGGTAGCCATGCCACACCGTAGACTGCTGCCCGCCCACCTCAGGCGTCGCCTCGCCGCGTATCCAGCGCAATCCGGCGCGCGGCAGGCAGACCCGGTATTCCTCGCGCCAGGGCGTCAGGTGCTCGGCCGAATAACGCACCGAACGACGGACACGCTCCAGGTCGTCCGGATGAATGCGTTCGAACACCGCCGAAGCGTCCTCGCGCAGGACCTGCAGGTCAATTTCATAGATGTCGTAAAGCCCCTCGCTCGCGTAGGGAAAGCACGAGTGGCCATCGGCATCCAGGCGGTATTGATAGATGCCGCCGGGCACTTCGTCGCTGAGCTTTTCCAGCAGCCGATCACGCGATGCCAACGCTTCGTGCACGCGACGGCGCTCGGTGACATCGATGCAGATGGCCAGATACCCGATCCACAAGCCCTGCTCATCGTTCACCGCGCTCACCAGCATATTGGCCAACAGCTGGCTGCCATCCTTGCGCAACAAGGTCCACTCCATGGGCTTACCGCTGCTTTCCTGCAACAGCGCCTCACCCTCGCGCCCACGGGGCAGGTGCAAAGCCTGGGCACGAGCGTCGAGCTCGGCTGCCGACACCAGCGCCTCAAGGCGCAAACTGCCTACCACCTCATGGGAGGTATAGCCGAGCATCCGCTCGGCACCGGCGTTGAAGGTGGTGATCACACCCTTGAGATCGGTGGCGATGATCGCCACCTGGGTGGCGGCGTCGAGCACGCTGCGCAACTGATTATGGGTGTCTCGCAGTGATTGCTTGCTGATCCGCAGCTGCGCGGTACGCTGCTCGACCAAGGCCAAAGCACGCTGGCGCTGGCTGAACAGATTGTAGAGCAGGACACTGAGCAACAGGCTCAGCAGGCCTCCGAGCACGGCGAGCATCTGCGCAAGGGAGGAGTGATTGGCAGTGAAGAACACCTGGCTGGGGCGGATGTCGAGCCGATAATGGTGATCGGCCATGTGCAACAAATAGGTACTCGAAAACCCCAAAGGTGCGGGTGCATTGTCCGATTCGAACAATACTTCGCCACCACCGGCCCCGGCAGGGTCGATCACGCGCATCACCAGGTTGTCGTCTCTGCCCCCGGACAACCCCTCGCCTAGCAACTGGCGCATGCTCAGTACCGCTATCACGTATCCCAGCGGAGGATTGTGCTCCTGGCCCTCGCCGAACACCGGCGCCACCATCAGCAGCCCGCGGGTGTGTTCCGGCGGCAGGTTGATCAGGTCCAGAGGGGGCGAGACGGCCATGCTGCCGGGCACCGATGCGCGCTCCAGGACAGCCTGACGCTGCGCCTGGCCGGCCAGGTCCAGACCAGAGGGTTGCCCAAGCAGGTTGGCCGCCTGGGTATAGAGCACCGGAAAATACACCGCACGCTCAGGGGCGGGCTGCCAATTGCCTTGGGCATCCCGATCACGGATCAGATAAGCATGGCCGAGCCGGGCACTGGCTTGACGCTCGAATTCGGCGCGTTGGCCGTGCTCGACCCGCGGAGCCCACGAATATGCCTGGGTGCGCTGCAGCAGCGGCCCTGCATAGCCGTCGAACTCGTGCGGGGTGATGACATCGGAATAGCTGAAGAAGCGACGCAGGCCATCCAGGCGTTGCTCTTGTTGATCCAGACGCTCTGCCAAACGACTGTAGCGTTCATCCGCCAGCAGGTCGAAACGCTGGCGCAGCTTCTGCTTGTACAGATTCTGCGCCCCCAACGCGAGCGCCGCCGAGAGCAGGCCACCCGCTACCAGCGCCACCAGCGCTACCGCCCAGGCCGGCAGGCTGAACCTGCCGAGGCCGGCCCACTTCGCATACACCTTGGACATAGCACCGTCTCGTCACGTCAGCGTCCTGCGAATCAACTTGGCCCTGAACAATTTATAGCCATTGGCCATTATCCGTGCAAGCCCAAACGCTTCAGCGCAGCTGCAGACGCCAGGCACGGTGGATCCGGTTGTTGCGGGCAAAGTCCGGGTCCAGGGTCTGGGCGCTGATCTCCTCGACTGCATAGCGGGTCAGCAGGTGTTCATCGAGCTGGAACTTGCGGAAGTTATTGGAGAAATACAGCACGCCGCCCGGGGCCAGGCGCGCCATGGCCAAGTCCAGCAGTTGCACGTGGTCGCGCTGCACGTCAAACACACCTTCCATGCGCTTGGAGTTGGAGAAAGTCGGCGGATCGATGAAGATCAGGTCATAGCTGTCGCGGTTGGCTTCGAGCCAGGCCATGACGTCGCCCTGCTCCAGACGGTTGCGCTCGGAGAAGCCGTTGAGCGACAGGTTGCGTCGGGCCCAGTCCAGGTAAGTCTTGGACAGGTCGACGCTGGTGGTGCTCCGCGCACCGCCCTTAGCCGCATGCACGGTAGCTGTGGCGGTGTAGCAGAACAGGTTGAGGAAGCGCTTGCCAGCCGCCTCGCGCTGGATGCGCATCCGCATCGGACGGTGGTCGAGGAACAGACCGGTGTCGAGGTAGTCGGTGAGGTTGACCAACAGTTTGACGCCGCCCTCCACCACCTCCATGAACCGCCCCTCGGTCCCCTGACGCTCGTATTGGCGGGTACCGCTCTGGCGCTCGCGACGCTTGAGCACCACACGCTGCGGATCGACGCCCAGCGCCTGGGGAATCGCCGACAAGGCGTCGAGCAGACGTGCCTGGGCCTTTTCCGGATCCACCGAGCGTGGCGGGGCGTATTCCTGCACATGCACCCAGTCCTGGTACAGATCGACGGCCAGCGCGTACTCGGGCATGTCGGCATCGTAAACGCGGTAGCAACCGACTTGCTCACGACGGGCCCATTTGCCCAACTGCTTGAAGTTCTTCTGCAGGCGGTTGGCGAACATCTGAGCCCCTTCCGACAGGCGCGCCGGCTGGCTGGCGATGGCCTCACGGACACTCGACCGAGCGTCGTCGCCCTGCGCCTCGCGACGCTCGCCGGTGACGAACTGGTCGGGCTGCACTTTGAACAGCAGCAGTTTGCACGGCAAGGCGCCGTTCCAGAACGCGTACTGCTTGTGGCTGCGGATCCCCATGCGTTTTCCCAGTTCGGGCGCGCCGGTGAAGACCGCCGCTTCCCAGCCCATGCAGGCCTGACGCAGGCGCTCGCCGAGGTTCTGGTAGAGGTACAGCAGGCTGGCCTCATCACCCAGACGTTCGCCATAGGGCGGGTTGCTGATGACCAGGCCCTTCTGGTTCTGGTCGGGACGCGGCTCGAAGCTGGCGACCTCGCCCTGGTAGATCTTCACCCAGTCGCCCAGGCCCGCGCGCTCGACGTTGTTGCGGCCTGGCTGGATCAGCCGCGGGTCGGCCTCATAGCCACGAATCCACAGCGGTGGCTTGGCCAGACCGGCCTCGGCACGCGCCTGTGCTTCGTCGTGCACCTTGCGCCAGAGCGCCGGCACATGGCCGAGCCAGGCCGTGAAGCCCCAGCGTTCGCGCTTGAGGTTGGGCGCGATGTCGGCAGCGATCATCGCCGCTTCCACCAGGAACGTGCCGACACCGCACATCGGGTCGGCCAAAGCACCGCCGGCTGCGGCGATTCGTGGCCAGCCGGCACGGATCAGCACGGCGGCGGCAAGGTTCTCCTTGAGCGGCGCGGCGCCCTGCTGCAAACGATAACCACGTTGGTGCAGGCTATGACCGGAAAGGTCGAGTGACAGGATCGCCTCGCCTCGGTCCAGGCGCAGGTGCACGCGCACGTCAGGATCGATCTTTTCCACCGACGGCCGCAGGCCTTCACGGTTGCGCAGTTTGTCGACGATGGCGTCCTTGACCTTGAGCGCGCCGAAATGGGTGTTGTCGATCCCCGACCCATGGCCGCTGAACTCGACGGCCAGTGTGCCATCAGCGGCCAGGTGGTCGGCCCAGTCGAGCCCATGGACGCCATCGTACAGATCGTCAGCGTTCTTCATGGGGAAGCGCTTGAGCACCAGCAGCACCCGATTGGCCAGGCGCGACCAGAGGCACAGGCGGTAGGCGGTTTCCATGTCGGCGGCGCCGCGAATGGCCGAGGTGTGCTCACGCACGTCATCCAGGCCGAGGCCCTTGGCCTCTTCGGCGAGCAGGCCTTCGAGGCCTTTGGGGCAGGTGAGATAGAGTTCGAAACGGTCCGACATGAGTCTTCCAGAGCCTTGGGCTGTTTGAGTGACGAAGCGACGCATCGCCTCGCCGATGTTTGCCCGAACGCCCTTCCAGCAAGCGTTCGAGTGGCCGCCGCTACGCGCCATGCGCAGAGGACGGCCGGGCCGCCCGGACATTCGGCCGCTTGCCGGGTGGCAAAGACAGCTTAGATCATCGGGCAGTACGAATAATTTCCCGCGAACCAGGCTCGATGTGACCCTTCGTCGCGTTTCCAGGTGTTTCCATCAGCGCATGCCAGCAATGGCAAAATGCCTATCATGCTGCGGCAAACCCCGATCACAGGCGGCTCAGGGCCAAACAAGGTTGAGTCGCATTTATTTACTTATCCTCTCACCCTAGAAAAGATTACGTCCTTATGACAAATCGATCATTCCCAGGGCGAGCCGCTTTCGATAGAACTGGTCTCAGGCCACTTCGCAACGAGGCGGCACTTTCAGCTCGCCACGCCGGCAGCGAGCGCAAACCGGCAGAACGATTCTGCCCGGCCTCGGAGAGGCCGACGGGACATTACAGTCAACAAGTGAGGGCAACACCCTATGAGAAGACTTAAGCGTGATCCGTTGGAAAGAGCATATTCACGTGGCTACCAATACGGGGTCACCGGCAAATCCCGCGAACTTTGCCCCTTCAATCTTCCTTCTGTACGCCAAGCCTGGATCAACGGCTGGCGCGAAGGTCGCGGTGATAACTGGGACGGAATGACTGGCACCGCTGGCATCCATAGACTCAACGAAAATCACGCCGTTGGCTGAACGAGGACATTGATTTCGAGTCACCATGCGCGCCCCATCCGGGCGGCGGGCTAAGGCCCAGGGGCCCCTTCAAGGGGCCCTTTTTTATGCCTCGCTCAACCACGCGGCATCGCAGCGATCGCATCCACCGCCTCACGGATCAGCGCAGGTCCCTTGTAGATGAAGCCCGAGTAGATCTGCACCAGGCTCGCACCGGCCGCGATCTTCTCGGCCGCATGGCGCCCTTCGGTGATGCCACCCGCCGCGATGATCGGCAACTTGCCGCCCAGCTCGCCGGCCAGCACCTTGACGGTGTGGGTGCTTTTTTCCAGCACCGGAGCGCCACTCAGGCCACCCCCCTCGCCGCCATGCTCCAGGCCTTCGACCCCTTCGCGGCTGAGCGTGGTGTTGGTGGCGATCACCGCATCCATCCCCGAGGCCAGCAACGCGCCGGCGACCAGGGCGGTTTCCTCATCGCTCATGTCCGGGGCGATCTTGATCGCCAAAGGCACTCGCTTGCCGTGCTCGCCCGCCAGTTGCTCGCGGCGCTCGGCCAGGGCATCGAGCAGTTGCTTGAGCGAATCGCCGAACTGCAGGCTACGCAGTCCGGGGGTATTCGGCGAACTGACGTTGACGGTGATATAGCTGGCTGCGGTGTAGACCTTGTTCAGGCAGATCAGGTAATCGTCCACGGCACGCTCGACCGGCGTGTCGAAGTTCTTGCCGATGTTGATGCCAAGCACACCCTCGTAGCGCGAAGCACGCACGCGCTCGAGGAGGTGATCGACCCCCAGGTTGTTGAAGCCCATGCGGTTGATGATCGCCGTGGCCTGCGGCAGGCGGAACAATCGTGGCTTGGGGTTGCCCGGTTGCGGACGCGGCGTCACGGTACCGATCTCGACGAAGCCGAAGCCCAGCTGGGCAAAACCGTCGATGGCCGCGCCGTTCTTGTCCAGTCCCGCCGCCAACCCCACCGGATTGGCGAAGTTCAAGCCCATGACACTCACCGGCAATGGCGCCGGCTGCTTGCACAGCATGCCGTTGAGACCGAGGCGGCCACCGGCACCGATCAGGTCCAGGGACAGGTCGTGGGAGGTTTCCGGAGAAAGCTTGAACAGCAGCTGGCGGGCCAGGGTATACATGGGCAGGCGAGGCTCGGGGGTGAATGAGGGTGCGATTATAGCCAGCGCCGGCCTGGCATGACAGCAAATCCTCGGCGCCCTTGGCACATGGGTTGCTTCGCCTATGTCCACAGCCTATTCAGTACGGGCGAGGACTTTTGTGAATACAGCACCACTCGCGTGGGTCAACGGCAGCGATGCGCCGGAGAAGCCCAGCCTCGATATCGGCTTCATGGCCCTCACCGATTGCGCTTCGGTCGTGGTCGCCGCCACTCAGGGCTTCGCCCAACAGCAAGGCCTTACCCTCAACCTCAAGCGCCAGGGTTCCTGGGCCGGCCTGCGCGACAAGCTGGTCAGCGGCGAGCTGGATGCCGCCCATTGCCTGTATGGTCTGATCTATGCCGTGCACCTGGGCATCGGCGGAGTGCCGGCCAAGGACATGGCGGTGCTCATGGGCCTGAATCAGAACGCCCAGGCCATCAATCTGTCCTCAGCCCTGCAAGGCAAGGGCGTGACCAACCCTGAAGCACTGGCGCGACTGGTGCACCAGCATGGCACACGACTGACCTTCGCCCAGACTTTTCCCACCGGCACCCATGCCATGTGGTTGTACTACTGGCTGGCCAGCCAAGGCATCCATCCGCTGCGCGACGTCGACAGCGTGGTGGTGCCTCCTGCGCAGATGGTCGCTCACCTGGAGGCCGGTCGTATCGATGGCTTCTGTGTCGGCGAGCCCTGGTCGGCCGATGCGGTGGCCAAGGGACAGGGCTTCACCCTGGCGACCAGCCAGTCGATTTGGCCGGATCATCCGGAAAAGGTGCTGGGGTGCGCACGCGCCTTCGTCGAACAGTACCCTAACAGTGCAAGGGCACTGATCAAGGCCATCCTGGCCGCCAGCCGCTTCATCGAACAAGGTGCCGACAACCGTCGCAGTACGGCGCAACTGCTCAGCGGCAGCGCCTACCTCGACACCGCGCCGGCCAACATCGAGCCGCGCCTGCTCGGCGACTATCACGACGGCCTCGGCAATCACTGGCACGACCCCCATGGCCTGCGGGTGTTCGACCAGGGTCGGGCAAACCTGCCCTACCTGTCCGATGGCATGTGGTTCATGACTCAGTTCCGCCGCTGGGGTCTTCTGCGTGACGATCCCGACTACCTGGCAGTGGCGCGCAAGGTCCAACAGTTGGCGTTGTATCGGGACGCCGCCAGCGCCATGGGCGTGCCCTGTCACGAAGCATCGATGCGCAGCAGCCTGCTGATCGATGGCATCCGCTGGGATGGCAGCGACCCCCACGGCTATGCCCGCAGCTTCCGCCTGCATGCCCTGGGCGAAGCGCCCAGCGCCCGCGTTGGACTGTGAGGACGCCACCATGCTGCGCATCCTGCTGATCGACGACACCCAGATGAAACTCGGTCGCCTCAAGGCGGCCCTGTGCGAGGCCGGCTTCGAGGTGATCGAAGCGCCAAGCCTGACCATCGACCTGCCCGCCTGCGTCGAAACGGTGCATCCGGACGTGGTATTGATCGATACCGACTCACCGGGTCGTGATGTGATGGAACACGTGGTGCTGGTCAGCCGCGAGCGCCCGCGGCCGATCGTGCTGTTCACCGACGAACACGATCCGGGGGTGATGCGCCAGGCGATCCAGGCCGGGGTCAGCGCGTACATCGTCGAAGGCATCCACGCCGCGCGCCTGCAGCCGATCCTCGATGTCGCCATGGCGCGCTTCGAAAGCGACCAGGCGCTCAAGGCGCAACTGCTGGCCCGCGACCAGCAACTGGCCGAGCGCAAACGAATCGAGCAAGCCAAGGGCTTGCTGATGAAAATGAAGGACTGCAACGAGGAACAGGCCTACACACTGATGCGGCGCCAGGCCATGAGTCGTCAGCAGAAGCTGATCCAGGTGGCGGAACAGATCATTGCCATGCATGAAATGCTTGGCTGAATCGGCGAACGCCGAGTTGGCCCGCGTCTTGCTCGACATAGCGCACCGGTAGCCAACGGCGGTTGCCCACTTACATCCGACAAAGACGTCGCTCTCTCTTTTCACTTTCGTGAAATGGGTAGCGGCGTTTTTTTTGTTCCGTTGCATTGCCGAATGAGGTGTTCGATGACTACCAGCTTCTGGAAATCCGGGCATGTGCCCACTCTGTTCGCCGCGTTCCTGTATTTCGACCTGAGTTTCATGGTCTGGTACTTGCTCGGCCCATTGGCGGTGCAGATCGCCGCCGACCTGCAGTTGAGCGCGCAGCAACGCGGCCTGATGGTCGCCACACCGATCCTCGCCGGGGCGGTGCTGCGCTTTGCCATGGGCATGCTGGTGGATCGACTGTCCCCCAAGACCGCTGGCCTGATCGGCCAGGTCGCAGTGATCGGCGCACTCGCCGGCGCCTGGATGCTGGGGGTGCGGACCTACGAACAGGCACTGCTGTTGGGCGTGTTCCTGGGCTTTGCCGGCGCATCGTTCGCGGTATCGCTGCCGCTGGCCTCGCAGTGGTACCCGCCGCAGCATCAGGGCAAAGCCATGGGCATCGCCGGGGCGGGTAATTCTGGCACGGTGTTCGCCGCCTTGCTCGCACCGGCGCTGGCCGCAAGCTTTGGCTGGAACAATGTCTTCGGCTTCGCCTTGATCCCACTGCTGCTGACCCTGCTGGTGTTCACCTTGCTGGCGCGCAATGCCCCGCAGCGCCCCAAGCCCAAGGCCATGGCCGACTACTTCAAGGCCCTCGGTGACCGCGACAGCTGGTGGTTCATGTTCTTCTACAGCGTCACTTTCGGTGGCTTCATCGGCCTGGCCAGTGCCCTGCCCGGCTACTTCAGCGATCAGTACGGGCTGAGTCCGATCACGGCCGGTTACTACACCGCCGCCTGTGTCTTCGCCGGCAGCCTGATGCGGCCCTTGGGGGGTGCCCTGGCCGACCGCTTCGGTGGCATCCGCACCTTGCTGGGCATGTACAGCGTGGCCGCCATCTGCATCGCTGCAGTGGGCTTCAACCTACCCAGCGCGGCGGCGGCCCTGGCCTTGTTCGTCAGCGCCATGCTAGGCCTCGGTGCCGGCAATGGTGCAGTGTTCCAACTGGTGCCGCAGCGCTTTCGCCAGGAAATCGGCGTGATGACCGGACTGATCGGCATGGCCGGCGGTATCGGCGGCTTCCTGCTCGCCGCCGGCCTGGGCACCATCAAGCAACACACCGGCGACTATCAGCTAGGGCTGTGGCTGTTCGCCAGTCTTGGTGTGCTGGCCTGGTTCGGCCTGCATGGCGTCAAGCGTCGCTGGCGTACCACCTGGGGCTCGGCGGCTATCACCGCGGCGCGGGTCTGAGGTCGCTCGATGAGCCTGCAGCTGAGCTTCGCCCAGGCCACCGCCACCGGTCCGCGCGCGGAAAACCAGGACGCCTTGCGCCTGGTGACGCCAGCGCCGGAACTGGCGGCGAGCAAAGGCTACCTGTTCGCCTTGGCCGATGGCGTCAGCCAGTGCGCAGATGGCGGTCTGGCTGCGCGCGCCAGCCTGCAGGCGCTGGCCCTGGACTACTACGCCACCCCGGCGACCTGGGGCGTGCCCCAGGCCTTGGACCGACTGCTGAGTGCACAGAACCGCTGGTTGCGCGCACAGGGCAACGGTCAGCCGCTGCTCACCACCCTCAGCGCCCTGGTCCTGCGCGGGCGGCGCTACACCCTGGCGCATGTCGGCGACTGCCGCGCCTATCGCTGGCATGAAGACCGGTTGCAGTGCCTGAGCGAAGATCACGTCTGGGACCAACCAGGCATGCAGCATGTGCTCAAGCGCGCCCTTGGCCTGGATCAACACCTGCTGGTCGATTACCGCGAAGGCGAACTGCAGCCGGGCGAGCGCTACCTGCTGGTGAGCGATGGCGTCTGGGCCAGCCTGGGCGACCGGCACATCCAGTCGATACTGCGCGAGCAAACCGACCCGCAAGCCGCCGTCGACACGTTGGTAGCCAGCGCCCACCACAATGGCAGCCAGGACAATGCCAGCGCTCTGCTGGTACAGGTCGAGCAACTCGGCCCGGCCAACCTCGGCGATACCCTGGCACAATTGAGTCAGTGGCCACTGCCTGGCCCGTTGCGCGAGGGGCAGCTCATCGATGGCTGGCACGTCGACAACCTGCTGGCGCACAGCCGTCAGTCGCTGCTCTACCGGGTGCGCGATCCACAAGGCCAGCCATGGCTGCTCAAGACCTTGCCTGCCAGCTGTGAGGAGCCCGGCGCAATCCAGAGACTGTTGCTGGAAGAGTGGTTTCTGCGCCGCGTCACCGGACGGCATTTTCCTGAACTGCATGCCGGTAGCCAACGCCAGCACTTGTACTATGTGATGCGCGAATACAGTGGCCACAATCTGGCCGACATCCTTGCCGAGCATGGCCCACTGCCGCTGCCGCAATGGCTGGAGATGGCCCGCCAGCTGTTACAGGCCGTCGGGGTACTGCACCGGCGTAACCTGGTACACCGCGACATCAAGCCCGACAACCTGCACCTGGGTCAGGACGGCCAACTGCGCCTGCTGGACTTCGGCCTGGCCTACTGCCCAGGGCTGTCCGAAGACCTGCCGTTCGACGTTCCCGGCACCCCCTCGTTCATCGCCCCCGAGGCGTTCGAAGGACAGCCACCCAGCCCGCGCCAGGACCTCTATGCCGTCGGCGTGACCCTGTACCAGCTGTTGACCGGCCACTTTCCCTACGGCGAAATCGAGCCGTTCCAGCGTCCGCGCTTTGGCCAACCGGTCAATCCTGGCCGCTATCGCCCCGACCTACCGGAATGGTTGCAGCACAATCTGCTGCAGGCCGTCGCGGTGGTACCGGCACAACGTTTCGAGACTGCCGAGCAATGGCTGTTGCTGCTCGAACGCGGCGAACGCCAGGACCTGCCCGACCGCCCGCGCCCCTTGCTCGAGCGAGAACCGCTGAAGGTATGGCGCACCCTGGCGCTGCTGTCTTTGCTGTTGAACCTGGTATTGCTCATTTGGCGGCTGTGATCATCTGCTCGCAGCAAATCCCAGACAAAGAAAAACCCGGCCGAGGCCGGGTTTTTCATTGAAGCGTCAAACCAATTACTTGGCCTGGGCTTCTACCTGAGCTTCAACGCGACGGTTGATAGCACGGCCTTCTTCGGTGGCGTTGTCGGCAACCGGACGGGTTTCGCCGTAGCCAACCGAGTCAATGCGGCTCGATTCAACACCGTACTGCTGGGTCAGGACCTGCTTGACAGCGTTGGCACGACGCTCGGACAGCTTCTGGTTGTAAGCGTCTGGACCCACGGAGTCAGTGTGACCTTCCACGGTGGTGGTGGTCTGTGGGTACTGCTTCATGAAGTCAGCCAGGTTCTTGATGTCGCCGTAGCTGTTAGGCTTGACGACCGACTTGTCGAAGTCGAACTTGACGTCCAGCTCAACGCGAACGACTTCGGCAACAGCCGGGCAGCCGTCGGCGTCAACGGTGACGTTGGCCGGGGTGTCAGGGCACTTGTCGACGTTGTCGCAAACGCCATCGTTGTCGCTGTCGGAGCAGACTTCAGCAACTGGAGCCGGAGCGACTTCAGCTTGCTTCGGGCTACCGCCGAAGTTCAGACCAACGCCAACGCTCGGGGCCCACTCGGTGTCGCCCTGGTCGATGTTGTACTGAGCTTCAACGCCGGCACGGGCGTAGAACATGTCGGTGATGTACCACTTGGCGCCAGCGCCAACGTTGGCGAAGGTGGAGTGGTCACGACCGCCACGGCCGGTCTGGCCCAGGCTCTGGTGCGAGAAACCAGCCGACACGTATGGACGGATGGCATCGTACGGGTTGTTGAAGTGGTAAACGGCATCCAGGGCGGTGTTGGAGCCCTTGATGTTCTTGCCGTCGTCGCCACGAGCGTTGTGCACTTCGTCGTAGCCCAGACGCAGTTCAACGTCGTCGGTCAGGAAGTAACCGATGGAACCGCCGAACAGGTTGCCGTCGTTCTTGAAGTCGCGCTGGCTGTCGAAGAATTCTTTCTTGTAGAAGATTTCAGTCTCGACGGCGCCTTGACCTTGTGCCATAGCGCCAATCGAAGTGGCGGCTACAAGCGAACCAATGGCCAAGCCCAAGGTGTTTTTCAATTTCATCCGTTAAATCCCCATCTGGTGATAGTTAAGCAGTCCCACCAACATCAGGGGGACAACTCGACGGCAAGTCTAGCAGAACTCGCCGATTGGTTAGAGATATTTCCTATGGACTAAGTTTCATCCATACCGGCAAATTTCTCTCTAAGCTTGTCTAGGGCGCGCTTGTAACGCATTTTTGTTGCACTGAGCCCCATATGCATGATATCGGCGATCTCCTGGAATTCCAGCTCTGCGACAAAACGTAGCACCAGGATCTCCCGGTCGATCGGATTCACATGCACCAACCACTTGTCCAGCCCGCCTTTCTCTTCGGCTTTCGGGGCCTTGTCCTCGGACGCCTCTTCTACAGGGTCCAGACTCAGGGCATCCATCAACCGGCGCTTGCGACGCTCTTTGCGATACTGGGTAATGCACTCGTTGTAGGTGATGCTATAGAGCCAGGTCTTGAACTTCGACTTGCCTTCGAAGTTCTTCAGCCCGTAGAGCACCTTCAGCATCACTTCCTGACAGACATCGTCCGCGTCCCGGTCGTTCCCCAGGTAACGTGCGCACACATTGAACAGGGTCCGCTGGTAGCGCCTCATGAGTTCCTCATAGGCGCGGGTAACGTGGTACAGCTCCTCATGCGAACGCGCCACCAACTCCTCATCGGTGAGTTCGCGGGGGTCATAACGCATGGGCGGCGAATGAACTTTATTCAAAACGGATCTGGCCGACAGTCAGGTCAATGTCGCCGCTCGGCCCGCTCGGGCCGATTTTTGCGGCGGCATACATTAACAGCTTTTATGCGGTTAGCGGCTAGTGACTCGCTGCTCGAGCAACACACGGTTGGACAGCGACACTAGTTCGCCATCATCGGTGAGCACGGTCGTCTTCACCGTACCGATCTCCTCGATCTGCCCTTCGACCTCTCCAATCCGCACCTGCTGGCCGACCTGGTAGAGCTCACGCACATAGATGCCTGCCAGGATCTGCCCGGCGATTTCCCGGCTGCCCAGGCCCATGGCCAGCGCAACGGCCAGACCAACGGTAATCAGACCGATGACGATCACGTGGTTGAGCAGGTCGGTCTTGACCTCCAACTGGCTAATGGCCACCGAAATGCTGATGATCACCACCAGCCCTTGGGCGATGCGCCCCATGCCTGCGGCGTAATCGAGGCCGATGCCTTCGGCAGCGCCGCGCACCAGGCCGTTGACCAGCTGTGCCAACAGCACGCCGGCGAGCAGCACCAGGGCTGCGCCGAATACCTTGGGCAGGTACAGGGCAAGCATGTCCAGGGTCGCCGAAACCCGTTCCAGGCCCAGGGACTCGGCAGCCGAGACGAGGAAGATGAGCAACACGAACCAATAGACGATCTTGCCGATCAGGGTGGAAATCGGTACCTGAATGCCGGCGCGACCGAGCATTTTGGTCAGGCCGGTGCCGGCCATCAGGCGGTCCAGGCCGAACTTGGCCAACAGCTTGGACAGCAGCGTGTCGAGCAGCTTGGCCACCACGAAACCCAGCAGCACCACGACCAGCGCGCCGAACAGGTTGGGGATGAAGTTCGCTACCTTGGTCCAAAGGGCAGTCATGGCAGTGACCAGGCTCTGGGTCCAGAGATCGAGTTCCATATTCAATCGGCCTTATCAGCTTTGCTGCCGGCGGCAGCGTTGCGAGTAGAGTGTCGACGGACCGGCGCGACATGCGCCGAACCGTTGTTCACGGCGATCAGCAGCGCCTGGCTCCATCGGCCAAGCAAGCTGAACAGATCGCCAGCGCCGACCTGGCGGTTGGCGGTTTTCAGCACGCGACCCAGGCAGGCGGCATCATCCCGGTCCTTACCGGACGGCGACGCCTTGAGCAGGTCGCGCAAGGATTCTTCAAACGGATCGTGCATGGGCACCTCGCGCAGTGTCAGTCAGAGACGAGACGGCCGGGCCATGGGTCACAACCTTCATACCCAGCGCAGACGACGGAACAGCCACCACTGCCCCACGGCCAACCCCAGCACGACCATGCAGGCGAACAGAAAACCGTAGGGATTCTGCGCCCCAGGAATGCCGCCGACGTTGATGCCGAGCAAGCCGGTGATGAAACTCATCGGCAGGAAGATGCAGGTGATGATGCCGAACTGGTACATGGTCCGGTTCATCCGCTCGCTGCGCCGGCGATCCTCGCTTTCCAGCACCAGCGCCGCGCGCTCGCGGGCCAGCTCGAGTTCCTCGAGGTAACGGATCAGGCTGTTGTTGAGTTCGTTCCAGTAATCGGCATCGGCCGGGGCGAACCAACTCCATTTGCTGCGCGAAAGCTGGGCGTAGATCTCCCGCTGCGGGGCCAGAAAGCGCCGCAAGCCCGCGGCGCGTCGACGGATCTGCTGGAGACTGCCGTGTTCGGGGCCAGCATGGCGTGAAGAGTACCGTTCGTCGGATTCGAACTTCTCCTCCTCCAGATCGACCAGTTCAGACAGGTCGCTGACCAGTGCCTGGACCTTCTCGGTCAGCAGTTCTCCCATCAGCAGCAACAGTTCCGATGCCGATCTCGGCCCCCTGCCTTCTTGCAATTGCTGAAGGATCTCTTCGCTGGCACGCAGCGAACGCAAACGCAGGGAGATGACACGCTGCGCCTGGGCGTGGATACGCACCGACACCATGTCCTCGGGTTCGGCACCCGGATTGAGGTTGACCCCGCGCAGGAACAGCAGCAATTGTTCCTCGGCCAGCGGCAACAACCGTGGCCGGGTATTTTCTTCCAGCAGCAGGTCGCAGGCGAACTCGCTCAGGCCGCTGTCGCGCAGCAACCAGGTACGGGTCTGCGGGTGGCTGCGATCCCAGTGTAGCCACAGGCTTTCCTGCGGCTGCAACTGCAAGCCATCCAGCTCGGTACGGGCGATTGAACGCGCGCCGCCTTTACCATCGAGCACCAGGGCATGGACCAGCCCCCACTGCGCGTTGTCTTCCTCGAACATTGACGCTCCATCAGCGCGTACGGCGCATTACTCCGGCATTTTCAGCGGGCTTGGCGAGACGATCACGCCGTTGTTGTCGGCATACAGGTACTCGCCTGGGCGGAAAGTAACACCGGCGAAGGTCACCGCCACATCGAGGTCGCCCAGGCCGCGCTTGTCGGTCTTCTTCGGGTGGCTGGCCAGCGCCTGCACCCCCACGTCAGTCTGGATCAGCACATCCACGTCGCGTACGCAGCCATAGATGACCAGCCCCTCCCAGCCATTCTTGGCGGCCTTTTCGGCAAGCATGTCGCCCAACAACGCACAGCGCAGTGAGCCACCCCCGTCAACTACCAGCACCTTGCCCTTGCCATCGAGTTCGACCTGCTCCTTGACCCGCGAGTTGTCCTCGAAGCACTTGATGGTGACGATCTGGCCACCGAAGGAATCGCGGCCGCCGAAGTTGCTGAACATCGGCTCGAGCACCTGGACCAGGTCCGGGTAGGCATCGCACAGGTCGGGCGTAACGTAATGCTGCATGGCAAGCTCCTGTCAGTCGCAACGAAAGCGGATGTGGAGCTAGGCTACACCGGAGCGGTCGGTGCAGTCATCCCAGACCGGGCGGTCATTCAGGTTTTATGGAAACCTGTGATCACCCCGCCGGCACAACCTCCGCCGCCACCGTCGCCTCATGCACCGCCACCAAAGGGTCGCGCAACCAGCGCTCCACCAATGGCCACACCTGCGCCTGCGCCGCCTTGCTCACCAGCATGTCGACATGGCCAAACGCCTCGAAACCCTCTTCGCGCCCGAGGCGCAGGAACTGCTTGCGCTCCCCACCCAACTGCTCGTACAACTTGCGGCACGCCCATACCGGGTCCTGAGTGTCACCGGCGCCGGCCACCACCAGCAGCGGTACATCGACGTTGGCCAACCCCGCCCACCAATCGTCGCCCTTGTCGCCGAAACGCCCGAACAGGCCATGCCAGCGCATGCTTTCCAGCGCCAGACCAATCGGTTCGTCCTCCGGGCCAAGTTTCAAGCGCGGACCGGAAAGGTGCCCCCAACGCTTGAGCAGCAGCTTCGCTCCCCAGGTCAAGGGTGGCACTTTCAACGGCCAATACACCCGGCTCACCTGGCTGCCGAACAACGCTACGCTAGCCATCTGGGTGGCCGGCAGGTAGCCCCCACCCAATGCCGCTGCCAGGGTGGTGCCGCCCAGCGAATGACCGATCCAGTGCGGCGCTCGCGCCGCCTGTTCGTGTACGAAAGCGGCGATCGCCGGCAGGTCGTAGCGGGCATAGTCGGCCACGCGATTGCGCTGCCAGTCGCGGTTGCGCGGCGACAGGCCGTGGCCACGCATCTCTGGGATCCACACGTCGAAACCGGCACGCGCCAGTTGCGCCCCCAGTCCGATGCCTTTGGGCGAATACCAGAAGCGTCGGTTGGAAAAACTGCCGTGCAGGAGGATGACCGGCTGGCCATGGCCAGCGGTCTGATCCGCCAGCCCCAGGCGGGTGACAGCCAGTTCGACGCTCGGATCCGGGCTGTTGCCGGCCTTGATCCGGTACACGTCTTCGCTGAGGTCGCCCCGGCGCTCGGCGCTGAGCAGGGCCACGGGAAATAGAGTGCTGCTGCTTTGCATAGATGACTTGCACAAAAAAAGGGCGGGATCCATTGCTGGAACTCGCCCTGGATAGACCAGGCGGGGGCGCGCCAGGCACGTCCCCGCAATTTACCAGATCAAGCCGCGCCCTGGCCCTCGGCCAGGAAGAACCAGGTCTCGAGGACCGAATCCGGATTCAGCGACACGCTTTCGATGCCCTGCTCCATCAGCCATTTGGCCAGGTCCGGGTGGTCCGAAGGGCCCTGGCCGCAGATGCCGATGTACTTGCCGGCCTTGTTGCAGGCGGCGATGGCATTGGCCAGCAGCTTCTTGACCGCAGGGTTACGCTCGTCGAACAGGTGAGCAATGATGCCCGAGTCGCGGTCCAGGCCCAAGGTCAGCTGGGTCAGGTCGTTGGAACCGATCGAGAAACCGTCGAAGTACTCGAGGAACTCCTCGGCCAGGATGGCGTTGGACGGCAGCTCGCACATCATGATCACGCGCAGGCCATTGTCGCCACGGGCCAGACCGTTCTCGGCGAGCAGGTCGACGACCTGGCTGGCTTCGCCCAGGGTACGCACGAACGGCACCATGATCTCGACGTTGGTCAGGCCCATTTCATTGCGCACGCGCTTCAGGGCGCGACACTCGAGCTCGAAGCAGTCACGGAACGACTCGCTGATGTAACGCGAAGCCCCACGGAAGCCCAGCATCGGGTTCTCTTCTTCCGGCTCGTACAGCTTGCCGCCGATCAGGTTGGCGTACTCGTTGGACTTGAAGTCCGACAGGCGCACGATGACCTTTTTCGGGTAGAAGGCCGCGGCCAGGGTGCTGATGCCTTCGACCAGCTTCTCGACATAGAAGCCGACCGGGTCGTCGTAGCCCGCGATGCGCTTGTCGACGCTCTCTTTGAGCTCCGGCGGCAGGCCGGCGTAGTTCAGCAGTGCCTTGGGGTGCACGCCGATCATGCGGTTGATGATGAACTCCAGACGCGCCAGGCCGACACCGGCGTTGGGCAGCTGGGCGAAATCGAAGGCGCGGTCCGGGTTGCCGACGTTCATCATGATCTTGAACGGCAGTTCCGGCATGGCATCGACCGAGTTCTGCTTGACGTCGAAGCCCAGCTCACCTTCGAAGATGAAACCGGTGTCGCCTTCGGCGCAGGACACGGTCACGCCCTGGCCATCCTTCAAGACCTGGGTGGCGTTGCCGCAGCCAACGACGGCCGGAATGCCCAGTTCACGGGCGATGATCGCCGCGTGGCAGGTACGGCCGCCACGGTTGGTGACGATGGCGCTGGCGCGCTTCATGACCGGTTCCCAGTCCGGGTCGGTCATGTCGGAGACAAGTACGTCGCCTGGCTGGACCTTGTCCATCTCGGACACGTCGTTGATCACGCGGACCTTGCCGGCGCCGATACGCTGGCCGATGGCGCGGCCTTCGACCAGCACGGTGCCCTTTTCCTTGAGCAGGTAGCGTTCCATGACGTTGGCGCTGGCACGGCTCTTCACGGTCTCAGGACGGGCCTGGACGATATACAGCTTGCCGTCGTCACCGTCCTTGGCCCACTCGATATCCATCGGGCGCTGATAGTGCTGCTCGATGATCATGGCCTGCTTGGCCAGCTCGTTGACTTCGTCGTCGCTCAGGCAGAAGCGCGCACGGTCGGCGCGGTCGACTTCGACGGTCTTGACCGAACGACCGGCCTTGGCTTCGTCGCCATAGACCATCTTGATTGCCTTGCTGCCCAGGTTGCGGCGCAGGATCGCCGGACGGCCAGCCTGCAGCGTCTGTTTGTGGACGTAGAATTCGTCCGGGTTGACCGCACCCTGCACGACGGTTTCACCCAGGCCGTAGGCGCCCGTGATGAACACCACGTCGCGGAAGCCCGACTCGGTGTCCAGGGTGAACATCACGCCGGCGGTGCCGGTTTCCGAACGGACCATGCGCTGCACGCCAGCGGACAGGGCCACCAGCTTGTGATCGAAGCCCTGGTGCACGCGGTAGGCGATGGCGCGGTCGTTGAACAGCGAGGCGAAGACCTCCTTGGCCGCACGGATCACGTTGTCCACGCCACGGATGTTGAGGAAGGTTTCCTGCTGACCGGCGAAGGAAGCGTCGGGCAGGTCTTCGGCGGTGGCCGACGAGCGCACGGCCACGGCCATGTTGTCGTTGCCCTTGGACATTTCGGCGAACGCCGTACGGATTTCCGAATCCAGACGCGCCGGGAACTCGGCCTCCATGACCCACTGACGGATCTGTGCGCCGGTCTTGGCCAGGGCGTTGACGTCATCGACGTCCAGCGCATCGAGCGCGGCGTGGATGCGGTCGTTCAGCCCGCTCTGTTCGAGGAAATCGCGGTACGCCTGAGCCGTAGTGGCAAAGCCGCCCGGCACCGAGACGCCGGCACCGGCAAGATTACTGATCATCTCGCCCAGGGATGCGTTCTTGCCCCCCACATGCTCTACATCATGGACGCCGAGCTTATCGAGGGAAACTACGTACTCTACCAAGGTGATCTCTCCACTTCTGTATGGGAAACGCTCAAGGGCGCCGGCCTGCCGCTATGACTTGACCGGGCGCTTGTGGCCTGTACCTGGAAAATAAGTGAGAATGCCGACAGCCACGTTCGGCAAACCGAACTTATCATATCCAAGATTTGTCATCAGCTTAAGGCCCAGATCGCAAATGAAACGAACCGCGTTCTTCATCTCCGACGGCACCGGCATCACGGCCGAAACCCTGGGCCAAAGCTTGCTAGCGCAGTTCGATAGCATTCCGTTCAATAAATTCACCCGCCCCTACATCGATACACCGGACAAGGCGCGGAACATGGTGGCGCAAATTAACGCCGCCGCCGAACGCGACGGCATGCGGCCGATCATCTTCGACACCATCGTCAATCAGGACATCCGTGAGATCCTGGCGACGTCGAACGGCTTCATGATCGACATCTTTTCGACGTTTTTATCCCCACTTGAGCAGGAATTGACTGCCCATTCGTCGTATTCCGTCGGAAAATCCCACTCTATCGGGGGCAACTCGAACTATATGGAGCGGATCGAGGCGGTGAATTTCGCCCTCGATAATGACGACGGAGCCCGTACCCATTATTACGACAAGGCCGACCTGATCCTGGTCGGCGTGTCGCGTTGCGGCAAGACCCCGACCTGCCTGTACATGGCCATGCAATTCGGTATCCGCGCCGCCAACTACCCGCTCACCGAAGACGACATGGAGCGCCTGCAGTTGCCAGCGGTACTGAAGAAGTACCAGCACAAGCTGTTCGGCCTGACCATCGACCCCGACCGCCTCACCGCCATCCGCCACGAGCGCAAGCCCAACAGTCGGTATTCGAGCTTCGCCCAATGCGAGTTCGAGGTACGGGAAGTGGAGAATCTGTTCCGCCGCGAGAACATCCCCAACATCAATTCGACGCATTTCTCGGTGGAGGAGATTTCCGCGAAGATCCTGGTGGAGAAAGGTGTGGAGCGTAGGTTCAAGTAGGGCGTGGGGCTCGCCGTAAGTTGTTCGTCGCTGGTTAGATCGAGCGCCGCCCGCGCGGCGCATCGCGAACTGCGCTCGATCTCACAGACGCTAAAACTCTCCCGACGAGCACCCCCGGCATCACCGCCGGGGCTCCCCATTCGCACTTACACTCAGGACGGCACCACCACGGCCTGCCCGCTCATCGCCAGGTCGACCAACTCGCGATTGGCCACCGCATACATCGCATAATCGGTGCCGGTGGCGTTGCGCAGGTCATCGAGCATGGCGCGCCAGCGCTCGACCATCACTCGATGCTGCTCGGCCCACAACGCCACCCGGGCATTGATGTCCTCTGGCGCGTCGGCCATCTGCAGCACGGATATGGTGATCGCCCGCTGCTGCAGGTCGATGTCGTCGCGGAATGCCTCGCGGGCCAGGGCCTGCCAGTTGCTTTCCACCGGCAAGTTGCTGATCTCCTGCAGGTACCAGGTCAGGTCCAGCGCGCTGCCCACGGCGAAGAACGCCTTGGCCACCTGCGCAGGCTCATGTCCGGTGACATCCGCCGCTTCGATGATTGGCAACAGCGTGTAAAGGTGGCTGGTGCCAGCGACCATGCGCGCCAGCAACTCCGGCACGCCAGCGGCGACGAAGCCCTGATAGCGCTCCATCCAGCGTTCGCGGGTCGGCCCCTCCAGCAGTTCGTCGAGCTTCAGCCCCAACTGCGCGATCTTCGGCCCGAAGTGCGCTGCATCGCGCCCGGCGTCCTGCTCGTTGCGGCGGCTGCGCAAGAACCAGCGCGTGGCCCGACGCCCCAGACGCATCAGCTCGTCCATCAGGGTCAACTGGATCTCGGCGGGTACTTGGTAATCCAATGCCTCGATCTGGCGGAACCAGTGCGGCAGGTGGAAGATATCGCGCACGATCACGTAGGCTCCGGCGACATTGGCCGGGCTCATGCCAGTGGACTCCTTCAGGCGCTGCACGAAGGTGATGCCCATGTTGTTGACCAGGTCGTTGGCGATCTGGGTGCTGACGATTTCGCGCTTCAGGCGGTGACGGCGCATGGCCACGTCGAACTTGCTGACCAGCGAAGGTGGGAAGGCGGTCTCCATGTCGCGAGTGAGGTAGTCGTCGTCCGGCACCTGCGATTTGAGCAATTGCTCCTTGAGGTCGATCTTGCTGTAGGAGATCAGCACCGACAGCTCGGCACGGGTCAGCCCCTGACCGGCCGCCAGGCGCTCGGCCAGCAGCTCTTCGCTGGGCAGGAATTCGATGGCTCGGTCGAGCTTGCCACGGCTCTCCAGGTCAGCCATCAGCCGCTTGTACTCGGCAATCCGTTCGCGGGCGCGGCGTGCGGCCAGCGACAGCGCCTGGGTCTGTTTGTAGTTGTTGCCCAGCACCAGCGTGGCCACTTCGTCGGTCATGCTGCCCAGCAGCTGGTTACGCTGCTTTTCGGTCATGTCGCCGCCCTGCACTACCTCATTGAGCAGGATCTTGATGTTGACCTCGTGGTCGGAGCAGTCCACGCCAGCGGCGTTGTCGATGAAGTCAGTGTTGGTGGCTCCGCCGTGCAGGCAGAACTCGACGCGGCCAAGCTGGGTCATGCCCAGGTTACCGCCCTCGCCCACCACCTTGCAGCGCAACTCGTCGCCGTCCACGCGCAAGGCGTCGTTGGCCTTGTCACCGACATCGGCATGGCTTTCGCTGCTGGCCTTGACGTAGGTACCGATGCCACCGTTCCACAGCAGATCCACCGGTGCCTTGAGCAGCGCGTGGAGCAGCTCGGTCGGAGTCAGGCGGTCGGCCTCGATGGCGAAGCGTTCTTTCATCTGCGAAGTGATGACGATGCTCTTGGCGCTGCGCGGGAAGATGCCGCCGCCCTCGGACATGATGCTGGTGTCGTAGTCGCTCCAGGCCGAACGTGGCAGGTCGAACAGGCGCTGGCGTTCGGCGAAGCTGGTGGCCGGGTCCGGATTGGGGTCGATGAAGATGTGCAGGTGGTTGAAGGCTGCGACCAACTGCAGTTTGTCGGACATCAACAGACCGTTGCCGAACACGTCGCCGGCCATGTCGCCGATGCCGATCACGGTGATCGGGTCCTGCTGCACGTTGATCCCGCGCTCGCGGAAGTGGCGCTGCACGCCGACCCAGGCGCCGCGGGCGGTGATACCCATCTTCTTATGGTCATAGCCAGCCGAGCCACCGGAGGCGAAGGCATCGCCCAACCAGAAGCCGTAGTCGATGGCGATGCCGTTGGCGATGTCGGAGAAGGTCGCGGTGCCCTTGTCCGCCGCTACCACCAGGTAAGGGTCGTCGTCATCGTGCCGCACCACGTTGGCCGGTGGCACCACGCCGCCGTCCTTGAGGTTGTCGGTGATGTCGAGCAGGCCGCTGATGAAGATGCGGTAGCAGGCCACGCCCTCGGCGGCGATCTCGTCGCGGCTGCCGCCCAGCGGCAGGCGCCGCGGCAGGAAGCCGCCCTTGGCCCCCACCGGGACGATCACCGAGTTCTTCACCTGCTGGGCCTTGACCAGGCCCAACACCTCGGTCCGGTAGTCTTCCTCGCGGTCCGACCAACGCAGGCCGCCACGGGCGACATTGCCAAAGCGCAGGTGCACGCCCTCGACCCGCGGCGAATAGACGAATATCTCGAACTTGGGTACCGGCTTGGGCAGTTCGGGAATCAGCTTGGGATTGAACTTGAAACTGAAGTACGGCTTGGCCTGGCCATTGGCATCGGGCTGGTAGAAGTTGGTGCGCAAGGTGGCCTTGATCAGGTCCAGGTAGCGGCGCAGGATGCGGTCCTCGTTGAGCACCTGGACGTCGTCCAGGGCGGTGAGGATCGCCTGTTCCAGACGCTGCTGCTTGTCATCCAGGTCATCCTGGCCCAGTTTGCGCGCCAGGTAGAAGCGGGTCTTGAACAGCCGGGTCAGCTCGCGGGCGATATCGGTGTGGTTGTTCAGGGTGCTGGCGATGTAGCCCAGGTCGAAGCCCAGGCGGATCTGCTTGAGGTAACGGGCATAGGCGCGCAGCAGCGCCACATCGCGCCACGGCAGGCCGGCGGTGAGCACCAGGCGGTTGAAGGCATCGTTTTCGGCGTCGCCGTTGACGATGTGGACGAAGGCGTCCTGCAGGGTGTCGTTGAGCTGCTGGATATCCAGGTCCAGACCTTCGCTGTAGGTGAAGGCGAAGTCATGAATCCAGTATTCGCGACCACTGGCATGGCGCAGGCGGTAAGGGAACTCGCCGAGCACGCGCAAGCCCAGGTTTTCCAGGATTGGCAGCACGTCGGACAGCGCCAGTGGGGTATCGGCGTGGTAGAGCTTGCAATGCAGCAGGCGCTCGCCCAGGCGCGTCAGCGGCTGGTAGAAGCTCATCACCAGTGGCTTGGTTTCGGACAAGGCCAGCACGTGCTGCAGGTCGACCACCGCCGAATGCGCCGGGAAACGCTCGCGGTAGCCGGCTGGGAAACCTTTGGGGAAATCGCTGAGCACGTTGGTGCCCTGGGCTTCGCCGAGGTTCTCGATGACCAGCGCGGTGTAGTCGTCCTGCCACGACCGGCATGCCTGGACCACCTCCTTCTCGAGCTGCTGCGGATCGATATCGATGCGGTTCTTCGGATCGACCCGCAGGATCAACTGCACCCGCGCCAGCACCGACTCGGAGAAGAAGGTCCAGAACTCGCAGTCGCTCGCTTTCAAGCGCTCCATCAGCACCTGCTGAATCTTCTGGCGCACTTCGGTGGAATAGATTTCCCGCGGTACGTAAGCCAGGCAGTAGCAGAAGCGACCGTACGGATCCTTGCGCAGGAACACACGAATCTTGTTGCGCTCCTGGATCTGCACGATCGACATGACCGTGCTGAACAGCTCGTCGATCGGCGTCTGGAACAGGTCGTCGCGCGGCAACACCTCGAGTACCTGGGCCAGCTCCTTGCCCAGGTGCGCCTTGGCATCGAAGCCTGAGCGACGCTCGACCTCGGCGACCTTGACACGGATATAAGGAATGGAATGCACGCTCTCGCCATACACCGACGAGGTGTACAGGCCCATGAAGCGGCACTCCTTGATGACCTTGCCAGCCGCATCGAGCTGGCGGATCGACACGTAGTCCGGATAGGCCGGACGATGCACCCGGCTGGGCAAGGCGGCCTTGGCGAAGGACAGCAGCAGCGGTTCGTTGAGGTAGGCGACCGCGTAATCTTCGATACGCAGATCCTCGGCGGTCAGGCCCACCCGCAAACGCCGCGGCAGGCCGAGGAACGAGTCCGGATCGTAGACCATCTGGCCGCCGGCGCTATCGGCCTGGACCGTGAACTCCTCGTAGCCGAGGAAGGTGAAATGGTTGTCCAGCAACCACTCGAGGAAGGCCTTGACCTCATCTTTCTCGTGCTGGGCGGGGCCGAAGGCGGTCTGCTCGACCTGCGCCACCACTTCGCGCAGCTTGGCCTTCATCGGCTCGAAGTCATCCACCGCCACCCGTACCTCGGCCAGCACCTGCTCGATCTCGCGGGCCAGCACCTGCAGTTCGGCGGCGTTGGCGCAGCGGTCGATCTCCAGGAACATCAGCGACTCATGCTGCACGCCCTCGCCCTGGGTGCCTTTGGGCAACAGTTCCAGCAGTTCGCCCTTGGCGCCCCGGCGCACGCTCAGCACGGTGGTCTGCAGGGTGTGGATGCTGTAACCGCGGCGGTTGAGCTCGGTGCGCACCGAGTCGACCAGGAATGGCAGATCGTGGTGCAACACCTCGACCACGCTGTGCGTCGACTGCCAGCCATTGCGCTCGTAGTCGGGGTTGTACACCCGTACCTGAGGTTGCGCGGGGTCGAAGCGCTCGATGATGCGCCAGGCCGACAGGGTGCAGCCGACCAGGTCGGACAGGCGCCGCTGGGTGAGTTCGTCCAGAGAGATGATGCCGAAGAACTGTTCGGCGAACAGCGCCACTTGTGGCAGTGCCTGCTCGCTGATGTGCTGCGCCAGGGCCGCTTGCAGTTGATGCTGGAAGTCGGCTTTGCTGGCTGCGGTGAAGAACGCCATCTGTGGTACTCCGCGTGGGCTTTGTTGTAATGAAGCGTCGCATGCGTGCGCCGTACACGGATCAACGATAGTCAACCCGTGGCAAGACGAACGGTGAAAACCTGGGCGTTGAACGTGCAAGCACGCTCATGGCTCGCCGAAGCTTAACGACTGGCCGGTCATCGCCGCTTGCGGTGCTGCGACAATTTCGGTCAAAGGGTGGAAACTTTACGTTTATGGATGCGCATCGGGCTGTCAGAATTCCCTTTCATTCACTCCAGTCCGAGCCCTGCCATGCACATCAAGACCGCCCTGCTGTTCGCCACCCCTTGCGACGACGAGGAAGACAACATGGCGACCCTGTGCTGCCACAGCGACAAAGGGCAGATGTTCCTGCTGACCCGCTATCCAGATGAAGACACCGTCGACCTCACCTTGGATGACGAGCCGTCGACCCTCGATGGCCTGACGGTGACGCTGAGTGCCCAGCGCCTGAGGCTCGAGGTGGCCGCCACCGACCGCGATGCGCTCAAAGGCGACGCCTCACTGGACATCGAACTGACCTCGGCGGGCACCGACCTGGATGAAGTGGCGCTGACCTTGCGCAATATCCTCGACGGCACCGGGACCTTCATCGACCAGCGTTGAGGCTGCGACCCGGCATCCGCCCTAGCTCGGCGCCCGCTCATTCAGCCCAGTGGATTGTCATGCATCACCCTGCCCTTGGGGGCTGGGCGATGCACGTACATCCAGTCAAGACGGCTGTTGCGCATGCCGTTCAGGGCATTCCAGTGGGCCGATGTGTGCACGTAACGACCCTGCAGCAGTTGGCGCTCTGCACCGGTCAGTTGCAACTGCGAACAATCGCCCAAAGCAAAGCCGTGCACCTTGTGGCTGATACCGCGCAACTCTGCCGGCAAGCGGTGTTCAGGCTCTCCCCCCAGCGGCGCGAACGGCACTCCGCCACGCACGCCCAGTTCCCGCATGAGGCTCAGGTACACCCGCGACAGGTGTCCGAGCACCTCACGCTCACGGTGAACCGCGGCATACACCTGCTTCTGCGCCAAGAACCGCTGGACGGCGCCGCCGACAACCGGCTCTTCCCAGCTGAGCACCTGGGCCGCGGGCGCACCCAATTCGGTGAACGAGGTCTGCAGCAAACTGACAGCCTGGGCATAGGCCTCGGTCCGCTCGACCGGCGTCGACTGCGCCACCCGTTGGGAAAACGGCTTGCACAGCTGCACCTGCTCGTGCATGCGCTCCTTGTAACCACCACCGACGTTGGCATGTACACCGGGCACGACGATGTCGTTGGCACTGCGCACCAGGGGAAAATTGTGCCGTTGCTCATCCCCGGCCACCAATTGCACCACGTGCCGGGCAATGCCTGGGGCCAGCCCCAGGCGCAGAGCGCCATTGCGGGTGTCGGCAGGGTCGAAGTCCCAACTCAACGGGGCGACGATGGCCGCTACGGTGTCGAACAGGCCGATGAAATTGATCGGCCATTGCACCTCGGCCAGCCGATTGGCCAGGTGCCGCGCCGCCGCCGCGCCACGGCTGAAACCGAACAGGTCGAACGCCAGGCGTGCCGGCAAGGGGCCCGCGTGCCGCTGGTTTTCGAACCAGGCCAACACCTCGGCCACCCGCGCCTCCACGCCTGTGGAACCGCGTCCGGTGGCCTGGCCGTAGAAGGAGTCGGCAGCACCTTCGCGCGTGCCAACACCTGGCACGTAGCGTTTGATGAACAACTGGTCGCCCAGCATCCCGGTGGGATACAACGCGTGCAACAACGCCACGTTGCTGCGTGAGTTGCCATAACTACCCGCTTCGCCATAGCCCCCCAGGGCCAGGTTGCACTGATTGTTGCCGGTGCCGTCGAAGAAAATCCCCACCCGCAGGGTCACCCCAGTTGGGAAGTCGTGCTGCTCGCTCATGGTTTCGTTCCAGACAAGGAAAAGAAAACCAGCAAGCGCCAGCCCGCACCCGTTGCAAATCGGCAAACACGTAAAGCAAAGCAGGAGAATTCGCCTCGCTGAGCAGGATAAAAATACGAGCCTGCATTGGTCGGCGCCCCCCCGGATGGATTAAAGTATCAGCCCCTGCCAGGCCGCCCGCGCTCCGCGCTCGCCCTGGCGCAATCCCAGGAACCGTCGCCGATGGAACACCGTGAAGCGCTGATCGCGCTGCGCACTTTTCTTTCCTCCCAGATCCTAGGCCAGGAGAAGCTGGTCGAGCGCCTGCTGATCGTACTGCTGGCCGACGGCCACATGCTGGTGGAGGGGGCGCCGGGTCTGGCCAAGACCAAGGCCATCAAGGAGCTTGCCGAAGGTATCGAGGCGCAGTTCCATCGCATCCAATTCACCCCCGACCTGCTCCCGGCGGACATCACCGGCACCGAGATCTACCGCCCGGAAACCGGCAGCTTCGTGTTCCAGCAAGGGCCGATCTTCCACAACCTGGTGCTGGCCGACGAGATCAACCGCGCCCCGGCCAAGGTCCAATCGGCCCTGCTCGAGGCCATGGCCGAACGCCAGGTCAGCGTCGGACGCAGCACCTATGAGCTGTCACCACTGTTCCTGGTCATGGCCACGCAGAACCCGATCGAGCAGGAAGGCACCTACCCGCTGCCCGAAGCCCAACTCGACCGCTTCCTCATGCACGTGAAAATCGGCTTCCCGGACGCTGCCGTCGAGCGTCGTATCCTCCAGCAGGCCCGCGGCGAAGCCCTTGGCGGTGAGGTCAAGCCCGAGCGGCGCGTCAGCCAGCAGGCGATCTTCGCCGCGCGCAAGGAGATCCTCGGCCTTTACATGGCCGATGCGGTGGAGGAATACCTGGTGCAGTTGGTAATGGCCACGCGCACCCCGGCCAAGTTCGACGCCGAACTGGCCGACTGGATCGCCTACGGCGCCAGTCCGCGTGGCTCGATCGCCCTCGACCGTTGCGCGCGCGCCCATGCCTGGCTGGCTGGGCGCGATTTCGTCAGCCCCGAGGACATTCAGGCGGTGCTGTTCGACGTGCTGCGCCACCGCATCATTCTGTCGTTCGAGGCCGAGGCCGCGGGGGTCGACCAGGACCGGGTGGTCCAGCGCATCCTCGACGTCGTCGCCGTTGCCTGAGCCCATGCCCACCACGCCGCAGGCCGAACCCGGCATCCGCATCGGCCTCGCCGAGCTGATCGACATGCGCCATCGCGTGCGTGAGATCCAGCTGTTCTCCCGGCCCGGGCAGCGTAGCCCGCTGGTCGGCCTGCATCATTCCAAGCTGCGCGGGCGCGGCGTCGACTTCGACCAGGTGCGGGTGTACCAGGCCGGTGACGACGTGCGCAACATCGACTGGCGAGTCACCGCGCGGACCCAGGAGCCACATACCAAGCTGTTCCACGAAGAGCGGGAGCGGCCAATCTTCATCCTCGTCGAACAGAGCCACCGCTTGTTCTTCGGTTCCGGGTTGATGTTCAAGTCAGTGCTCGCCGCCCAGGCTGCAGCCCTGTTCGGCTGGGCCGCCCTGGGCCACAACGACCGCATCGGCGGCCTGGTGTTCGGCGACAACGAGCACCATGAGATCAAGCCCCGGCGCAGCAAACAGAGCCTGCTGCAACTGCTCAACCGCATGGCCCGGGCCAACCAGGCGTTGCACAGCGAAGCGCTACCCCAAGCGGACAACCTCGGCCTGGCCCTGCGTCGGGCACGGGAAGTACTGCGCCCCGGTAGCCTGGCCATCGTCATCTGCGACGAGCGCTCCCTGAGCGACCAGGCCGAACAGCACCTGGCCATGCTCTCACGGCACTGCGACCTATTGCTGATGCCGGTCAGCGATCCCCTCGACCACGCCCTACCAGCTGCCGGCCTGCTGCGTTTCGCCCAGCGCGGTCGGCAACTGCAACTCGACACGCTGGACGCCAACCTGCGCCAGGCCTACCGTCAGCAGGCCGAAGCACGGGTCGAGCGCTGGGAACTGATGGCGCAGAAGCTGCGGGTCGTACTGATGCCTCTGAGCACCCAGAGCGAGATGATCGAACAATTGCGTGAATACACCAACGCGCAACGCCCAGGGAGCCAGCCGTGAATCCCCTGGACCAACTGCAGCCGCTGATCGCTCCGCCGCCGATCGGCCTGTGGCCGCCCGCACCCGGCTGGTGGCTGCTGCTGGTAATGCTGCCGCTGCTGGGCTGGGGGCTCTGGCGCCTGCGTCGTTGGCGCCCGGGCAAACGTCCGGTGGTACGCGCCGAGCAGCCCCTGGACCCGGTGCGCTTGGCCGCCCTGGCCGAACTCGCCAGCCTGCCCCGCCCCTATGACGGCGCCCCGGCCGGTGCCTGGCTGCAACAGATCAACGCCCTGCTCAAACGGCTGTGCCGCAACCATTACCCTGGCGCCAACAGCCACACCCTGAACGGCCGCCAGTGGCTGGCGTTCCTCGACAACCGCTGCCCCGCCGCCGGCCTGACCCGCTGGATGGTGCTGGTCGAAGGGGCCTACAAGCCCGAGTGCCGGCTCGACGACAAAGCCATCGCCGGGCTGGCCCAGGCGGTCGAAACCTGGATCCGCAAACATGTTTGAGTTCGCCTGGCCGTGGCTCCTGGCACTGCTTCCGCTGCCCTGGCTGGCACGCTTGCTGCTGCCGGCCGCCGACAGCGGCGAGCCGGTGCTCAAGGTCGGCTTTCTGCACGAACTCGAAAGCCTCGCCGGACGCCGCGCCCGGCTGAACCTGCCGACGTTGCGCCAACAGTTGCCGTTCGTGCTCATCTGGGTACTGCTGCTGTTCGCCGCGGCACGCCCGCAATGGCTGGGGGAACCAGTGCCCGTCGCTGCCAGCGGCCGCGACTTGTTGGTGGCGGTGGATGTTTCGGGATCGATGGACTTCCCTGACATGCAATGGCAGGGCGAGGAGATCAGCCGCCTCGATCTGGTCAAAGCGCTGCTCGGCGACTTCCTGCAGGAGCGCGAAGGCGACCGGGTCGGGCTGATCTTGTTCGGCAGCCAGGCCTACCTGCAAGCGCCACTGACCTTCGACCGGCGAACCGTGCACACCTTCCTCGATGAGGCGCAGATCGGCATCGCCGGCAAGAACACCGCCATCGGCGACGCCATTGGCCTGGCAGTCAAGCGCCTGCGCGAGCGCCCGGCACAGAGCCGAGTGCTGGTGCTGGTCACCGACGGCGCCAACAACGGCGGTCAGATTCACCCCTTGACCGCCGCTCGCCTGGCCGCCCAGGAAGACGTGCGCATCTACACCATCGGCATCGGCGCCAACCCCGAGGCCAGCGGCACGCCAGGCTTGTTGGGACTCAATCCGAGCCTGGATCTGGACGAAGCCTCGCTCAAGGAAATCGCCGAGCTGACCCACGGTGCCTATTTCCGTGCCCACGATGGCGCCGAACTGGACGCCATCGGCGACACCCTCGATCAACTCGAACCGGTGGCCCAGCAACCGACCCAGGCGCGGACCGCCCGTGAGCTCTATGCCTGGCCCCTGGCCCTGGCATTGCTGCTGAGCATGCTGTTGGTAACCGACACGCTGTGGCCGGACAACCTGCTCCAGCGTGCCCTGCGCAAACCACGCTTTCTTCAGCCTCACCCCGAATGGCGCCAGCGCCTGAAACGCCTGCGCCTGAGGAGGCGAAGATGATCGAGCTTTGGCCGCAATGGCTGCGCCCGTTATGGTTGCTGCTGGTACCCCTGCTGAGCTGGCTGCTGTTCAAGCTCTGGCACCGACGCAAACGTGCCGGGCGCTGGCAGATGATCCTGCCTCCGGCATTTCACCCGGTGTTGCTGGGCGGTGGCAGTGGCAGCAACAGCAAGCTGCCTTGGGTCGCCTTGGGCGTGGCTTGGCTGCTGGTGGTGCTGGCCCTGCTCGGCCCGAGCTGGCAGCGCCTGGAGCAGTCCCACCAGCAGCCGGCCGACCCACTGGTGATCCTGCTCGAACTGACCCCGCAGATGCTCGCCGAAGACGCCTCGCCCAATCGGCTGGAACAGGCTCGGCGCAAGATTCTCGACCTGCTCGAACACCGCCGCGACAGCCAGACCGCCCTGATCGTCTACGCCGGCTCCGCGCACACCCTGGTACCGCTGTCCGATGACCTGGGCACCACGCGCAACCTGCTCGAGGCGATCGACCCGTCGATCATGCCGCAACCCGGTCGGCGCGCCGACCTGGCCGTGCAGAAGGGCCTGGCCCTGCTGGCCCAGAGCGGACTGGGCCAGGGCCGCCTGTTGCTGGTGGGCTCGGCACTTGGCGAGGATGAACGCCAGGGCATCGTCAAGGCCCTGGGCCGACAGGGGCCGAGCCTGCTGATGCTAGGCGTCGGCAGCCGCGAAGGCGCGCCGGTACGTCAGGCCAACGGCGAATACCTCAAGGACGACCAGGGCGGCATTCTCGTGCCACGCCTGGACAGCGCCGCGCTCAAGGCCTTCATCGGCAGCACCGGCGGCCGCTACCGTCACGCCCGGATCGACGACCTCGACCTGCGCGGGCTGGGCCTGTTTGACTCGCCCCACCGCCTACGCAACGACGGCCAGAACCTGCAACTCGACCGCTGGGCCGACCAGGGCTACTGGTTGCTGCTGCCTTTGTTGCTGCTGGCGGCCTGCGCCGGGCGGCGCGGCTGGTTGTTCTGCCTGCCGCTGCTGCTGGCGCTGCCGCAACCGAGCCAGGCCATGACCTTCGATGACCTCTGGCTACGCCCGGACCAGCAAGGTCAGCGTCTGCTGGAGCAACAGCGGCCGGCGGACGCGGCGCAGCATTTCCGCAACCCGCTGTGGCGCGGCGTGGCACTGTATCAGGCCGGTGACTACGCGGGCGCCGCCCAGGCATTTGCCCAAAGCAACAGCGCCGCAGCACACTACAATCGGGGCAACGCCCTGGCCCGCAGTGGCGAACTGGAAGCTGCGCTTGATGCCTATGAGCAGGCGCTGGAACTGCAACCCGATTTGCAACCGACACTGGACAACCAGGCGCTGGTCCAGCAACTTCTGCAACAACGTGAGGGCCAGGCCGAGCAGGCGCAGGCCGGCAATGACGCCCAGGGCACTCCAGGCAGCGATACCGACGGCAACAGCAGCTCGGCCGGCAATCCGACTCAGGGTGCGCCGGGTGACGACGAGCAGAGCGCAACGGCTCCCGGCGAGAGTAGCAGCACAAGCCAGGCGGCACCTGGGAGCGATCCAGGCGGTGACGATGACAGCATCATCAAGCCTCCACAGCGCCCAGCCGCGGCCAGCCTCGATGCCGAACAGCGTCAGGCCCTGGAACAATGGCTGCGGGAAATCCCCGACAATCCGGCGGAACTGCTGCGGCGCAAATTCTGGTATGAACAGCAATTGCATCAGGAAAATTCACGATGAGTCGCTTCGGCGTCTTTCTTTTCAGCTTGCTATGCAGCCTGCTGGCCCATGCCGCGCCGAGCTTGCAGGCGAGTGTCGACCGTAACCGCCTGGAAGCCGGCGAAACCTTCGAGCTGACCCTCGAAAGCCAGGACGTGACCCAGTTCGGCAAGCCTGACCTGCGTGCCCTGGAAGGCGACTTCGATGTACGTGGTACACGCCAGCTCAACAGCCTGCACACCCTCGACGGCGAAACCCGCGCCAGCACCCGTTGGATCATCACGCTGCTGCCTCGTCGCAGTGGCAGCCTGCGCATTCCCCCGTTGCAACTGGGCCAGTCACACAGCGAACCGATCGACCTGCAGGTCCTGCAAGCCGACGCCAGCCGTCCGGACAGTGCCCAGCAAGTGTTCATCGAAGCGAGCGTGGACAGCGCGCAGGTCTATGTCCAGGCCCAGGTGGTGCTGACCCTGCGTATCTACCATTCGGTATCGCTGTATGACGACAGCAGCCTCAGCCCGTTGCAGCTGGACAGCGCCAAGGTCGAGCCGCTGGGTGAGTCGCGCACCTATGAAAAAGATATCAGTGGCGTGCGCCATGGCGTGATCGAAACCCGATACGTGGTCTACCCGCAGCAAAGCGGCACGCTTGAAATCCCACCACTGACATTCATCGCCACCGCCGTCGACAGTGCGTCGCCAACGGCTACCGGGAACCGCAGCGGCCATCAGGTGCAGGTCAGTTCGTTACCACTGCATATCACCGTGCAGCCCATTCCCCCGGCCTGGCCAGCCAACACCCCGTGGTTGCCGGCACGCGAGCTGAGCCTGGACGAGCACTGGAATCCCGACCCTGCGAGTCAGGCCACGCAGATCGGCGATTCGCTGACCCGCAGCATCACCTTGCGCGCCGAAGGCCTGTCCAGCACTCAATTGCCACCCCTGCCCGCCACCGAGATCAACGGCCTGCGTCGCTACCCGGATCAACCGGTGCTGCGCAACGACATCAGCGAACGCGGCATGACCGCCAACCGCGAGGAACGCGAAGCGCTGGTGCCGACCCACAGCGGCGAACTGGCCCTGCCGGCGTTGGAGGTGACCTGGTGGAATACCCGCGAAGATCATCTGGAGCACAGCAGCCTGCCAGCCAGGACCCTGAGCGTGCGCGACAACCCTGCCCTGAGCGCAGAGACGCCGGTGGGCGACAACAGCAGCGCCAGCCGGTTGCTCTGGCCTTGGCAATTGGCCACGCTGGTGTTCGCCCTGACGACCTTGCTGGGCTTCGCCCTGTGGTGGCGGGCACGCACCCAGCCGGCGGTGTTGCGTGCCGCGCAGAACGGGCCTAGCCCCCGCACGCTGCTCGACGACCTCAAGCGCGCGTGTCTGGCCAACGACCCCCAGGCCACCCGCCAGGCCCTCGACGCCTGGGCCCGCCAACAACCGGAGACCTTGGCCGAGATGGCAGCGCGCTTCGTGCCGTTGTCGGATGCGCTGGATGGGTTGAACGGGGCGTTGTATAGCGAGAGCGGCCAGTATTGGCAGGGTGAAGAGTTGTGGCGAGCGATCGGCACGATCCCATCGGCGGAGCAGGTCGTGGTACCTACCGGAGAAAATGGCAGCCTGCCGCCGCTTTATCCGAAGTAGAGGGGTTGGGGGTCACTTGAAGGGTGCGGTGGTGCATATATCGAGCGCCGCCACACCCCTCAAGCGAACCCTTCGCGATCCACTACGCAACAGGTACCATATCGCCTTTGCGCAAAGCCCATCTTCCAAGACAAGCCCCTTGCTTGCCCGAATCGACACCGACAGGTCATCCATGCGTCTGTTTCACACCTCCGACTGGCACCTGGGCCAAAGCCTGCACGGCCAGGAACGCGATTTCGAACACGCCTGCTTCCTCCAATGGCTGCTCGGCCAGTTGCATCTGCGCCAGCCCGACGCGCTGCTGATCGCCGGCGACATCTTCGATACGGTCAACCCGCCGGTCAAAGCCCAGGAGCGCCTCTACGACTTCATCGTTCAGGCCCACGAGCAACAGCCCAAGCTCGACATCGTGATGATCGCCGGCAACCACGATTCCGGCTCACGGATCGAATTGCCCGCCGCACTCATGCGGCGCCTGCGCACCCATGCCCTGGGTCGGGTGCACTGGCTCGACGAAGGCCAACTGGACGCCGAGCGCCTGCTGATTCCGCTCACCAACGCTCGCGGTAAAGTCGAGGCGTGGTGCCTGGCCCTGCCGTTCCTGCGCCCGGCCGAGGTCACCGGGCCGCAATTGGGCGACGATTACCTGCAAGGCATCGCCAAGGTCCATCAGCAGCTGATTGCCGCCGCACAGGACAAGCGCAAGAAGGGCCAGGCGCTGATCGCCATCAGCCACGCGCACATGGCCGGGGCCGCCGTCTCCGAAGACTCCGAACGCAGCCTGATCATCGGCAATGCCGAAGCCCTGCCGGCCAGGCTGTTCGACAAGGCCATCAGCTACGTCGCCCTGGGCCATCTGCACAAACCGCAAAAGGTCAACCGGGAGAACCGCATCCGCTACAGCGGCTCGCCGATTCCACTGTCGTTCGCCGAGATCAACTACCCGCACCAGGTCCTGGAAGTCGAGCTGGACGGTACCGAGCTGGTCAGCGTCGAGCCGCGTCCGGTGCCACGCGCCGTGGCCCTGCAACGTATCGGCCCGGCGCCGCTGGGCGAACTGCTGGCACAACTCGCCGACCTGCCGGTGGTCGACCTGCTCGAGGACCCCAACCGCCAGCCTTGGCTCGAAGTCCGGGTCCAACTGGACGAGCCGCAGCCCGACCTGCGTCAGCAGATCGAGGCCGCCCTGCACGGCAAGGCGGTGCGCCTGATTCGCATCAGCGCCGAGTACGCCGGGCGAGGTCATCATGAGGACGATGACCTGGCGTTTGTCGAGTTGTCGCAGATGACCCCGCAGGACCTGTTCAGTCGGGCCTGGGAACAGGCCTATGGCAATCCGGTCGACGACCAGGCTCTGGCCGATTTCGCCCTGTTGCTGCAGGACGTGCAGCTGGAAGAGGAACAGCCATGAAGATTCTCGCCATCCGCCTGAAGAACCTGGCATCCCTGGCCGGCCCGATCGACATCGACTTCACCGCCGAGCCACTGGCCAGCGCGGGCTTGTTCGCCATCACCGGCCCCACCGGTGCGGGCAAGAGCACCCTGCTTGACGCGCTTTGTCTGGCACTGTTCGGCAGCGTGCCGAGGCTCAACGACATCGGCCGCGAGGCCAAGGTGCCGGATGCGGACGGTGAAATCCCCACGTCCGACCCCCGCAACCTGCTGCGCCGGGGCACTGGCAGCGGCTTTGCCGAGGTCGACTTCGTCGGTATCGACGGTCGTCGTTATCGTGCCCGCTGGGAAGCCAACCGCGCCCGCGACAGGGCCAACGGCAAGCTGCAGCACAGCCGCCAGAGCTTCTATGACCTCGACAGCGATCAGGTGCTGGCCAGCGGCAAGAACGAGTACAAGCAATTGGTCGAGGCCCGCCTGGGCCTGAACTTCGAGCAGTTCACCCGTGCCGTGATGCTGGCTCAAAGCGAGTTCGGCGCCTTCCTCAAGGCCGACGACAGGGAACGCAGCGAACTGCTCGAAAAGCTCACCAATACCGCCATCTATACACGTCTCGGCCAACGCGCCTTCAGCAAGGCCCGGGAAACCGGCGAAGCGCACAACGCCCTCAAGGAACGCGCCAGCCATCTGCTGCCGATGGACGAAGCGGCACGCGTCGAACTTGACCAACGCCTCGAGCAGGCACAGCAACAATTCAAGGCCGAACAGGCCACTGAGCGCCAGTTGGAACAGCAGCGCAACTGGCTGAGCGAACAGCAACGACTGCATACCCAGCACGCCGAAGCGCTGGCGACCCTGCATGCTGGCGAACAGCATTGGCAACAACTGGCCGAACAGCGTCTGGACGTACAGCGCCTGGAACGCCTGGCGCCGCAGCGCCACCAGTTCCAACGCCAGCAGACGGTGAACGCACAGCTGACGCCCCTGGCGACCCGGATCGACGAGCAGCAACGCCAGCAAACCGCGCTGCAGCATCAGGTCGCCGACCTTGAACAGACGCTGGAAAACGCCCGTCAGGCACTGACCCAATGCCAGACCAGGCAGAGCGAGAACGCGCCGCGGCTGCGCCAGGCGTTCGCCGGGCAGGACAACCTCACCCGCCTGGAGCAGGAACTGACGGCACAACGCACCGCTGTCCAGGAGACCGAACAGCAGGTCGCCCAAGGCCAGCAGCAGTTGCAGCAGTTGGAGGAGAACCAGCAGCGCAGTCAGCAACAGCTGGCGCAGATCGACGCCGCCCTGGCCGGCAGCCAGCACCTGGCAACCGTGGCCAATGCCTGGCAGGCGTATCTGCCACAACTCAAGCAGGTGATGCAGATCGGCGGCCGCCTGGCCAAGGGTCGTGAAGAGCTGCCAGGCCTGCAGGCCCAAGTCAGCCAGGCCAACGCCCTGTTGCAAGGGCAGCGCGACGAGTACGAACTGCTGTTCCGCGAGGCCAAGGCTGAACCTCAGGCCCTGGCCGAGCAGATCGATCTGCTCGGCGGCATGCTTCAGGAAAACCGCAAACAGCTGCGTGCCGTCGAAGAGCTGTCACGCCTGCACGGGCGGGAAATGGAACTGCGCCAACAGCTCGACGCCCAACAGCTGCGTCAACAGCAAGCCATGCAGCAGCGCCAGCAACTGATCGGCGAAGGCACCGCAGCCAAGGCCGAGCTGGAAGCCGCCGAGCAGGCCCTGAACCTGACCCGCCAGTTGCTCGACCGTCAGCGTCTGGCCCGCAACACCAGCGTCGAGGAACTGCGCGGCCAACTGCGCGACGGTGAACCGTGCCCGGTATGCGGCAGCGCCGAACACCCGTTCCATCAACCTGAAGCCCTGTTGCAGAGCCTAGGACGCCACGACCAGGCCGAGGAAGCGGCAGCGCAGCAGCAGGTCGAAACCCTCAACGGCAAGCTGGTCGAACTGCGCACCCAACTGGGCGTGGTCAACGCCCAGCTCAAGGACAACCAGCAGCAACAGCAGCAGTTGAGCGAACACTTGCACGCCCAGGTCGAGCAGGTGCAGGCACACAGCCTCTGGCCAGCACTCGCACCGCAGGACGATCAGGCCCGCAGCCGGTGGTTGACCAGTCAGTTGCAGCGCCTCGAGGAACAGATCGGCCAGGATGAGAAACGCCAGGCCGCCCTGCTCAGCCTGCAAAAGGATGCCGCCCGCCTCGGCCAGCAGTTACAGGCCGCCGAGCAAGCCCAGCAACAGGCCATGCACCACCTCGAGCAACAGCATCAAGCGCTGGCCAATGACGAGCGGCAGTTGCAACAAGGCCTGGGCGATCTGGCCAGCGTGTTGCCAGAGGACCTGCTCAAGGCGCTGAGCGACGATCCAGCGAATGCCTTCCTCGCCCTCGATCAGCAAATCGCCCTACGCCTGCAGCAGTTGGACCAGCGCCAGGACGAACAGCACGAACAGCAGGCGCGTCAGACCCAACTGGACAAACTGCGCGACCAGCAACAGGCGCGGCTGCAGCAGCAACAGCAGTTGCAGGAAAAACTGACCGCGCTCGACCGGCAGCGCCAGCAAGCCCAAACCGAGCTGGCCGAACTGCTCGGCGAACACGCCAGCGCCGAAGCCTGGCAACGGCACGGCGACCTCGAACTGGAGCAAGCCCGCGCACGGGAGGCCGACACCGCCCAGCACCTGCAGGCGCTACGTACCCAGGGCGTGCAACTGGCCAGCGAGCTCAACGCCGCGCGGCAACAGCACCAGGCGCTGGAGCAGGAGCACCAGCAGTTGCAGGGCGAGATCGGCCAATGGCGCGCCGAGCACCCGGAACTGGACGATGCCGGCCTTGAACGCCTGCTGGCCATGGACGACGCCCAACTGACCGAATTGCGCCAACAGTTGCAAGCGGCCGAGAAAGCCGTCGAGCAAGCCCGGGTGCTGCTCCAGGAGCGCGACCAGCGCCTGCAGCAACATGCCGCGCTGATGACGGTTGACGCCTCCTCCGATGAGCTGGAACAGGCCCTGGGCGAGCTGCGCGAACGCCTCGCCGGCCATGAACAACGGTGCGCCGAACTGCGTGCGCAGCAAGCCGACGACCAACGCCGGCAGCAGGCGCACCAGGCCCTGGCCGCTGACATCGAACAGGCCAACCAGCAATGGCAGCGCTGGGCACGGCTCAGCGCCCTGATCGGCTCGGCCTCCGGCGATGTGTTCCGCAAGATCGCCCAAGGCTACAACCTCGATCTGTTGTTGCACCATGCCAACGCCCAACTGCGCCAGCTGGCTCGTCGTTACCGGCTCAAGCGCGGGGGTAGTGCCTTGGGCCTGCTGGTGCTGGATACCGAGATGGGCGACGAGCTGCGCTCGGTGCATTCGCTGTCCGGTGGTGAAACCTTCCTGGTCTCGCTGGCGCTGGCCCTGGGCCTGGCGTCGATGGCCTCCAGCACCTTGCGGATCGAATCACTGTTCATCGACGAAGGGTTCGGCAGCCTCGACCCCGAGTCGCTGCAATTGGCCATGGACGCCCTCGACGGCTTGCAGGCACAAGGTCGCAAAGTCGCGGTGATCTCCCATGTGCAGGAGATGCATGAACGGATTCCGGTGCAGATCCAGGTGCGTCGCCAGGGCAATGGCTTGAGCGATGTCGAGGTAAGCGGGTGATCCTCTACTCGTTCCGCCGTTGCCCTTGGGCCATGCGTGCGCGCCTGGCCTTGCGCTATGCCGGGTGCGAGGTGGAGATCTGCGAGGTCGCGATGAAGAACAAGCCGGCACAACTGCTGGCCCTGTCGCCCAAAGGCACGGTTCCAGTGCTCGACACTGGGGCCGAGGTGCTGGAGGAAAGCCTGGACATCATGCACTGGGCACTCGAGCGCAACGACCCGCAGGACTGGCGTCTGCGGGCCGATCCCCAGGCCAGGCAGCATGCGGATACGCTGATTGCCCGCAACGACAGCGCCTTCAAGGCGCAGGTCAACCTGTACAAGTACGCCGAACGGTATCCGGAGCATTCACGGGCGTACTACCGTGAGCAGGCCGAACCCTGGCTGGCGCAGCTGGAAGGCCTGCTGGAAGGCCGGCCCTACTTGCTGGCCGACCACCCGAGCCTGACCGATGCCGCCCTGCTCCCTCTGATGCGCCAGTTTGCCGGGGTCGAACCGCAGTGGTTCGCCGAGGCAGCTTATCCGCGACTGCGGAGCTGGCTGGAGGGATGGCTTGAGTCGGAGCTGTTCAAGGCGGTGATGGCGCGGCAACAGTGACTGCCGCCCGTTGCCCCGGGCTGTCCTGCAGCTCCGATCACTGAGTCTGCTTGCCACTCAACGCCGCGTGGAAATGCGCGCTCTGGCGCAGGTACTGGTCGGTGTAGCTGTGGGTGACAGGTGTTTTGGCGTGGCTTTCAAGTTGGGCATGCGCCGGCAGTACGACGGAGGCTGAAATGGCGGATGCGGCAATAACCGGGAAGAGATTGAAGTTCATCTGGGCTGACCTCTGCTTCAGTGGTTTGACATGGCCCATCCGGGCCTTGGATCAAACTTACGCCGCTGGGCTCAGCCACAGAAATTCATTGCACTGGTAGGAAATATCATCGCTATCGATGATCACTCGATGAACTTGAGGTCAGAAGGCGCATCCTGAGACAGGGTCTGCACCGTCTCTCCCAATCTGCCGCTACGCGGATCACGGCGAATGACGACGATCTGGTTGCTCTTCTGATTGGCCACCAGCAGGAAATTGTCGCTCGGGTCGAGGGCGAACTCGCGCGGGTGATCGCCTTCCACCGAGCGGCGCTGCAACAACGTCAGTCGACCATCCTCCGCGCCCACACCGTACACCACGATCTCGTTGGCCGTGCCGCGGTTGCTGACATAGAGAAAGCGCCCGTCGGCGGACAGGTGCAGCCCACCGGAAGCCTTGGCAGCGGCGTCCGGATGCTCGGTCAGTGGCAGCCGCTGGCGCTCCACCAGGGCATGTTCGCGGACGTCGAACATCACCACTTCGCCGCTCATTTCCAAGGTCAGGTAGGCATGGCGCCCCTTGGCATCGAACAATAGATGGCGCGGTCCACTGCCGGGTGGCAGCTCTACCGCCGGTGGGCTGGCCGGACTCAGCGGACGGTCCGGACTGGCGCCGTCGTAGCGGTAGATGAACACCTTGTCCGCCCCCAAGTCACTGGCATAGACGTGCTGACCATCCGGCGCCACCACCAGTGAATGCACGTGGGCGCCAGCCTGACGCTCGGGGTTGACGCCGCTGGGCTTGTGCCGCACCTGCTGCACCACCTCGCCGAGCTTTCCGCCCTTGGCCACCGGGAGCACCACCAGGCTACCGCCAGGGTCGGCTGCCATCGCATAGTTGGCGACGAACAGATAGCGCTGGTCCTGACTCAGGCTGGCGTGCGTGGGTTCATCGCCGCGGCTGGGCACCTGGTTGAGCGGCTTGATCTCACCTCGGTCGCTGACACTGAAACTGCTGGCATGACCCTGCTTGGTCTCGTTGACCGCGAACAGTAGCCGCTGGTCGGCCGACAGCACCAACCACGAAGGGCTGACGCTTTTCACCACTTGCAGCGGTTTGGGGTCGATATGACCGGTCTTGCTGTCGAACCGGTAGCGATAGATTCCTTCGCTCTGGCCATCGGTATAGCTACCGACCAGCAGGGTGGCGGCATGGGCATCGATCATCAGGGTCATCAGGCTAGCGGTCAGCAGGCTCTTCCAGGTCCGGTTCATCTTCGTCCTCATCGGGTGCGCGAAACGCTTCCATACAGACTAGACGGTGTTCACCCTGGACATCGCTGATGAGCCAGTCGTTCCCTTCTAACGTGGCGGCAGCGACCTGTTCGGCAGTGAACTGCCAACGGCGAAGCTGGCGGCCATCCATGCATTCGACCGTCAGGCCGACTGCATCGCAGGTAAAGTCGAACGCATGCAGACCGTCGATCAGGAGCATGTCGCATGCCGCGAGGGCGTTGGTGAGGGTGGTCATGGGGATACCCGGTGAAAAAGAGGCGGCATTATAGCCTTGGGGCCGCTGCGCGGCCCCTTCTTTCCTCAGTGGGCGAAGATCGAGCCGCCCTGCTTGCCGACCATCTTTTCTGGTTTGATCAGGAATCGCGCCAGTGCCGGCAGCAGCCACAGCGCACCGAACATGTTCCACAGCAACATGAAGGTCAGCATCAGCCCCATGTCGGCCTGGAACTTGATCGCCGAGAAGATCCAGGTGCACACGCCGATGGCCAGGCACAGCCCAGTGAACAGGACTGCCTTGCCGGTCGAGCGCAGGGTCTGGTAGTAGGCTTCCTGTAACGGCAGACCGGCACGCAGGAAGCTCTCCAGGCGGCTGTAGATATAGATGCCGTAATCCACGCCGATGCCCACACCCAACGCGACCACGGGCAAGGTGGCCACCTTGACGCCAATCCCCATGAAGGCCATCAACGCATTGCCCAGCACCGAGGTCAGCACCAACGGCAGGACGATGCACAAGGTCGCCGCGAACGAGCGGAAGGTGATCATGCACATCGCCGCCACGCACAGATAGACCAGCACCAGAATGGTCAACTCGGCAGACTTGATCACCTCGTTGGTGGCCGCCTCGATCCCGGCATTACCGGCCGCCAGGAGGAACTGCAGACCGTCGCGGTCATGGCTGTCGGCGAATGCCCTGGCTGCCGCGGTGACCTGCTCCAGGGTCTCGGCCTTATGATCGTTGAGGAACACCAATACCGGCGCGAGCGAGCAGTCGGCGTTGTACAAGCCGTCGGCACGGGCAATGGAGTTGTTGAGCACGTCCGGGTTGCGCGACAGCGTTTCCCATTTCAGGCTGCCCTCGTTCATGCCCTTGATCACTTGCTTGGACACTGTCACCAGGGAGATCGCCGACTGTACGCCGGGGGTGTTTTCCATGGTCCACATCAGCTCGTCGATCGGCGCCAGGGTCGAGTGGATCGAACAGCTCTCCGGCGGAGTCTTGACCATGATCACCAGCACGTCCGAGCTGGTCGAGTAGTTGCTGATGATGAAGTTGTTGTCCTGGTTGTAGCGCGAATCCGGGCGCAGCTCCGGGACGCCCTGGTCGAGGTCGCCGATCTTCAGATGCTGGCTGTACCAGAGGCCGCCAGCGAAGGCGACCAACGCCAGGGCAACGGACACCGGCGCAACTTTCGCACTGGCGAAATTCGACAGCAGGCGCCAGAACGGATGCTCGCGGGTCGCATCCTTCTTGCTACGTTCGATAGCCTTTTTGCTGATGCCAATGTAGGAGATAGCCACCGGCAACAGAATGAGGTTGGTGAAGACGATCACTGCCACGCCGATCGAGGCACCGATGGCCAGTTCGCGAATCACCCCGATGTCGATGATCAGCAGGGTGATGAAGCCCACGGCATCGGCAAGAATCGCGATCATCCCAGGCAGGAAAAGCTGGCGGAACGTGCGCCGCGCCGCAGTCAGGGCGTTTTCGGCATCGCTGGACTGCAAGGCGATGCCGTTGATCTTCTGCACCCCGTGGGAAATGCCGATGGCGAAGATCAGGAACGGCACCAGCATCGAGTAGGGATCTAGGCCGAAACCCACCGCGTGCATCAGCCCCAACTGCCACACCACCGCCACCAGGGTAGTGACCAACACGGCGATGGTGCTGCGCATGCACCAGGTGAACCAATACAACAGGGCCCAGGTGATGGCCAGGGCCACTCCGAAGAACATCGCCACCATCACCAGACCGTCGATGAGGTCGCCGACCTTCTTGGCGAAGCCGACGATGTGGATCTTCACATTGGGGTTCTGCGCCTGGTACTTATCGCGAATCTTCTCCTCGAGCTGGTGGGAGAACTGCTGGTAGTCGAGCTTGACCTGCTTGCCGGGGTCCTGAGGGTCAGGGTAGCTCTCGAGCAACGGCACATCGACGATGCTGGACCTGAAGTTGTTGCCGACCAAACGCCCCACCTGGCCCGACTTGAGCACATTGTCACGCAGGGCATCGAGACTTTGCTGCGAGCCGTCGTAGGTGTTGGGGATCACCTCGCCACCGGCGAAACCGTCCTCGGTCACCTCGGTCCAGCGCACGCTGGGACTCCACAGCGATTTCAGCCCGGCACGGTCGACGCCAGGGATGTAGAACACCTCGTCATGGATCTGCCGCAGGGTTTCCATGTAGGCCTGGTCGAAGATGTCACCTTTGACCGCCTCCACCGAAATGCGCACGGTGTTGCCGAGGTTGGCCAGGTCATTGCGGTGGGCCATCATCTGTTCGATGAAGGGGTGTTCGAGCGGGATCATCTTCTCGAAGCTGGTGGACGGACGGATCTGCGTGGCCTGCCAGAACAGCAGCACGCTGACCAGCAGGCACAGCACGATCACTGCCGGGCGGTTGTTGAAGATGATCCGTTCGAGCAGGGACGCCTTGTCCCCGTGGTGCCGATGCACGGCAATGCTTTCGCGACTGGTCATGGGTTCACCTGCGCGGCGCCTTCTGCGTTGGCCAAATGGATACCGCCCTGCCCCACCAGCAACAGGCCGCCGTCGGCCAGACCCGTGGCGGCGGCCAGGGCGATGCGGTCGGCGCGGTTGTAGAGGGTGAAGTGCTGGCCATGGTCGTGGCTGCGCAGCACGCTGCCGCCGTTGCCGACCAGCACCAGTGAGCCATCGTCGAGCAGGCTGGCGCTGGCCAGACCGAACGCGAATGTGCCGCGATTGGCCTGAAGTTCGATGGGCTGCCAACTGTCGCCGAAATCGCTGGAGCGCAGCACATTGCCGCGCAGACCGTAAGCCAGCAGGGTATGAGGTTGGCCGGTCCCGATCACCCCGAACAGCGAACCTTCGTAGGGGCTCTGGACCTTGGTCCAGGTCTGGCCGTTATCGGCCGAGCGGAACATGCTGCCTTGCTCGCCGACGATGAACAGGCCGCTGTCGGTAATCCGGGCGATACCGTTGAGGTGCATTTGCTCCGGATTGTCCAGGCGCTCGGCGACGTCCTGCCAGTGCTGGCCGCCATCGGTGGTTTCCAGCAATGCGCCGTAGGCGCCTACTGCAAAGCCGTGCTGGGCGTCGAGCATGCCGATATCGAGCAGTGGCGCTTCGCGGCTCAGATCTTCGAACTGCTTGCTCCAGGTCGCGCCGCCGTCGCTGCTGGCGAGGATCTGCGCGTCATGACCGACGGCCCAACCGCGTTTGTCGTCGACGAAGGTAACCGCGGTGAGCAGTTGCCGGGTCGGTACGCGGGCTTGGGTCCAGGTCTTGCCCTGGTCGTCGGAAAACAGGATATGGCCGCGATCGCCGACCACCACCAGCCGTTTGCCGGCGTGTGCGGCATCGATCAACAGACTCTGGCTGGCCTTGGCCGATTCGGTCGAGTATTCGTCGGCTGCAGCGGCCTGCGCGCTGTCGGCCCACATCCCCAGTGCCAGCGCCAGCATTGCGCTGGCCGCCAACGGCCAGGCATTACGCCAGGCCTGCGTCATCACCCGCTTCCTCATGAACATCCCCTGTTGTGCTCTTATTGGTGGGTCTGTGCTGTGAAAAGCCTGTATTAGAGGCTTGTGCGGATCGTATCGGGGAAGCTTGAAGGATTACAACGAACGGGACGTTATGTTTTGTTAACCGCCAAAAAGCTGGGACTGCTGTGCAGCCCCAGGATCTACCAGGCTTACGCCAGACTCTTGCTCACCACTTCATACACATCGCTGGACAACTCACCGGAAGCCAGGATTCGCTCCAGCTCGCCCTTCATCAATGCCTGGCGCGCGTCATCGTACTTGCGCCAGCGGGTCAGCGGCGCCAGCTGGCGCGAGGCGATCTGCGGGTTCAGGGCGTTGAGTTCGATCACCAGATCGGCCAGGAAGCGATACCCCGAGCCATCGGCCGCATGGAAGTTGACCAGGTTCTGCCCGGCGAAAGCACCGATCAACGCGCGCACCTTGTTCGGGTTCTTCATGGTGAACGCCGGATGCTGCATCAGCGCCTTGACCCGCTCCAGGGCACCCGGCAAGGCACTGGCCGCCTGCACACTGAACCACTGATCCATGACCAGCGGGTTGTCCTTGAAGTGTTCGGCGAAGGCCTCCAGGGCTTTGGCCCGCTCGGCCTCGAACGGCGAGTTGACCAGTACCGCCAGGGCGGTCAGACGCTCGGTCATGTTGTCGCACTGCTCGAATTGCTCCAGCGTCGCCTCCAGCACCTGCGCCTGACCGCTGAGCATCAGGTAGGACAGGGCGATATTCTGCAGGCTGCGGCGGGCGAAGTGCTCAGCCGAAGCCACGTAGGCGGTCTGACGCGATACCTCGCGGTTGGCCTGGTAGCGCGCCCACAGGGCATCGAACAGTTGCGTGGCGATCTGCTGACGGGCGAACTCGCGGGCGGCATGGATGGCATCGACGTCGGCTACCTGGCTGATCTCGGTAAGATAGGCCTCGCCCGGCAGGGACAGCATCTCGCCGACCATGGCAGGGTCCAGCGTCTCGTTGCCGAGCACGGTGCCGAGCGCGGTGATCAGCCGCTGGTCGAGGACCATCGCTTCGCCGCGCTGGAACTGGCCGATCAGCTCCTGCAGGACCTGCACCGCCAGTTGCTGCCCCGCTTCCCAGCGGTTGAAGCCGTCGCTGTCATGCTGCATGAGGAACATCAACTGGTCGCGGTCGTAGGGGAAACTCAGCTTGACCGGAGCGCTGAAGCCACGCAGCAACGACGGCAGCGGCTTGGCCTGGATGCCTTGGAAGGTGAACGTCTGCTCGGCTTCGGTCACCGACAGCACACGGCTGGTCTGAGTAGCAACGTCCTCACCGACCAGTCGCAGCGCCAGGTCGTTGCCCTCGGCGTCGAGCAGGCCCAGTTCAACCGGGATCACGAACGGCAGCTTCTCGACCTTGTCCGGGGTTTGCGGGCAGCTCTGGCGGAAGGTCAGGCTATAGGTCTGCGCGGCGCTGTCATAGGACTCGCTGACCTCCAGACGCGGTGTGCCAGCCTGGTTGTACCAACGCTTGAACTGGGTGAAGTCGACGCCGTTGGCGTCTTCCATGGCCTTGATGAAGTCGTCGGTGGTCACCGCCTGGCCATCGTGGCGCTCGAAGTACAGGTCGCTCCCTTTGCGGAAGCCCTCGGCGCCCAGCAGGGTGCGCACCATGCGCACCACTTCGGCGCCCTTCTCGTACACCGTCAGGGTGTAGAAATTGGAAATCTCGATGAAGCTGTCCGGGCGCACCGGATGCGCCATGGGGCCTGCATCCTCGGCGAACTGGTGGGTACGCAGGTAGGCGACGTCCTCGATGCGCTTGACCGTGCGCGAGTTCATGTCGGCACTGAACTCGGCATCGCGGAACACCGTGAAGCCTTCTTTGAGCGACAGCTGGAACCAGTCGCGGCAGGTCACGCGGTTGCCCGACCAGTTATGGAAGTACTCGTGGGCGACCACGCCTTCGACACGCTGGTGGGCGGCGTCAGTGGCGGTTTCGGCGCGGGCCAGCACGCAGCTGGAGTTGAAGATGTTGAGGCCCTTGTTCTCCATCGCGCCCATGTTGAAGTCATTGACCGCGACGATCATGAAGATGTCCAGGTCGTATTCACGGCCATAGACTTCCTCGTCCCAGCGCATCGACTTCTTCAGGCTGACCATGGCGTGGTCGCACTTGTCGATGTTCTCGGGCTCGACATAGATGCGCAGGGTGACATCACGGCCGGACTGGCGCACGAACTTGTCCTCGACGCACCACAGGTCGCCGGCGACCAGGGCGAACAGGTAGGCCGGCTTCATGAACGGGTCTTCCCAGGTCGCCCAGTGCCGGCCATCTTCGCCCTGGCCTTTCTCGAAGGTGCCGCTACCGACGGGATTGCCGTTGGAGAGCAGCACCGGGTAGCGATGCTGTTCGGCGATCACCGTGGTGGTGAAGGTGCTCATCACGTCCGGGCGGTCGAGATAGTAGGTGATCTTGCGGAAACCTTCGGCCTCGCACTGGGTGCAGAACATCTTGCCCGACTTGTACAGGCCTTCCAGCGCGGTGTTGCTCTCCGGATGGATCTTGACGCTGGTATCGAGGGTGAAGCGGTCTGCCTTGGGCTGCAGGGTCAGGCTGTCGGCGTCGAGCTGGTAGTCGTCGGCCTGCAATTCCAGGTCGTCCAGCGAGGCACGCAGCAGCTCCAGCTGCTGGCCGTCGAGCACCAGTGGCGGCAGGCCGGCACCGCGTGCCGGGTTGCGACGCATCACCAGTTGCGCGTGCACCAGGGTATGGTCCTCGAACAGCTCGAAGGTCAGGTGCGTTTCGTCGATCAGGTACTCGGGCGCCTGGTAATCCTTGAGGTAGATCACTTGCGGTTGTTCGGTGCGCATGTGCAGGTCCTTTTACTGGAGTACGGCCAGCTGGTAGGCCGTGTACTTGCGAATGTTGATGACGCCGGTGTCGAAGATCAGGTACTGGCCCTTGATGCCCAGCAGCGTGCCCTCCACCACGGGATCCTTGTCGAGGTTGAAGCTGACGATTTTCTTCGGATAGGCCTCGACCGGGTAGGTCATCTGCACCACCTCGGCATCGGGCAGCGGCTGGATGGCCTGCAGGCCGAAGCGCTGCTGCAGCCCGCGCAGGCCTTCGGCGCAGGCGTCGAAGATCTGCTCGCGCACCGCCACCAGGTCCAGCACCTCGGCATCGCCCTTGAGCAGGGTGCGCCAGTTGGTACGGTCCGGAACCTGGCTACGCAGCAGGTCTTCGACCAGGCCCGACTGCTGGCGGGTGGCTACACGCATGATCGGCAAGGCCTGGCTGGCACCCTGGTCGAGCCAGCGGGTGGGCAACTGGGTAGCGCGGGTGATACCGACCTTGATGCCCGACGAGTTGGCCAGATACACCACGTGGTCGGTCATGCAGAACTGCTCGCCCCAGGACGGCTCGCGGCAGGTGCCGGCGTCGTAGTGGCAACGTTCCGGGGCCATGATGCACACATCGCACTGGGCCAGCTTGGTCATGCACGGGTAGCAGTAGCCCTGGCTGAAGCTGGTCTTGGTGCGCTTGCCGCAATGGCTGCAATGAATGGCGCCAAGGTATTCCAGGCGCAGGCGCTGGCCAATCATGGGGTTGACCGGGACCTGCGTCTCACCCAGGCGGAAGCTGTACTGCACCAGCGGGCCTTCGAGGCGCACCGCCATCTTGCTCAACGAGCCACGAGCGATTTCAATCAATGTACCGAGTCCGACTTGAACAGAATGTTGGCAATCGGCGCCGACTTCGAGGCGCACTCCTGCGGGCCCATGTAGCCGGTGCGCTGCTCTTCGGGAAGGTTCTTCATCTCCCAGGCGATCACCGCCTGCAGCGACAGCTCCTTCTGCTCGGCGGTGAGCTTGCGCCCGTCCGACCATTTGCCGATCTCCACCGCCGTCTTCAGGCTTTGGTAGATCTCAGGGGTGATGTTCTCGATCATTTGCGCAAAAGTGGACATAGCGTCTCCTAAATCAAGCCGACAGTTTACGCCGGGCCAGCCATCCGCCCAAGAGCCCTGTCAGGCATCCGATGAGCAGTCCGCCGACATGGGCGGCGTTGGCGATCTGACCGAAACCGAGCTGATCGACCACACCGCTCAGGCAGACGACCAGCCAGATGAGCATCATCGCGATCACGCTCCGGGGTAGGCTGAAATAGCGGCTCGGGGCCAGCCACTGGAACAGCCAGACATGCCCGAGCAATCCGTACAGCACGCCGGACAAGCCGCCGAACAGGCTCGGCCCGCTGGCGAAGTGCTGGGCCAGGTTGGATACCAGGCTGAACAGCAGGGTCAGGCTCAGCAACATCCAGGCGCCCTGGCGCAGTTCGATGCGCTTGCCCAGCTCCCAGTACCACAGGGCATTCATCACCAGGTGAAGGACGCCGAAATGCAGCAGCATCGGCGACACCAGTCGCCACCACTGGCCTTCACCCAGGCCCTGGGCCAGCGAGGTGAAATACAGATAGTCGCCCTGCACGTCGAAGTCGAGGAAGGTGAACCAGTGAAGGGTCGACAGGTTGTCGCCCAAACCGGTGATTCCGGCGACGATCAGGCACAGCAGCAGCACGGCGGCGGTGACCTTGCAGGCGCGTGCCTGGAACAGCAGGGACGGCTGGGGTGCCGGCCCGCCAGGCATGCCTGGGGTCATCGGACCGGCGAAGTCGGCATTGCCATCAGGGAAGCGCCGATACAGCTCCTCGACCTGCCCGGCCAAGGTGTCCGGCGCCCAGAGCACCTGCGTCTCGCCCTCCACGCTGACCCGGTGTGGCAGCCCCAGGCGCTGCAACATGGCGACGAAGCCACTGAGGTCCTGCTGCAACGGCAGACGCATCACCGCGACGATATTCATGGTGTTACCTGTGGGCGCTCGACATCGACCCAGACGAACTTGTGCGGGTCGATGCAGGTTTCATCGTCCAACCGATAGGCCACCAGTTTGCCGTACAGCACCGCGCTGTAGTCCAGGCAGGCCAGGTTGGCGCGGATCGGTGCAGGCCGCCCGCTCCGCCAGTAATGGCCGACGAACAGCAGTGGCTCGTCCTCGGCATAACGCAGCAGGGCATTCTTCTGCTTGGGATCGAGCGGTGTGCGTGCCACCGCTTCAGGCAATGCGTCGGGCTGGAAGACGATGTCGCCGTACGTCTGTGGATCTTCTTCCCAGAACTTGGTGCGGAAGAAGGCCCGGGTCAGGCCATCGCCGCCGGTCAAGGTCAGGCCATCCGGCAGGCGCATGTCGGTACCGCGCAGCAGGCGGTTGCACACCGTGGCGGCGAAGCTGCCGGACACGGCCGACGCCTGGATGAAATGCTCGTCGATACAGCCGTCGGGGTGTTGCTGGCGCAGCGGTTCGATCAGGCGCGGGTCCCAGCAGGCGTGCACCAGGCGGAAGCGCCCGGCGTCGACGAACAGTGGCAGCTCGTAGAACCACTGGAGGAAATCGTGCCAGTCAGCCGGGTAGTGAGCGAACTGGGTCAAGGTCTCGTCGATCAAGCGCGCGTGGCGCGGGGTATGTTCGCGCACGAACGCCTTGCCGCTGCCGGGCAATGCCGGGGTGACCCAGCCCAGGGCGTTGTACTCGTGGTTGCCCATGATGCAGAACGCCTGGCCGGCCTCGACCATGTCATGGACGATGTGCAGCGCTTCGCGGATACGCGGGCCGCGGTCGACGATATCGCCCAGGAACAGCGCCTGGCGCCAAGGGTGGCGCCAGACACCGGCGACACGTTTGTAGCCGAGGGTATCGAGCAAACGTTCGAGTGTGTGTGCACAACCATGAACATCGCCGATGATGTCGAAACTTCGCGCCGGATCGAGCATCAGTCGTCCCTACCTCCCAAGCGGCTGCCCCAGCCGAGCTTGGTGCGACAGACCTCGTAGTAATTGTGGTCCAGCGGATGGATCAGGCGCAGCTTCTGCGCCTTCTTGCTTACCGTGATGGTATCGCCAGGGGCGCAGGTGAAGTGGTTCTGGCCGTCGCAGGAGACCTGCGGGTAGATCTGCAGGTCCTTGGACACCACGATCTTCAGCTCACTGTTGCCATCGACCACGATCGGCCGGCCCGACAGGGTATGCGGATACATCGGCACGATGACGATGGCATCGAGCTTGGGGTGCATGATCGGGCCGCCGGCTGACAGCGCGTAGGCCGTGGAGCCGGTCGGGGTGGCGACGATCAGGCCGTCGGCTTTCTGGCTGCAGACGAACTGGCCATCGATGTAGATCTCGAATTCGATCATCCGCGTCGATTTGCCAGGGTGCAGGACCACATCGTTGAGCGCGTCGCCTTGGCCGATGGCCTCGTTATGGCGGCGCACCTCGGCGCTGAGCAGGAAACGGTTTTCCACCAGGTAGTGACCGTCGAGCACTTCGGCGACCTTTTCTTCCAGTTCGTCAGGACGAATGTCGGTGAGAAAGCCCAGGTTGCCACGGTTGATGCCCAGTACCGGGATGTTGTGCCGCGCCAGGGCGCGGGCAGCACCGAGCAGGCTGCCGTCGCCGCCGACCACGATGACCAGGTCGCAGACCTCGCCCAGCAGCTTGCGCGAGGACGTCTGCAGACCGTGACCGGGCAGCACTTCGGCGATGGTGTCTTCGAGGATCACGTGGAGGTGGCGCTCGAGGAGGAATTTTTTCAGTCGGCGAATGGTGTCGAGCACCTGCGAGCTGCCAAGGCGTCCGATGATACCGATATTGCGAAATTGCTCCATGGGGCTCCTGCGAGGCTCTGCGGCGGGTGACTATGCCGGGATTATGGGCGAAACGACCAGCCAGCGGCAAACCGGCTATGCTCGCAGCATGAAGCCTTTCGCCCCACTTCAGCACTTACCCCGTGATCTGATCCAGCCCGCCGTGCGCGACCTGGCCTGGACACTGCTTTCGCCGCCGCTGCTCGACGCCCCGCCCTGCCCCCAGCGCCACCCACTGGCCGGTAGCGCCTGGGCGTCCGATCCGCAGCGCCTGCACGACTGGTTGCGGGCCCTGGACGCCGATGCCCATACCTTGCACGCCTGGCTGGGACGCATCACCAGCCGGCGCCTGGGGCTGTATTACGAAGGCCTGTGGCAATTTGCCCTGGCCCAGGCGCCAGGCGTCGAACTACTGGCCGCCAACCTGGCGATCCGCGCCGAGGGCCGCACTTTGGGCGAGCTGGATATCCTGCTGCGCGATGGCGACGGCGCCCACCACCTGGAGCTGGCGATCAAGCTTTATCTGGGGCCCACCCACGGCGACGGGCACGATGCCACGCAATGGCTCGGACCAGGTTGCCACGACCGCCTGGGCAGCAAGCTGGCGCACTTGGCCGGGCACCAGTTACCGATGTCGGGCACTGCACGCAGCCGCGAGTTGCTGGCCGATCTTGGCGTTGGCCCTGTGCAGGCGCACCTGTGGCTGGGTGGGTATCTGTTCTACCCCTGCCCCGGCCATGCCGAATCGCCCAGCGGCGCCAACCCAGGGCATTTACGCGGGCGTTGGGTACGCCGGCGGGATTGGCCGGGGAACCGCGATGCCCGCTGGCAGCCCTTGCCACGCCACGCCTGGCTCGCGCCTGCGCGGGTCCTGGCCGAGCAGTGCTGGACGCAGGCCCAGTTCGCCGCGTGGCTGGCGGCATTGGAGGAATACGCCCCGGCGCAATTGCTGGTCAGGTTGCAGCAGGAATCCGATGGTGCCTGGCACGAGGTCGAGCGGGTGTTTCTGGTGGCTGACAGCTGGCCGAATCTGCCAGGAATTTGATGGAGGTCAGCGTGGGTCGACCTAAACGACACAATTTTCACCGACCTGGCGCAAAGCTTTAAACCCAATACCGATTACAGTTACCCCAGAGCGCCGAAAAGAGCGCCACCGTCGACCTGATGAAGAGGAAAATCCATGGTTGCATCCACCCCTCCGGCCCACTACGCACGCCTATCCATCGCCCTGCACTGGCTGATGCTGATACTGCTGGCCGCTGTGTACGCCTGTATCGAGTTGCGCGGTCAATTCCCCCGCGACAGCGCCGAACGCAATCTGATGAAGGACCTGCATTTCATGCTCGGGCTGAGTGTGTTCGTGCTGGTCTGGCTGCGCCTGGCCGTTCGCCTGAGCCGCCCGACTCCGCCGATCGTGCCCAAGCCACCGGCCTGGCAGACCGGGCTCGCGCACCTAATGCACCTGGCGCTGTACCTGTTGATGATCGGCCTGCCACTGGCCGGCTGGCTGATCCTCAGCGCCGCCGATAAACCCGTGCCTTTCTACGGGCTGGAGCTGCCGCACCTGATCGGCCCGAACCCCGACCAGGCCAAATTCATCAAGGGCTGGCACGAGCGCGTAGGTAGCTGGGGTTACTGGCTGATCGGCCTGCATGCACTGGCCGGGCTGTACCACCACTACGTGCAACGCGACAACACGCTGGTGCGCATGCTGCCCTACAAGTAACCGCGTCGCCCCTGCAACCCGCCGGTATGCACGAAGATCAGCCGCGTACCGGCGGCGAAGCGCCCCGCCTCGAGCTGCTCGTGCAGCGCCATCAGGGCCTTGCCGGTGTAAAGCGCTTCGAACGGCACACCACTGTGTCGTTCGCTGTCGGCGATGAACGCCAACAGATCAGCGTCGAATCGGGCGAAACCACCCCGACAGGCTTCATGCAACTGGTAGCCGTCAGCACCGGCCAAGGCCGCCACCGCTTCTGCCACCCCGTGACTCGCCGGCACCGCCAGCGCGCCATGGACCGCGTGCGCGCCGTTTTCGGCCAGCACCAGCCCCGCCAGGGTGGTGCCGGTACCTGCGGCCAGCCACCAGCCGTGGTAGTCCGCCCATCCCAGGTTTGCCAGTTGCGCCCGGGCCTGCTCGACCATCAGCGCACAGCCCTCGGCCCCGGCCAGCCCACCACCACCTTCAGGGATACAGTGCCAGCCGGGATAGCGGGCCTGCCATGGCACCCAGAAACCGGCGGCATGGCGCTCGCGGTAGGCGCTGTAACCCAGCCAGTGCAACTGCATGCCCATGGCCTGCAGGTCACGCACCGTGGGCGTGTCCTGGGCATGGCCACGCAGCAGGCCGGCGGTGGCGAAGCCGAAACGCTTGCCGGCAGCGGCCAGGGCATGGAGGTGGTTGGAATGGTTGCCGCCGAGGCTGATCAGTCCCGGTGCGCCATGCTGTCGAGCCTGTTGCAGATGGTGGCGGAGCTTGAACCATTTGTTGCCGCTGATCAGCGGGTCGATCAGGTCCAGGCGCAGGATGGCGACCTCGATTTCGGCTTGGTGGAGCCAGGGAAGGTTCAGGGGTTCTAGAGGGGCTTGGGGGAGATCGTCGGGATTCATGGGGGGCAGCTTAGCAGGGGTGCGCTTGAGAATTGCAGTGGGGCGCACATCGAGCGCCGCCCGCGCGGCGCTCGATATCCGCCGCGCTACCAATCCCCAGCCAGGCCCTCAGCCCCCCTCAAAGCTCCGCCGCCAACCTCGATCCCTGGTTGATCGCGCGCTTGGCATCCAGCTCCGCCGCCACGTCCGCTCCACCGATCAGGTGCACCGACTGCCCCGCCGCCACCAGTCCATCCTGCAGTTCCCGCAGGGGCTCCTGGCCGGCGCAGATCACCACATTGTCCACGGCCAGCAATTGTGGTTCGCCATCGCCAACGCGAATGTGCAACCCAGCATCGTCGATCTTCAGGTATTCGACGCCGTTAAGCATCTGTACCCGCTTGTTCTTCAACCCGGTGCGGTGGATCCAGCCAGTGGTCTTGCCCAGCCCATCGCCCACTTTCGAGGTCTTGCGCTGCAACAGGTACACCTGACGCGCCGGGGCGTGGGGTTCAGGCTTGATACCCGCCACGCCTCCACGCGCCTGCAGGTGGGTGTCGATCCCCCACTCCTTCCAGAACGCCTCGCGATCCAGGCTGGTAGCCACGCCCTCGTGCACCAGGTACTCGGAAACGTCGAAACCGATACCGCCAGCACCGATCACCGCCACCGCCTTGCCGACCGGCTTGCGCTGCAGCAACACATCCAGGTAGCTCAGCACCTTGTCGTGCTCGATTCCCGGTATCGCCGGAGTACGCGGCGCGATACCGGTGGCGAGGATCACCTCGTCAAAGCTTCCGGCCAGCAAGGTCTCGACATCCACCCGGGTATTCAGACGCAGGTCGACGCCGGTGGTGCGCACCTTGTTACGGAAATAGCGCAGGGTCTCGTTGAATTCTTCTTTGCCGGGCACGCGCTTGGCCACATTGAACTGCCCGCCGATCTCCTCGGCCGAATCGAACAGCACCACCTCGTGCCCACGCTCGGCGGCAACCGTAGCCGCCGCCAGGCCGGCAGGGCCTGCACCGACCACGGCAATGCGCTTGACCGCACGCACCGGCAGGTAGTTGAGCTCGGTCTCGTGGCACGCCCGTGGATTGACCAGGCAGCTGGTCAGCTTGCCACCGAAGGTGTGATCGAGGCAGGCCTGGTTGCAGCCGATGCAGGTGTTGATCTCGTCGGCACGCCCGGCAGCCGCCTTGTTGACGAAGTCGGCGTCGGCCAGGAATGGCCGGGCCATCGAGACCATGTCGGCATCGCCCTCGGCCAGTACTGCCTCGGCCACCTCAGGGGTGTTGATGCGGTTGGTGGTGATCAATGGCAGTCGCACCGCGCCCCGCAGCTTGGCGGTGACCTTGGTGAACGCCGCCCGCGGCACCTTGGTGGCGATGGTCGGGATACGCGCTTCATGCCAACCGATGCCGGTGTTGATCAAGGTGGCGCCCGCCTGCTCGATGGCCTTGGCCAGTTGCACGATCTCTTCCCAGGTGCTGCCGCCCTCGATCAGGTCGAGCATCGACAGGCGGAAGATGATGATGAAGTTCGGCCCCACCGCCTCGCGCACCCGGGTGACGATCTCCACCGCCAGGCGCATGCGGTTCTCGTAACTGCCGCCCCAGCGGTCGCTGCGGTGGTTGGTATGGGCGACCAGGAACTGGTTGATGAAGTAGCCTTCCGAGCCCATCACCTCGACGCCATCGTAGCCGGCACGCTGGGCCAGCACGGCGCAATTGACGAAGTCATCGATCTGTTTCTGAATCCCCGCCTCGTCCAGTTCCTTGGGCTTGAACGGGTTGATCGGGGCCTGTATCGCGCTGGGGGCGACCAGGCGGGGGCTGTAGGCATAGCGTCCGGCGTGAAGGATCTGCAGGCAGATCTTGCCGCCTTCGGCATGTACCGCTTCGGTGACGATGCGGTGCTGTTCGGCCTCTTGTTCGGTACTGAGTTTGGCCGCCCCGGAGTACACCCCTCCCTCGTCGTTTGGCGCGATGCCACCCGTCACCATCAGGCCGACACCCCCGCGGGCGCGCTCGGCGAAGTACGCTGCCATGCGTTCGAAACCGCCGGGGCGTTCTTCCAGGCCGGTGTGCATCGAGCCCATCAGGGTGCGGTTACGCAGGGTGGTGAAGCCCAGGTCGAGCGGGGCCAGCAGGTGCGAATAGCGATTGGCAGCCATGGCACGGTTCCTTCAATGGCGAGATCACGGGATGCGGATGCCTCGTCGTCAGCGGGCCCCGTCGGTTGTCTTGGCGCCGACATTAAACAGGTGTTTTAACACCCTCAATGATCATAACTGACAATTTTATGGCCAATCTGCACAACGCTGTTCGTGAAAGTTGGGCAGAATGGTCTTATTCATTCTAGGTTTAATGGCGCAGCACACAACAACAATAAATGGAGAACGCCCCATGATCCGAGCCCTTCGTCTGGCAATGGCCAGCACCGTCCTGACGCTGTGCGCAACCGCGCAGGCCGCACCGACCTTCATCAATGTCCTCACCGGCGGCACCAGTGGGGTGTATTACCCTGTGGGGGTAGCCATCTCGCAGCTGTACAGCCACGGAATCGAAGGCAGCAAGACGTCCGTGCAAGCCACCAAGGCCTCGGTCGAGAACCTCAACCTGCTGCAGTCCGGCCGTGGTGAGCTAGCGTTCGCGCTGGGTGATTCGGTGGCCGACGCCTGGAACGGCGACGCCGAGGCTGGCTTCAAGACCCCCTTGAAGAAACTGCGCGCCATCGCCGGCACCTACCCCAACTACATCCAGATCGTCGCCAGCAAGGAGTCCGGTATCCAGACACTGGCTGATCTCAAAGGCAAACGCATCTCCGTGGGCGCGCCGAAATCCGGCACCGAGCTCAATGCGCGCGCGATCTTCAAGGCTGCCGGGCTCAGCTACGATGACATGAGCAAGGTCGAATACCTGCCCTATGCCGAGTCGGTCGAGCTGATCAAGAATCGCCAGCTGGATGCCACCTTGCAGTCCTCGGGCCTGGGCCAGGCGGCCATCCGCGACCTGGCGGCGACATTGCCAGTGGTATTCGTGCCAATCCCAGCCGATGTGGTGGAAAAGATCGGCAACAGCGCCTACCAACCGGCCGTTCTTCCAGCCAAGACCTATGACGGGCAGGATCAGGATGTCCCCACCGCGGCCATCACCAATATCCTGGTCACCCGTTCGGATATCAGCGACGAACTGGCCTACCAGATGACTCAACTGATCTTCGACAACCTCCCTCGCCTGGCCACCGCCCATGCTGCGGCCAAGGATATCGACCCACAGCAGGCGGCGAAGAACCTGCCGATCCCCCTGCACCCAGGTGCCGAACGCTACTTCAAGGAAAAGCAGTTGCTTCCGTGAGTCCACTTCAGTGCCAGAGGGTGTCATCCATGAGCGAGCCTACACAGGGCCTGCATGCCAATGCCGAACGCTGGCCCAAGGCGCTGTTCGCAGTGGCCCTGGCTTTTTCCATCTTCCAGATCGCCACGGCGGCCTTTCCACTGATTTCCACCCAGGTGCTACGGGCGGTGCACGTCGGCATGCTGTTGCTGGTGGTCTACCTCTGCTATCCGTTCCGTGGCCAGCACCGACCATGGCAGCCGCTAGCCTGGCTGCTGGGCCTGGCCGGCATGGCAACCGCTGTCTATCAATGGTACTTCGAAGGCGATCTGATCCAGCGTTCGGGTGAGCTCACGTCGACCGATCTGGTACTGGGGCTGGTCTTGATCGGCCTGGTCTTCGAGGCAGCGCGGCGGGTGATGGGGATCGCGCTGCCGATCATCTGCGCCCTGTTCCTGGCCTATGGCTTGCTGGGTCAGTACCTACCGGGAGATCTTGCCCATCGCGGCTACGGCCTGGACCAACTGGTCAACCAACTGGCCTTCGGCACCGAGGGCCTGTATGGCACCCCGACCTACGTCTCGGCGACCTACATCTACCTGTTCATCCTCTTTGGCGCCTTTCTCGAACAGGCCGGCATGATTCGCCTGTTCACCGATTTCGCCATGGGCCTGTTCGGCCATCGCAGCGGCGGACCCGCCAAGGTCTCGGTGTTTTCCTCCGCGCTGATGGGCACCATCACCGGTTCCGGTGTGGCCAATGTGGTCACCACCGGCCAGTTCACCATCCCCTTGATGAAACGCTTCGGTTACTCACCGGCCTTCGCCGGTGGCGTAGAGGCCACTTCGAGCATGGGCAGCCAGTTGATGCCGCCGGTCATGGGCGCAGTGGCCTTCATCATGGCCGAAACCATCAACGTGCCCTATGCCGAGGTGGCCAAAGCTGCGCTGATTCCGGCCTTGCTCTATTTCGGCTCGGTGTACTGGATGGTGCACCTGGAGGCACGTCGCAGCCAGCTCCATGGCCTACCCCGCGACCAGTGCCCCAGCGCCTGGGCCGCACTGCGCCAGCGCTGGTTCCTGCTGATTCCGCTGTTGGTCCTGGTCGCCCTGCTGTTCTCGGGGCGGACCCCGCTGTACTCGGGCATGGTTGGCTTGGCGTTGACCGCCATCGTGATTCTCGGCTCGGCGATCATCCTGCGTGCCAACCAAGGCTGGTTGCGCGCGGCGTTCTGGATCGCGCTGGGACTGCTGTGTTCGGGCTTCTTCCGCATGGGGATCGGCGTCATCTTGCTGGTCATCGCGGCACTGGCGCTGGCCTGCTGGTTCGTCCAGGGTGGCCGCGCGACGCTGCGGGCCTGCGTCATGGCACTGGCCGAAGGTGCACGGCATGCCGTGCCGGTCGGTATCGCCTGCGCGTTGGTCGGGGTGATCATCGGCGTCATTTCGCTGACCGGGCTGGCCACCACCTTCGCCGGCTATATCCTCGACCTGGGGCGTGACAACCTGTTCTTGTCCCTGCTACTGACGATGCTGACCTGCCTGGTGCTGGGCATGGGTATCCCGACCATTCCCAACTACATCATCACCAGTTCCATCGCCGCGCCGGCCTTGCTCGAACTGGGCGTGCCACTGATCGTCTCGCACATGTTCGTGTTCTACTTCGGCATACTCGCCGACTTGACGCCACCGGTGGCGCTGGCCTGCTTCGCCGCGGCGCCCATCGCCAAGGAAAAGGGCCTGTTGATCAGCGTCTGGGCGGTGCGTATCGCTCTGGCCGGCTTCGTGGTGCCGTTCATGGCGGTCTACGATCCGGCGCTGATGATGCAGGGCGACAGCATTACCGCCACCTTGTACATGCTGCTCAAAGCCATCCTCGCCGTCGCCCTGTGGGGCTGTGCCTCGATCGGCCACCTGACTGCGCCCATGCCCTGGTGGGAACGGCTATTGGCGCTTATCGCGGGGATTTGCCTGATACTTGCCCTGCCCATCAGTGACGAACTGGGCTTCGCGCTGGGCGCAGCGGTGCTGGGTTGGCACAGCTGGCGACACCGTCCGGCAGTGAGGCAGGCCCTTTGACCGGACTGTGCCTGGGCCTGGCAGGGGTGGTGTGGACCAGCCTTCCCCTGCAAGCCTTCACCCTGGCCTGGAACCACAGCATCGAAAAGATCCGCTGGGAAGAAGATTACCAGGTGACGCCCGAAGGCTTGCTGCTCAAGGAAGCCAGGGTGCGCGGCAGCGGCGCCGGCATGGAAATCCCCGACCAGGCCCAGCTACGCGATGGCACCTGGCACTACACCCGCCAGATGCCTGCGCTGCAACCGCTGCATGCGGGACGCACGCCCGAGGCGGGCGATTACCAAATATGTACGCAAGCAGGCTGCCAGCCCCTCGCCCACTGGCTGGGCCCACCGCGCAAGGACATCGCCGCAGTGGACTTCTGGGCTTGCCCGCTGCCGGCGATCAGGGCAGATAACAGCGTGCCCTGATCGCCGCAGCTGTGCTTTGATCACTCAGCTGACGACATGTAGGTAATGCAGGTGGCGCTCGTACTGATCGAGGATATCGCCGATCACCTCGTCCCGGCTCCAACCCATGATGTCGTAATCCTGCCCACCTTCACGCAGATGCACCTCGGCACGGAAGTACTTGCGTGATTCGGCGCCATCGTCGGTGTCACGCATCACGAAGCTTGGGGTGGTGAAGGCACGCGGACGCACTTCGTACCTGAACCGGCCTTCGCCTGTGTGCGACAGTTCGAGTGCAACCCGGCCGTCTTCCTTTTCCTCGACCGCCACGTCATAGCCTTGCTTGCGCAGCTCCTGGGACACTTCCTCACAGGCAGGCTTGACCACCTCGGCGATGAAACGCGTGACGTGGGCTCGACGCGGCATCATCGCAATATTGCGCAGCCGACGCTGCCAACCGCCGTGGGTCTGGGGATGATGCCGAGAGCCGGGCAAGGCCTGGTTGCGCAGGCCGCGCCGCGTGGCATCCAGGCCAAGCGCCTTGAACAGTCCCCAGATCGCCAGCAACAGGATCGCCGCAAACGGCAAGGCGCTGGCAATGGTCGCGGTCTGCAACGCCTTGAGCCCATTGGCCAGGAGCAGGGCGATGGCCACCGCGCCAATGCACACCGACCAGAATATCCGCTGCCACAAAGGCGAATGGCCTTTCCCGGACGAGGCGAGCATGTCCACCACCAGCGCGCCCGAGTCAGCGGAAGTGACGAAGAACACCACCACCATCAGCACCGCGATCAGGGAAATCACCGTCGACCAGGGGAAGTGCTCGAGGAAGGCGAACAAGGCCAATGAACTGTCCTGCCCGACCACGGTGGCCAGGTCCTGGATACCATCATTGAGAATCATGTGAATGGCCGAATCGCCGAACACCGTCATCCACAACAAGGTGAAACCGGCGGGCACGAACAACACACCGCAGACGAACTGACGAATTGTCCGTCCCCGTGAAATACGTGCGATGAACAACCCCACGAACGGTGACCAGGACAGCCACCAGCCCCAGTACAGCAAGGTCCAGCCGCCGATCCAGTCAGTGGGCTCGTAGGCGAACAGGTTGAACGTCTTGTTGACGATTTCGGACAGGTAGGCGCCGGTGTTCTGCACGTAGGCCTGGAGCAGGAATACCGTAGGGCCGAGGATCAGCACGAACAGCATCAGCACCACGGCCAGGCCCAGGTTCAGCTCGGAGAGGATGCGGATGCCCTTGTCCAGGCCGCTGGCCACCGAGAGCGTGGCCAGGGCACAGGTCACGGTGATCAGAATCACCTGCACGGTGGTGTTGATCGGCAGTCCGAATACATGGTGGAAGCCGCTGTTGATCTGCAGAACGCCATAACCCAGCGAAGTGGCTACACCGAATACCGTGCCGAGGATGGCGAAGATATCCACTGCGTGGCCGATCGGCCCGTAGATCCGCTCGCCGATCAATGGATAGAGCGCCGAACGCAGGGTCAACGGCAGCCCGTTGCGAAAGCTGAAGTAGGCCAGTATCAGTGCGACGATGGCGTAGATCGCCCAGGCATGGAGCCCCCAGTGAAAGAAGGTGATCTTCATGGCTTCGCGGGCGGCCGCCACGGTTCCGGCCTCGCCCACCGGCGGAGAGGTGAAATGCATCACCGGCTCGGCCACGCCGAAGAACATCAGGCCGATGCCCATGCCGGCCGAGAACAACATGGCGAACCAGCTGCTGTTCGGGTAGTCCGGCTCGCTGTGGTCAGGCCCCAGCTTGATGTCGCCATAACGACTGACGGCGAGAAACACCACGCTGATCAGGACCAGTGCCACGGTCAGAATGTAGAACCAGCTGGCGTTGGTGATGATCCATTGCTGCACTTCTTCGAACAGTGCCTGGGCATTTTCCTGAAAGGCCGTGGCGTAAAGCACGAGGAGAAAAACCAGCAGTGCGCTGGTGTAGAAGACGGGAGGGTTGAGAGTGCTCCTGCGTTTTGCCTCTTCGGTCATCGGCAGTTCTCCTTATTCTGGATACGAGCGTGCCCACACCGGGTGGTGTGCGACGCATTGGTGCTGAAAACCGTACCGTCAGTTCAATTAAATCTCAAATATTAGGGGGTTACGTGCATGCTCTGTAACGTTTAGCCACGGCTTCGCATTCAACACGGCACGCTTGTACGGTAGACTATGGCCCGGGTGCTAGCTGCATAGGGCAGTGAAGCAGGTTAAAGAACCACGCAGGTCGGGCCGCCATGCGGGAGTTCTTGCGCCTATGCAATTGAACCAGTTGCCTCGTGCCCAACAATTGGCCGAACGCGCTTTTGCCAACCTCGAGCGTTTTCTGCACATCGAAGCCGTCAGCGGCATCGTGTTGCTCATCGCCGCCATCGCCGCTCTGATCTGGGCCAACTCTCCGGCCGCCGACAGCTACGAAGCCCTCTGGCACGCGCCCATCACCATTGGCGTAGGGTCGCTGGTATACGCCCAGTCCCTGCACTTCTGGATCAACGACGGCCTGATGACCATCTTCTTCCTGGTCGTCGGCATGGAGATTCGCCGCGAGATCCACGAAGGCGCCCTTTCCAGCTTGCGCCAGGCCACCTTACCCATGGCAGCGGCCATCGGCGGCGTGGTGGTGCCTGCTCTGCTCTACCTCGGTTTCGGCCATGCGCCCAGCGAACAACAAGGCTGGGCCGTACCGACAGCCACCGATATCGCCTTTGCCGTCGGCGTGCTGGCGCTGCTCGGTAAATCGATTCCCTCGAACGTGCGGATCTTCCTGCTCGCGCTGGCGATCATCGATGACATCATCGCCGTGCTGATCATCGCCTTCTTCTACTCCGGCGGCCTCGACTACAGCGGTTTCGGCGTCGCGCTGATTGGCTTGCTGATGGTCGTGGGGCTGCAAAAGATCGGTATCGGCTCTGCCTATGCGTACATCGTTCCGGGCGCTATCACCTGGGTCGGTGTATTGATGACCGGTGCCCACCCTACCCTGGCCGGTGTCGTGCTTGGCCTGATGACGCCTGTCGCGGCAATGCCCATGCGTGAGCGCCCACTGGATGCCGTGACGCGCTTCACCCAGGAACTGCTGGGCCGCGCCAAAGCGCCGGAGCGCGATGCCAGCGAACTGATCAGTCCCCTGAAGAACCTGCGCCTTGCCCAGCGCGAACTGGTACCGCCTGTGGTCCGTGTCCAGGGCGCGCTGCATCCTTGGGTGGCCTACGGGATCATGCCGGTGTTCGCCCTGGCCAACGCTGGCGTCAACCTGTCGGGAGTCGACCTGACCAGCGAGGCGCCGCAGTGGGTGATGATCGCCGTCGCGGTCGCACTGGTGGCCGGCAAGCCCCTGGGCATCGTCAGTGTCAGCTGGCTGATGGTCCGCCTGGGCTGGTGTTCGCTGCCAGAGCACGTGAACTGGCGCAGCATCACCTTGATCGGCCTGCTCGCCGGCATCGGTTTCACCATGTCGATCTTCATCGCCAACCTGGCCTTCGCCGACCCTGCTGCCCTGGGCGCCGCCAAACTGGGCGTATTGTGCGCTTCGGTGATTGCCGCTGCACTGGGACTGGCCTGGGGCGCCTGGAGTCTGCGCAAGCGCTGAGGGAGCTACAACCTGGGTCGGGTATGCCGGTGCTGAAAAAAACGCCATACTCGTGGCTTTGCCACTCAGCAGCGCACGGACGATGCCCGACCAGACCTCTCCCTCCGCCCCCTCCCTCCACCGCCTGCGCTGGCGCCAGTGGCGCCAGCGCCTGGCGTTCTGGGTAGGCGCGCTGCTGGTAGGGCTGGTCGCGCTGGCGTTCGCCTGGCTGGCCGATGCAGCCTTCGCCTCCTTCAAGCGTCTGTTGCAATGGGCCCCCTGGTCGCCGCTACTGATCACCCCTCTTGGCTTCGCCGGCCTGGCCTGGCTGACCCAGCGCCGCTTTCAAAACGCCAAGGGCAGCGGCATACCCCAGGTCATCGCCGCCCTGGAAATGCCTTCACGCAGGTTTCGTGCACAACTGCTCTCGTTGCCAGTGGCAGCCACGCGCATGACCCTGACGCTGGGCGCATTGCTGGTGGGAGGATCGGTTGGTCGTGAAGGCCCCACCGTACACATCGGCGCCGCAGTGCTCTATACCTTTGGCCGGCGCCTGGGCCTGCATGGTCGGCGTACCGTCGCTGGGCTGATCCTCGCAGGTGGCGCCGCCGGCATCGCTGCAGCCTTCAACACGCCGCTGGCGGGGGTGGTGTTTGCCATCGAGGAGTTGAGCCGCACCTTCGAGCAACGCTTCAGCGGCCTGGTGTTGACCGCGGTCTTGATCGGCGGCGTGGTGACGCTGGGGCTGATGGGACACTACGCCTATTTCGGCCAGATCAGCGGCCGCATGCCCGAAGGCTGGGGCTGGAGCGTAGTGCCGGCCTGCGCGGTGCTGGGCGGCGTGCTGGGCGGCTTCTATGCCAAGCTGGTGTTGCCCAGCGACCGCGGCGCTCTGGGTCGCATGGCGGCGCTACGCGGGCGGTATCCGGTGCGATTCGCCGCCGGTTGCGGGCTGCTGCTGGCCGTACTTGGGGTGATATCCGGCAACCACGTGTTCGGCACCGGCTACGAAGAAACCCGTGCACTGCTGGAGGGCGAGCCGATCACCGGTGCCGACTTCCTGGCTTGGAAATTCCTGGCCAATGTCGTCTCCTACCTTTCCGGCATTCCAGGCGGGCTGTTCTCGCCATCCCTGAGCATCGGTGCAGCCTTCGCACCCGTGGTGGCCTGGTTGCCGGACGTCGACCCACAGGCCTGCGCACTGCTCGGGATGGGCGCCTACCTGGCCGGTGTGACCCGCTCGCCGCTGACCGCTTCGGTGATCGTGCTGGAGCTGACCCACAGCCCGGATCTGGCGATCCCGATGCTCGCCGTCACTTTGATGGCGGCGGCGATTTCCGGCTGGATCTCACCTGTATCGCTGTATCACGCCCTGGCCCGGCAGATCATCGACAAGCTGGCACCGCGCGAGCCGCCCCAGAACACCGCGCCTCGCAACGTGGCCGATTGAGAACCAGCAGTTGAGCTTTACCAGAGCTTGACCGTGTAATCGAGGTTGACGCGCAACTCGTTGTCGTCCCGGTGCGAAGCGCCGGGCAGGAAGTCGTTGCGGTACCAGGCGTGGCGCAGACGCAGCGCCACGCCCTTGAACCTGCCCTGCTGCACGGTATAGGACAGCTCCACATCTTTCTCGCTTTCGCTGAGCCCGCTGCCGCCAAACCGCGCCAGTTCGATGTTGTCGCCGCGCACATAGCGCAGCATGCCTTTGAGGCCAGGCACGCCGAACGCGGCGAAGTCCTGATCGAACTTGACCTGCCAACTGCGCTCCTTGGGGTTGATGAACTCGGAGCTGAGCGTGCCCTCTGTGATCACCAGCGGCTCGGTGCCGTACAGATAAGGCATGGCGGTGTCGCCATCGAGCTGCATGTAACCGACGCCCAGGCTGTGGCTGGCCCAGGCATAGGTGAGCATCAGCGCGGTGTTGCGATTGTCCACCGGGCCGGCCTTGGCGGCGCCATCCTCACCGGTGACGAACAGCCGAAAGTCGCTCTTCAGCCGGCCCGGCCCCAGCTTGCGGTCATCGACGAAGCCGAAATAGTCCTTGCGATACAGCCCATCCAGTGCCGCATGGTAGTAGCGCAGGGTCAAAGCGTCGGACCAGGCATAGTCACCGCCAAGGAAGGTGAAGCGGTCAGAGGTGGCCGCGCCGTTGAAGCGACCATTGGGCGCGGCGACGCTCATTTTTTGATAGTCGGTGGAGTCTCGCAGATTGATGCGGTCGAGCCAGCCGGCGTGCAGGCTCAGACGCCCGATATCGCTGGAGCGTAAGTAGGCGCCGCGGAAGGTCTGCGGCAGCAATCGGGTCGGGCTGGCGAAGGCGATCGGCAGGAAGGTACTGATGGTGCCGCCTTGCAACTCGGTCCGCGACATACGCACTTTGCCGGTCAGGCCCAGCTCGGAGTAATTGTCGGCGGGCTCGCGGGTGATCGGGTCGAACGGCAACAGGCCGGTACCAGTGCGGTCGGGCGAGGAGTCGAGCTTGACGCCGAGCATGCCCTTGGCGTCCAGACCGAAGCCTACCGCGCCTTCGGTGAAGCCGGAGCTGACGTTGAGGATGAAGCCTTGGGCCCACTCACGGGCAGCGGCTTGCGGCGTCTGGCCGACGTAATTGCGGTCGAAGTAATAGTTGCGCACTACCAGCTCGGCATGACTGTCATCGATGAAGCCAGCGGCGTGGCTGGGGTTGGCGCAAAACAGGCCGATGGCCAGAGCCAGGCAGTTTTTTCGGGCCTTGTGCATGGTCACTTCACTTTCTTGTAGTTGTAGGAGGCCCTGCCGCAGACGCAGCAGGGAGCACAGCAAGGTCGAACAGCGGGAAATTAGGCCGGGCGGCGGCCGATCAGGCGGAATAGCGCCAGGGCCGCGATCACCACACCGGGCGCCGAAGCCATCAGCACGCCGGCGGAGCCGGCGCCCAGGGCTAGCATCTGTCCGGCCACCAACGGCCCACTCATCGCCCCGAGGCGCCCGACCGCCACTGCCGCGCCAACGCCCGTGGCGCGCACCCGCACGGGGTAGAAGTGCGGTGCGAGGGCATACAGCACGCCCTGCCCGCCGGTGGCAAAGAAGCCGGCGAAGAAACCAGCGACGAGCATTGCCGGCAGTGCACTGGCCCACCCCAGGCCCGCCAGGGCGGCGAGGATGCCGACGTAAACCACTGCTGCGGTGACCCCCGCCGGCAGGCGCTCGAGCACCTGACCGAGGATCAACGTGCCGATGGCCGCACCGATCTGCAGGGCGAACATCACCCAGCTGGCGTCATGGCTGCTGAAGCCCTGACCGACCAGCAGGCTCGGCAGCCAGTTGATCAGGATGTACACCACCATCAGGGTGAAGAAGTAGCTCAGCCACAGTAGCCAGGTGGCGCTTTGGCCGAACAGCTCGCGGCGCAGGCTCGGCGCGTCCTCGGCGGTGCTACGGAACTGTCCCGACTCAGGCAGGAACAGCGCCAGCAGCGGCAGGATCAGCAGCGGCCCGGCGCCGCCGACATGGAACACCCGCTGCCATTCTCCGCTGTAGCCGGCGATGCCGATACCGGCAGCCAGTGCCGCACCGAGTGGCACGCCGCAGTACATCAAGCTGACGGCGCTGCCGCGCAGGCGAGCGCCGGCAGCTTCGCTGGTCAGGGCGATCAGGTTGGGCAATGCAGCGCCCAGCCCGACCCCGGTGAGCAACCGCGCCAGCAACAGGCTGGGCAGGCTCCAGGCATGAGCGGTGGCCAGGGAGAACAAACCGAACAGTGCGACCGAGCCGATGAGGATGCGCTTGCGGCCGAAACGGTCAGCCAGCCAGCCGCCGACCAGGGCGCCGGGCAACAAGCCGAGAATACCGGCACTGAAGACCCAGCCCATTTGCGGTTTGTCCAAGCCGAAGGCACTGGCCATGCCCGGAGCGGCGATACCGGCGGCTTGCAGGTCGAGGCCTTCCAGTAGGGCGACAAGAAAACACAGGCCGATGGTGACGGCCACGCGAGGCGAGGTGATTGCAGAAGAAGTCATGGTGTTACCCGTATTGTTTTTGTATTGGGCTCGAGAGGGGGGCGCTGTGCGCCCCATTCGCGGGTCAAGCCCGCTCCCGCAGGTACCGTGCAGCTCTGGAGGGCAGTGCTGCACCTCTCGGAGCGGGCTTGACCCGCGAATGGGCTGCGCAGCAGCCCGACTGCTCGGATCAGCGTTTGAGCAGGTCCAGCGCCACGTCCACGATCATGTCTTCCTGACCACCCACCATGCGCCGCTTGCCCAGTTCGACGAGGATGTCCACCGCCTTGATGCCGTAGCGGGCAGCCGCGACCTCGGCATGACGCAGGAAGCTCGAATAGACCCCGGCATATCCCAGCGCCAGGGTTTCTCGGTCCACTCGCACGGGACGATCCTGCAGCGGACGCACCAGGTCGTCGGCGGCATCCATCAGCGCGTACAGGTCGGTGCCGTGGTTCCAGCCGAGTTTGTCGGCGGCGGCGATGAATACCTCGAGCGGGGCATTACCGGCACCGGCGCCCATGCCGGCGAGGCTGGCGTCGATGCGATCGCACCCCTCCTCCACCGCAGCGATGGAGTTGGCCACGCCCAGGCTGAGGTTGTGATGGGCATGAATGCCGGTAGAAGTGGCCGGGTCGAGTACGGCCTTGACCGCACGGAAGCGCGCGCGGACGTCGTCCATGTTCATCGCCCCGCCCGAGTCCACCACATAGATACAGGTGGCGCCGTAGCGCTCCATCAGCTTGGCCTGCTGGGCCAGCCCTTCGGGCGTCTGCATGTGGCTCATCATCAGGAAACCCACGGTGTCCATGCCCAGCTCACGGGCATACTCGATATGCTGACGGGAGACGTCCGCTTCGGTGCAGTGGGTGGCGACGCGCACGATTCGGGCACCGGCGTCGTAGGCGTTCTTCAGGTCGTGGAGTGTGCCGATCCCTGGCAGCAGCAGCGTGGCGATCTTGGCGTGGCTGACCGCATCGGCGGCTGCTTCGATCCATTCGAGGTCGGTATGGGCACCGAAGCCGTAGTTGAAGCTCGAACCCTGCAGACCATCGCCATGGGCGACTTCGATGGAGTCGACCTTGGCCCGGTCCAGGGCAGCGGCGATGGCGCGCACGTCGTCCAGCGAATACTGGTGACGGATGGCGTGCATTCCATCGCGCAGGGTGACGTCGGAGATGTAGAGTTTCTTGCCGTTCATGCCAAGGCCCCCATTGCTTGCGCCATGCGCTCGGCGGTGGCCAGCGCGGCGGAGGTCATGATGTCGAGATTGCCAGCGTAGGCCGGCAGGTAATGGGCCGCGCCTTCGACTTCGAGGAACACGGAGGTCTTGAGGCCGGTGAAGGTGCCCTGCCCCGGCAACCTGAGGTCGCGCACTTGTTCGAACTGCACCTGCTGCTTGAGGCGGTAACCCGGCACGTAGGCCTGCACCGCAGCGGCCATTTCCTCGATGCTCGCCGCGATCCGTTGCGGATCGGCGGCCTCGCTCAGCACGTATACCGTGTCGCGCATCATCAGCGGCGGCTCGGCGGGGTTCATGATGATGATCGCCTTGCCCTTGCTCGCGCCGCCGATCACCTCGATGGCCTTGCTGGTGGTCTCGGTGAACTCGTCGATGTTGGCGCGGGTGCCGGGGCCGGCGGACTTGCTGGCGATCGAGGCGACGATCTCGGCGTAGTGCACCTTGGCCACGCGCGACACCGCCGCGACCATGGGGATGGTGGCCTGGCCACCGCAGGTGACCATGTTGACGTTAGTCGCCTGCAGCTGCTGTTCGAGGTTGACCACGGGCACGCAGTACGGACCGATGGCCGCCGGGGTCAGGTCGATCATGCGCAGGTCGGCCTTGTGCTGGCGCAGGAGGGCATCGTTCGTCACGTGGGCGCCGGCGCTGGTGGCGTCGAAGACGAACTCGATGTCCTTGAACACCGGCAGACGGGTAAGCCCCTGCACGCCTTCGTGGGTGGTGGCGACGCCCATGCGGGCGGCGCGGGCCAGGCCGTCGGAGGCCGGGTCGATGCCAACCATCGCAGCCATTTCCAGGTGCTTGGCGTTGCGCAGGATCTTGATCATCAGGTCGGTGCCGATGTTGCCGGAGCCGATGATGGCAACTTTGCGTTTCTGGCTCATGGAGGTCTCCGTCACTCGTCGCTGAAGGTCACGCCGACGCGGCCCAGGCCGTCGATCTCGGCTTCGAAATGGTCGCCCGGCGCCACCGCCACCATCGGCCCGAGGGCGCCAGTGAGGATGATGTCGCCCGCCCGCAGCGGCTCGCCCAGGCGCACCATGGTACGGGCCAACCAGACGGCAGCGTTGAGCGGGTGGCCGAGGCATTCGGCACCCGTGCCGCTGGACACCAGCTCGCCGTTGCGGGTCATGCGCATGGCGGCGCCGCGCAGGTCAAGGTCGTGCAACTGGCGTGCAGGGCCGCCAAGCACGAAACAACCGCTGGAGGCGTTGTCGGCCACGGTGTCGGCGAAGCGAATGTTCCAGCCCTGCACACGGCTGCCGACGATCTCCAGCGCCGGCAGCACATGGCCAGTGGCGGCGATCACATCGGCGAAGGTGGTCTGCGCGCTGGGCAGGTCGTGGGCCAGCACCAGGGCGATCTCGGCCTCGATCTTCGGCTGCAAGACGCTGGCGTAGGGCACGCTTTCGTTGTCGCCGAAGCACATGTCGGCGAACAGGCTGCCGAAGTCCGGCTGGTCGACGCCCAGCTGGGCCTGCACCTTGGGATTGGTCAGACCGATCTTGCGGCCCACCAGACGCCGCCCGTCAACCAGAGCGTGGGCAACGTTCAAGCGCTGGATGGCGTAGGCCGCTTCGGCGTTTTCCGCGCCGATGACGTCACGCAGCGGAGCGATGGCCTCCCCCAGCAGCTGGGCACGGCGCAGGTCGGCGGCCAGGCGCTCGAGGGTTTGCGAATCGATGGTCATGGGATGTACCTCAAATCAGTGCTGGAGGAAGTCCAGTACCAGGCGGTTGAAGGTCTCGGCGTGTTCCCACTGGGCCCAGTGGCCGCAGTTGTTGAACACGTGCAGTTCGGAATTGGCGATACCGGCGATCAGGCGCAGGCCGACGTCCATCGGCACGAAACGGTCGTTGCGGCCCCAGACCACCAGGGTCTTGGCCTTGATCTCGCCCAGGCGTGCAGCGAAGTCGGGGAACTGCTTGGGGTTGGCGGCCAGGCTGGCGACGAAGTTGTCGAGGTGGTCGCGGCGACTGAGCATGTTGTCCAGGCGGGTCTGGAACAGCGCCTCGGTGAGGTCGCTGGGGTCGTAGACGAAGACGTTCATCATCTTCTTCAGATTGTCGATGGTGGGCTCGCGGTACAGGGCGTTGATCAGCTTGATGCCCTCGGTAGGCATCGGCACGAACGGGCTCACGCCACCGGTGCCGCCGCCCATCAGCACCAGTTTGCCGACGCGCTCGGGGTAGCTCAGGGCAAAGGCCACGGCGCTGTGGCCGCCCATGGAGTTGCCGAGGATGTGCACGCGTTCGAGGCCCAGCACGTCGAGCAGGCCCTTGAGGGCGGTGGCGTTGAGGTCCGAGCGAGAGCCACGGCAGACGATCGGGTCGCTCTTGCTCCAGCCTGGGCAGTCCATCAAGACCACGCGGTAACCGGCGGCCAGCAGTGGTTCGATATTGCGGTTGAAGTTGGCCCAGCCACTGGCCCCCGGGCCGGAGCCATGGAGCATGACCACGGTCTCGGCACCTTCGCCAAGGTCGTTGTAGTGCACCTGCAGATCGAGCTCGCCTTCGCGGACACGGGCAAATCGGCTGCTGGCGGCTTCGCTGATGGAAATGCTGGTCATGATGGAAGTCCTCCGGTCATCAAATAAGGGAATGGGCGCTGAGCGAGCCAAAACCTGCGATCCACTCGGGGATCGGCCGGTAATAGCGCTCGCTGGCTTGGTAGTCGCCGTAGGCAGCGAGCGCGGCGAAGGCTGCTACCCAGGTCTTGACCTCGTGGGTCGATTTGCCAGCCAGGGTCGACAGGTCGGCGTTGGCCATGACGTCGAGCTCTTCGAAACGGCGCTGTTCGAGCAGGTCGAGGAAGTGGTTGTCCCAGGCCGGGTTGAGCGGGTGCAGGCTGTGCTGGTCACGCACGAAACCTTCGGCGGCGCTGATCACCCGTTGCTGACGGGCCTGGCGCTCGTTGGTCGGCAAGTCGCGGCCGCTGCCCATCAGGCGATCGGCCATGCGCGCATCGACATGGGCCAGTTCCGGCACCGGCGGCTGGTGCGACAGGCCGCCAGAACCGAGAAACAACACGCGTTTGCCAGTGCTGCGGGCGAAGCGGCCAACGGCCTCACCGAGCAGCCGGGCGCGGGCGAAGCCGGGCAGCGGTACCGCGACGCTGTTGATGAACACCGGAATCACCGGCTTGTGCGCCAGGCCGCCAAGCAGGTACTCCAGCGGCTGGGCAAAGCCGTGGTCGACCTGCATGCGGTACGACACTGCAGCGTCCACACCCGCCTCGAGCACCGCGCCGGCACAGGCCTCGGCCAGCTCGCGGGGCACGTCGAGCGGGCCGGCGGCGCTCTGGAAATCGCCGATGGCGGTGGCGCCCATGCCGATGCAAAAAGCCGGCATGACGTCGTAGAAGAAGCCGTTGTAATGGTCCGGGGCAAACAGCACCACCAGCTCGGGGTCGAATGCAGCGATGCGCGCGCGAGCCGCGCCGATCACTTCGTCGACCTCGGCCAGTACCGCTTGCGGCGGATCGACGTAACCTACCAACGGGGTATGGGACAGGCAGTGCAGATAGGCGCTCATCTCACGCCACCTTCGATGCCAGGGGCACCTGTGCGCCTGACAGTGGCTGGGCAGCCAAGGCGCGCAGCAAGGTATCGCTGGCCTGACCGATGGTTTGCGGGATGGCCACCGCGCCGACGAAGCGGTCCGGACGCAGCAGCGCAATGGATACCGGGTAGCGACCGAACCACTCCTTCAGACGCCCCGTGCAGTCGCCCACGCGAATCACCCCATCCGGCACCTCGCGACCGGCCTTGAGTTGCACGTCCGGCACCACCTGGATGAAGCAGGCCCCCAGCGCACGCCAGGCTTGCTCCTGGGCGGCACTCAGCCCCCAGAGCGGATCGTTGCCCCAGGCGATGAAGGCGAACTGGCTGCCGATGACGTCATCGAGCAGGCGGATTTCACCCGATTCGGTGAGTACCTTGGGCTGGATGAACATGCGCCCGACCGCTGTGGCCTTGCTGTCCGCGGCGGCGACCAGCGCCCCCTTGGTGTACTGGGGCATGGGTTTGAAACGCATTTCCAGGAAGTAGCGCTTGACCGCCGGCAGGTAGTTCAGTGCCCAGGAAATGCCATCGCGCAGCGCGCCCTGCCAGCGTTTGGGCGGCGCCAATACATGGCCGGCCAGCACCGACAGGTCGATCATCGCCTTGGCGTGGTCGCGGCGCTCCTGCTCATAGGTATCGAGCAGCGCTTCGCCGGCCAGGCCCTTGACCACCAGGGCCAGCTTCCAGCCCAGGTTGCTGGCGTCACGCATACCGCTGTTGTAACCCTGGCCCTGCCAGACCGGCATGATGTGCGCTGCATCGCCGGCCAGCAGCACCCGCTTGACCCGGAAGCGGCCGGCCAGACGGGCATTGTGGGTGTACACGCGCCTGCGGATCAGCTCGACCCGGTCGGGGTCGGGCAGCACCTTGGCCAGCAGCTTGCGCAGGTTCTCCGGATTGCCCAGCTCCTGCTCGGTCTCACCCGGCATCACCATGAACTCGAAGCGTCGTACGCCGTGGGGCAGCGCCGCCGATACGTAGGGGCGCACCGGGTCGCAGCACAGGTACACGTTGGGAGTGCCCAGCGGGTCGTTGGCGATGTCGATGACAATCCACTGGTTGGGGGCGGTCTTGCCCTCGAAAGAGATGTCCAGGGTACGACGGATCAGGCTGTTGCCACCGTCGCAAGCCACCAGGTAGCGCGCCCGCACGGTTTCCTGACGACCGTCCGGAGCCGTCATCTGCAGGCTCACGCCCTCGTCGTCCTGCTGGAACTGCACCACGTCTCGGGAGAACAGCGTGCGGACATGGGCGAAGCGTTCCAGGCCTCGGTGCAGCACGGCATCGACCTGCGGTTGGATGAACGCATTGCGGCGCGACCAACCGAACTCGTCGGTGCTCGGCTGGATATCGGCGAAGCAGCGACCCTTGGGCGTGAGAAAGCGCATGGCGTGCCACGGCGTGGTGTGTGGCAACACCTGCTCGACCAGACCGATGGCCTGCATGGTGCGCAACGACTCGTCATCGATGCCGATGGCGCGTGGGTAGTCGATCAGCTGGTCGAGCTTCTCGATCTGCAGCACCTTTACGCCAGCCTGGCCGAGATAGTTGGCGATGGCCAACCCCACGGGGCCGGCACCGATGATCACCACGTCTGCGGTGTAGTCGGCCTGGATGTGATCTGGATGCGGCTTGTTCATTGTTGTGATCCTCGACACTGCCCTCGGCGGCCCGGAAGGTTTCCAGGCAAGCCGCGACCGTCCTCGCGCAGGCAGGCGCAAGGGGGATGAACGGGCGTTTTGACTGGTACGGGTCTAGCGGAATGTCGCTACGCTTCGCGGGGCCAAGACGCGGGCGATGGATGCAGGTAGGGATGTCGCGTGCAGGCAGGCATGGCGCATGGTGTATTCCCCTGTCAGGGCGTTTGTAGTTGTTGTGGCGAGTATAGGAATGGCGCCGATTGCCCTACAATGAAAAACAGCGTCAGCGTGCACTTAGTGCACATCATTGTTTTTTAAGGTTTTTTAGTGAACAAAGATCGAGACTCCGACTACAAGACCGTGCGCGGCCTGAGCCGTGGCCTGACCCTGCTCAACACCTTGAACCGGCTGGACGGGGGTGCCAGCCCAACGCGCCTGGCCGAGCTCACCGACTTGCACCGCACGACCGTCCGGCGCCTGCTCGAGACCTTGCAGGACGAGGGCTACGTGCGCCGCAGCGAATCCGACGACAGCTTTCGCCTGGCACTGAAGGTGCGTGAACTGAGCGAGGGCTTTCGCGATGAACAGTGGATTTCCGCCATCGCCGCCCCCTTGCTGGGCGACCTCCTGCAGCAGGTGGTCTGGCCCACCGACATCTGCACCCTGGAAGTCGACGAGATGGTGGTCCGCGAAACCACCCACCGCTTCAGCCGCCTGTCCTTCCACCGCTCGATGGTCGGCCGCCGTCTGCCGGTGCTGCAGACCGCCACCGGGATGGCCTACCTGGCGTTTTGCGGCGAGGCCGAGCGCGAGCAGATCCTCACGCTACTGGCGACCCGCGAGGAGCCTGAATACCACCTGGCGCGTGACCGTCTGGCCCTCGACAACCTCCTGCGCAAAGCCCGCCACCGCGGTTATGGCGAGAACTACATGGGCTGGAACCGCGAGGCCAGCATCGCGTCCATCGCCGTGCCCCTGTACGACCATGATCAGCAGCGCCTGCTGGGGTGCGTCAGCTTGATCTACATCGCCAAGGCAATGACCATCGAACAGGCTGCCGAGCGCTACCTGCCGGCCCTGCAGGCATTTGCCCTACAGGTTCGGCAAAACCTGGGCGCCGATCATTCGCCGCCGCCGGGGATATCGTGACAGAATGCCCGGCATCGGCTGGCGCAATCGCCTGGCCCACTCCATTTTCAGCGAATACCGAAGCTCCATGCGAAAACTCCTGGCAAGCGCCCTGGCGCTGGTGATGATCGCCGCCGCGTGCGGCTACGGCTTCTGGACCCAGCAGCGCCCGGAAGGCCACTACCTATCCGACCTGCGCATCGCCGTGGCGCTCAATCATGGCGTACCGGGCGAGCGCGGCAACCTGCTGGGGGTTGAGCCCCTGCTCTACCCCAGCGACTACCAGAACCTGCAACGCCTGCACCGCAAGCTCGCTGCCTACCTTGAACAGGCGCGCGCGCAAGGACTGGTGGGACCGCGCACGGTGGTGGTACTGCCAGAACACATCGGCACCTGGTTATGGGCCAGGGGCGAGAAGAAAGAGCTGTACCAGGCCACCCAGAGTCGCGAGGCGCTGCAATGGCTGGAGCTGAGCAACCCGCTGCGCTATGGCTTGGCGATGCTCGGCGCCAGTGGTGACGATCGCCGCGCCGATGCCCACTTGCGCATGAAGGCGCAACAGATGGCCAGCGACTACCAGCAGTTGTTCGGCGGCCTGGCCAGAGAGTTCGGCGTGACCCTCGTAGCGGGCTCCATCGTCCTGCCTGCGCCATATGTCGAAGAGGGCGTGCTGCACGCCGGCAGCGGCCCGCTGTTCAACAGCAGCCTGGTCTTCGCCGGCGACGGCTCGTTGCTCGGCCAGCCTCAGCACCAGCAGTTTCCGGAAAGCGAAACGCGCCGCTACATCCATGCCGGCCACCAGCACCCCTTGCAAGTCATCGATACACCGGCCGGGCGCTTGGGCGTGCTGGTCGGCAGCGACAGCTGGTACCCGCAGAACCAGCAGCAACTGGCCAAGCAATCCGTGCAGTTGATCGCCAACCCGGTGTTTCTCAGCGGCAAGGACAGCTGGCAGGCGCCCTGGCGCGGCAACCGTCACCAGGAGGCCGCTGCGCGCCTGGACGTACAACGCGGCGAGGTCAGCGAGCGCACCGCCTGGGAGCGATTGACCCAGCCGGCTTCGGCCGAGGTGATCAGCATGAGCGTGTTCATGCGCGGACAATTCTGGGAACAGGGCAGCGACGGCCAGGGCTTCGCCTATCAGGACGGCGAGCTGCTCGCGGGGCCACCCAGCCAGGGTGCGCGTCTGCTCAACCTGTGGCTGTAGTGCGATGTTACGTCCCCGCGTACGCCTGGGTGACCTTTCGGTAGGCTTCGTCCAACCGCTGGCCGCTGCCTTGACCGAGCTGGGTCACGACCCGCTGCCGCTTCTGCACCGCTACGGTCTGGACGAGGCGCGTCTGGCCGAAGCCGGGGCACGCTTGTCGATACCCCGTTACATGCACCTGGGGCATGCGGCCCAGGCGCTGGCCGGCGAACCGGCCCTGGGCCTGCGCATGGGCCACCTCAGCCGCCTGCCCCATGCCGGCCTGGCCGGGGTCGCAGCAGCGCAGGCCCCCACGGTGGGCGCCGCGGCGCACGCCCTGTTGCGTTTCGAACCCCTGTATGCGGCCAACTACCGGGGGCAGTCGAGCTACCATGAAGACGCCCATGGCGCGTGGTTGCGTTTCTATTCGATCAGCCCGTACAACGCCTACAACCGTTTCGTGGTCGAGTCACTGCTGGCGGGCTGGTTGGCCCAGCTGTCCGATCTGGTGGGACGCCCCTTGCAGGCTGAACGGCTGGAGATCGAATTCGATGCGCCAAGCTATGCGGCACGTTACCAAGCCCTGTGCACCAGCACCGTGCAGTTCTCCGCCGAGGGCAACCAGCTGCGCTTGGGGCGGACGACCTTGGACATCGTCAACCCACACCACTGCCCCAGCACCTGGCAGCACTTGTTGCAGCTGTGCGAAGCCGAGATGGTGCAGCGTACGCGGGTGCGTAGCCTGGGTGAACGGATCACCCACCTGCTCGGCCCGTTGCTCAATGGCGGACGAGAACCTGACCTGGAAGATGTGGCGCGCCACCTGCAGCTCCCGACGTGGACGCTGCGGCGCAGACTGGCCGAGGAAGGCACCGGTTTTCGCGAACTGCTGAACGACACCCGCCGCGACCTGGCCGAGACCTATATCCGCGACACGGCATTGGCCTTCGGCGAGATTGCGTACTTGTTGGGATTTGCGTCGGCTGAGGCCTTCCAGCGCGCATTCAAGCGCTGGACCGGCCTGACACCGGGGGATTACCGTCGCAACCAGCGACGGCTAGGTTAAAGCTCGGTGGCGTCGTCTGCCGGTTCCGGGCTATCGAGCTCGTAGGCGCGGTCTTCGAGCAGTTCTTCCTGATAGTCATCCATGGTCCTGCGTCCTCTTCTCTCATGTGTCTTCGTGGGTCATCTTCCCAACCTACGGTGGCTGGATGAAGGAATGATGACGAGCTTATGAGTGATAAACGTAGCAGGTGTTCAGGAAGTTATCGCCGGCTATCTGTTACAGGTCGTGTGCCGCGCCCATCACGGCGTTGAAGGCGCGCTCTCGACCGCTTCGCTGGTTTGGCTGGTCTCACTGGACTGAACCTCCTGCGACTGCACCTCAATGGGCGCAGGCTCGGCAGGAGGAGCGATGGGCTGCGAACCCTGGCTGTCGTCGACCACCGGTGCGCTAGCGGCTTCGCTGGCGGCGGCTACTGCGGCAGGAGGGGTTGCGGACGCTGCGGGTGCCGTCTCCGCTGCAGGCGAAGGCGCAGGCTCAGTGGCAACCGCAGGCGCTGCTGCCGGGGCGGGCTCAGGGGCCGGCACCGCTGGCGGAGCCAGGGCCTGTTCCGGCAAGCCAAGGGCAGGCGCGGCCGGCTCGGCTTTCGGTGCTTCCGTCTTGGCTTTCTTGACCTTCTTCGGCTTGGGCAGATAGCTCTCGACCAAGACGAAATAACGGTCGTAGAACTGCGCCGCAGTCACCGTCTCGCTGGCCACCTTGACCATGGAGTCGTCACTGGAGCCGATCGGCATCGACACCGACCCGAGCACCCCCACCCCAAGGCTGGCTGAAGTGTTGGATTTCTTCAGGCTGTAGCGGTCCTGCAGGGCGTTGGCGAACATGGTGGAACGCTGGTCGTCGCTGACATCCGGTGCACAGGTGACGTTGAAGCTGATCTGCAGGTGGTTCTCGCTGTTCTGCTGGAAGCTCTTGTTGCCGGCAACCTGATTGGGGCCACTGTTGGTGATGATGTAGCCCTGGCTGAGCAAGGCACGGCGTGCCGCCTCGCACGAACCGGCATCGCTGACCGGGAAGCTGCGCGAGAAGGTGCCCGAATCATCGAAGTTCTCGTGCTCGTAGATTGCGGCTTTTTTCGAGGAGCAACCGGTCACGCCCGCCAGCACCAGGGCCAGCCCGAGCGCACCAAAGACGGATGATCTGGTCATTGCGAATTCCGGGTAAGTCGAAGGGTGCCTATTGTGCAACAGCGCAGGCAGCACGGGAACCGTCGTTAGATTAAGAGTGTGTCAGCATCTTGTAAAAGTCAGTGCTGACCGGGCGCAGAAACGAAAAAAGCGACCCGGAGGTCGCTTTGTTCGTAGCTTCGAGGTGTTCAGGGCCTCGAGGCGAATATGGCGCAGCGGACGGGACTCGAACCCGCGACCCCCGGCGTGACAGGCCGGTATTCTAACCGACTGAACTACCGCTGCGTATCGCTTGGGCTTACGCCCGGTTGAAACCTGGACCTGCTCCGCCGAATAGTGGCGGGAGGCACGAAAAGAACGGACATCATTCGCTCTTTCCGTTGCTTCGAGATGTTCATGGGACCTCGAGGCGAAGATGGCGCAGCGGACGGGACTCGAACCCGCGACCCCCGGCGTGACAGGCCGGTATTCTAACCGACTGAACTACCGCTGCGCATATGGACTTGCGTCCCGTTCCTCTCTGTTAGGAGGCTTCTTTCGAAGCGTCCCGGGTCAGGAACATCTCAGGAAGTGGTGGGTGATGACGGGATCGAACCGCCGACCCTCTGCTTGTAAGGCAGATGCTCTCCCGGCTGAGCTAATCACCCTCGCAGTGTTGCTTGTTGCGTTTGCTTCGCTGAGGCCGCGAAATTTACGCAGGTGCCGAAGCTAAGTCAATACCCCCATTGGATTTTTTTTCAAAAACGGCGAAAAAGATGGAAAAGCGTTGTGGAGAAAAAAGGGGGGCTTCGCGGATTGGTGGGGGCTGGGGGCTGGGATGTTCGTTCGGGAGATGCAGCGCCTGTGAGATCGAGCGCCACCTCAACCCTCAAGACAAGCACCTGGTGCCCCCCCAAATGCCGCTAAACCCATCACCGCCTCTCTTTCCCAACATTCCGTAAAGCATTAAAAAGGGACCTTTCTCAGCTGTAGATCATCTTGCGGGTCATACCGCCGTCGACCACGAACTCCTGCCCGGTCACGAACCCCGACTGACGCGACAGCAACCAGGCGACCATGGCCGCGACATCCTCCACAGTCCCTACCCTGCCCGCCGGATGCTGGGCATGGTCGGCCTCGGTCAATGGCTCGGCCCGCCGCTGCGAAGGATCGCGGGCATCAATCCAGCCCGGGCTCACCGCGTTGACCCGGATCTCCGGGCCAAGGCTCATGGCCAAGGCATGGGTCAAGGCCACCAGGCCGCCCTTGCTCGCTGCATAGGCTTCAGTATCCGGCTCGGATTGGCGGGCACGGGTCGAGGTCAGGTTGACGATGGCGCCACTGTGCGCACGCAGATACGGCGCACAGTGCTTGGCCAGCAGCATCGGACCACTGAGGTTGACCGCCAACACCCGGTTCCATTGCCCCAGGCTCAGGCTCTCGAGGGTATGGTTGTGCGGGTTGGCAATGGCTGCATTGCATACCAGCGCGTCCAGGCGACCGAACTGACCGAGCACCTCGGACACCCCGGCACTGACCTGCGCTTCATCTGCGACGTCCATACTGACGAACCAGGCGTTGTCGCCCAGCGCCTTGGCCACCTTGGCTCCGCGCGGGCGATCCAGGTCGCTGAGCACCACCTGCCAACCTTCGCAGATCAGCCAGGCGGCGATACCCAGGCCGATGCCGCGCGCGGCACCGGTCACCAGCGCTACCCGGCCGTTATGGCCCGGCCCGCCACCTTTGAGTTCCATCACAAAGCAGCCAAGCCACGCGCCAGGTCTGCCTGCAGGTCAGCCACGTCTTCCAGACCGACGGCGACGCGGATCAGGCTGTCGCGAATGCCAGCCGCTTCACGCTCCTGGGGCGACAGACGACCGTGGGAGGTGGTGGCCGGATGGGCGATGGTAGTCTTGCTGTCACCCAAGTTGGTGGTGATCGAGATCATCCGCGTGGCGTCGATGACGCGCCAGGCGCCCTCTTTGCCACCCTTGACCTCAAAGCTCACCACCGCGCCGAAACCGCTCATCTGGCGCTTGGCCAGTTCGTGCTGCGGGTGGCTCGGCAGGCCGGCATAGTGCACTTTCTCCACGCCTTCCTGCTGCTCCAGCCACTCGGCCAGCGCCTGGGCGCTCTCGCAGTGGGCACGCATGCGCAGCTTGAGGGTTTCCAAGCCCTTGGTGAAGATCCAGGCGTTGAACGGGCTGAGGGTCGGACCGGCAGTACGCAGGAAACCCACCACTTCTTTCATCTGCTCGGCACGCCCAGCTACCACGCCGCCCATGCAACGACCTTGGCCGTCGATGAACTTGGTGGCCGAGTGGAACACGATATCGGCGCCGAGCTTGAGCGGCTGTTGCAACGCCGGGGTGCTGAAGCAGTTGTCGACCACCAGCATGGCACCCCGGGCATGGGCGATTTCGCTCAATGCGGCAATATCGACCAGCTCGGCCAGCGGGTTGGATGGCGACTCGACGATCAGCAGCTTGGTATTGGCCTTGATGGCCTTTTCCCAGCCGGCCAGGTCGGCCAACGGCACGTAGTCCACTTGCACGCCAAAGCGCTTGAAGTACTTCTCGAACAGGCTGATGGTCGAGCCGAAGACGCTCTGCGACACCAGCACGTGATCGCCAGCGCTGCACAGCGACATCACCACGGCGAGCAGCGCTGCCATGCCGGTGGACGTCGCCACGGCCTGCTCTGCGCCCTCCATGGCCGCCAGACGCTCTTCGAAGGCCCGCACCGACGGGTTGGTGTAGCGCGAATAGACATTGCCCGGTGTTTCGCCAGCGAAGCGCGCCGCGGCGTCGGCTGCGGTGCGGAACACATAGCTGGAGGTCAGGAACAGCGCTTCGCTGTGTTCGGCCTCCGGTGAACGGTACTGACCGGCACGCACCGCCAGGGTGTCGAAGCCGACACCCTCGAGGTCACTGTCCAGTCGCCCGGCATCCCATTGATCCGTCATGCCGTCGCTCCCTAAATCAGTTGTTGTAGAGGTCGATGATCGCGCTGACCGCCTGGTTCTTGACCTTGGCCAGGTCGTTACGGGCCTGCTCGATGCGATCGAGGTAGGCTTCGTCGATGTCGCCGGTGACGTATTCACCGTTGAACACCGCGCAATCGAAGTGCTCGATCTTGATCTTGCCGCCACCGACCGATTCGATCAGGTCCGGCAGGTCCTGGTAGACCAGCCAGTCGGCGCCGATCAACTCGGCCACCTGTTCGGTGGTGCGGTTGTGGGCGATCAGTTCGTGAGCGCTCGGCATGTCGATGCCGTAGACGTTGGGGTAGCGCACCGCAGGGGCTGCGGAGCAGAAGTAGACGTTCTTGGCGCCAGCTTCGCGGGCCATCTGGATGATCTGCTTGCAGGTAGTGCCGCGCACGATCGAGTCGTCGACCAGCATGACGTTCTTGCCGCGGAACTCCAGCTCGATGGCGTTGAGTTTCTGGCGCACCGACTTCTTGCGCGCGGCCTGGCCGGGCATGATGAAGGTACGGCCGATGTAACGGTTCTTGACGAAGCCTTCGCGGAACTTCACACCCAGGTGGTTGGCCAGTTCCAGGGCTGCGGTGCGGCTGGTGTCCGGAATCGGGATGACCACGTCGATGTCATGGTCCGGGCGCTCGCGCTGGATCTTCTCGGCGAGCTTCTCACCCATGCGCAGGCGCGCCTTGTACACCGACACACCGTCCATGATCGAGTCCGGACGGGCCAGGTAGACGTGCTCGAAGATGCACGGCTGCAGGGTCGGGTTTTCGGCGCACTGCTTGGTGTACAGCTGGCCTTCCTCGGTGATGTACACCGCTTCGCCCGGCGCCAGGTCACGGATCAGGGTGAAGCCGAGGACGTCGAGGGCGACGCTCTCGGAGGCGATCATGTATTCCACGCCTTCGTCGGTGTGGCGCTGACCGAATACCACCGGGCGGATGCCGTTGGGGTCACGGAAACCGACGATGCCGTAGCCGGTAACCATCGCCACGACCGCATAGCCGCCCACGCAGCGGCTGTGGACGTGGGACACGGCAGCGAACACGTCTTCCTCGGTCGGCTGCAGCTTGCCGCGCACGGCCAGCTCGTGGGCGAACACGTTGAGCAGCACTTCGGAGTCGGAATTGGTGTTGACGTGGCGCAGGTCGGACTCGTAGATCTCCTTGGCCAACTGCTCGACGTTGGTCAGGTTGCCGTTGTGCGCCAGGGTGATGCCGTACGGCGAGTTGACGTAGAACGGCTGGGCCTCGGCCGAGGTCGAGCTGCCCGCGGTCGGGTAGCGCACGTGGCCGATACCCATGTGGCCGACCAGGCGCTGCATGTGGCGCTGCTGGAAGACATCGCGCACCAGGCCATTATCCTTGCGCAGGAACAACCGGCCGTCGTGGCTGGTCACGATACCGGCAGCGTCCTGGCCGCGGTGCTGGAGGACCGTAAGCGCGTCATACAGCGCCTGATTGACGTTCGACTTACCGACGATACCGACGATGCCACACATGCGACGCAACCCCTACTTTGATGAAACTTGAGTGAAAAGCGCTCAAGGCCGGGCTGGCCCGAGCAACTGTTCCTTGAACGGAAGATCAGCCGGAGTGCTGATCGCCCCACTGGACCACTGGCTGGTGAACCCCAGGATGAGGTTTTTCGACCAGTCGGCTACCAATAGAAATTGTGGTATCAGGCGAGACTCCTGCCACCAGCTGTCCTGTTGCACCGGGCCCAGGCTGAGCAGGCCCACTGCCACCACCACCAGCAACGCCCCGCGCGCGGCGCCGAAGGCCATGCCGAGGAAGCGATCCGTGCCGGACAACCCGGTCACCCGAATCAGCTCGCCGATGAGAAAATTGAGCATGGCCCCCACCAGCAGGGTGGCGACGAAAAGAATGGCGCAACCGGCAATGGTGCGCATCGACGGCGTCTGGATATAGCTTTCAAGGTACACCGAGAGCGAGCCGCCGAACATCCAGGCAACGGCGCCGGCAATGATCCAGATGAGCAGGGACAAGGCTTCCTTGACGAAACCGCGCTTGAGACTGATCAGTGTGGAAACGGCGATGATCGCGATGATCGCCCAATCAACCAGGGTAAATGCCACGGTGCTGCCTGTAGACGTTTGAGGCGGCGCATTTTACCAGAGCGGCGGGCTGTGGGTAAGCGGAATGTCAGATCGATTATGGGGGGACCATCCGCGGGCAAGCCCGCGAATGGCTACGAAGCGGCGCTGAAGACTCAGCCTCGTTCGGGCTGGAAGCGGACGACGAAGCCCTTGAGATTCTGCTGGCGATTGATCACATCACGCAGGCGTTCGGCCTCGGCGCGTTCGATCAGAGGTCCGACGTACACTCGATTCATGCCGCCGACCGAGCGGATGTAAGCGTTGTAGCCTTGGCTTCGCAGGGTTTTCTGCAGGTTGTCGGCACCGGCGCGGTTGGACAGGCTGGCCAACTGAATGGACCAACTCACCGGCAGGCCATTGGCGTCGATCTTCGAGGGTGCGGTGGCCGCAGCCGCCGGAGCTGTCGCGGTGGCCGGCTTGGCAGCGGCAGCCGGGGTCGGCAGCGGAGTCTGCGCCTTCGGCTGTGGCTGGGATTGCGCCTGGGTCTGCGGCGAGGGGGTGATCGGCTGGCTCGGCGTGGTTGGCTGCGCCGAGGATTCATCGACCACCACAGGCGCCTCCTGGGGCTGCTCCTGCACAGGATCCGGCACTGGCTGCGGCTCAGGCACCGCCACCTCCTCCACCTTGACTTCAGGCAGGCTCGGCATGGCCGGCGCTTCCGGTGCCTGGACCTGCACCTGGCGCATCTCATCCTCGCGGGTGAACAGCATCGGCAGGAAAATCACCGCCAGTGCCACCAGCACCAACGCACCGACCATGCGCTGTTTCATCCCTTTATCCAGCACTGCCATCTACTCCACCCTCCGCGGCCTGCCGCTCGAGCCATTGCAATGCCTCGGCGACACAGAAAAACGAACCGAACAGCAGGATCTGGTCATCCTCGGTTGCTTGCGCGCATTGCCCTTCCAGCGCTGCGTCGACACTGGCATAAGACTTCACCGCCGCGCCGAGGTTCGTCAAGGCCTTGGCCAGTTCGCCACCGGGCCGACTACGGGGGGTGTCCAGCGGTGCTACTGCCCAGTCATCGACCAAGCCATGCAGCGGCGCGAGTACACCGTCCAGGTCCTTGTCGGCCAGCAGCCCGAACACGGCCAGGCGACGCCCCTTCAGAGGACGGGCAGCGAGGCGACGAGCCAGGTAGTCGGCAGCATGCGGGTTGTGCCCGACATCCAGCAGCAACTGCACGGCCTTGCCCTGCCAGCGAACAGTACGCCGGTCAAGGCGACCTGTGATGCGGGTATCGAGCAACGCCTGGCGCAACTGCCCCACGTCCCATGGAAGCCCCATCAACAGATAGGCCTGCAGGGCCAGGGCGGCGTTTTCCATCGGCAGATCGAGCAACGGCAGGTCATGCAGTTCGACCACCGCGCCATCACCCCCTACCCCACGCCATTGCCAGTGTTCGTCGGTGCTGGCCAGATCGAAATCACGACCACGCAGGAACAACGGCGCCGCCAGTTCGGCGGCCTTGTCCAACAGTGGCTGGGGTGGATCGAGGTCGCCGCACAGGGCTGGTTTGCCTGGGCGGAAGATCCCGGCCTTCTCGAAGGCGACCGATTCGCGGGTATCCCCCAGGTAATCGACATGATCGACGCCGACACTGGTCACCAACGCCAGGTCGGCATCGATCACGTTCACAGTATCCAGGCGCCCGCCCAAACCGACTTCGAGTACGACGGCATCGAGCCCCGCCCGCTCGAACAGCCAGAACGCCGCCAGGGTGCCCATTTCGAAGTAGGTCAGGGAAATCTCGCCACGCGCCGCCTCGACGGCGGCAAACGCTTCGCACAGGCGCTCATCGCTGGCCTCGTGGCCGTCGACAAGCACCCGCTCGTTGTAGCGCAGCAGGTGCGGCGAGCTGTAGACGCCGACTTTGAGGCCCTGCGCGCGCAGCATCGAGGCGACGAAGGCGCAGGTCGAGCCCTTGCCATTGGTACCGGTCACGGTGATCACGCGCGGCGCAAGCTTGCCCAGCGCCAGCCGGGCAAGCACCTGTTGCGATCGCTCCAGCCCCATGTCGATGGCCGACGGGTGCAACTGCTCGAGATAGGCGAGCCACTCGCCGAGCGTACGTGGGCTGTGCTCTGTCATCACGCGACCGCAGCCGCCTCGCGCGCCTGCTCAGGCGTTGGTTGGCCGGTCATCTGCGCCAACAGGCGGGCCAGACGTGGACGCAGCTCACCGCGGGAGATGATCAGGTCGATGGCGCCATGCTCAAGGAGGAACTCGCTGCGCTGGAAGCCTTCCGGCAGTTTTTCACGCACGGTCTGCTCGATCACGCGCGGGCCGGCGAAGCCGATCAGCGCCTTCGGCTCACCGACGATGACGTCGCCGAGCATCGCCAGACTGGCGGAAACGCCGCCATAGACCGGGTCGGTCAGCACGGAGATGAACGGAATGCCCTCTTCGCGCAGGCGCGCCAGCACGGCCGAAGTCTTGGCCATCTGCATCAGCGAGATCAGCGCTTCCTGCATACGAGCGCCGCCGGAGGCCGAGAAGCAGATCATCGGGCAGCGGTTTTCCAGCGCGTAGTTGGCAGCACGGACGAAACGCTCGCCGACCACGGCCCCCATCGAACCACCCATGAAGGAAAACTCGAAGGCACTGACGACGATCGGCATGCCCATCAGGGTGCCGCTCATGGAGATCAGGGCGTCTTTCTCACCCGTCTGTTTCTGCGCGGCGACCAGGCGGTCCTTGTACTTCTTGCCGTCTCGGAATTTCAGACGGTCCACCGGCTCGAGATCGGCACCCAGCTCGGCACGGCCTTCGGCATCCAGGAAGATGTCGATGCGGGCACGTGCGCCGATGCGCATGTGGTGGTTGCACTTGGGGCAGACATCCAGGGTCTTTTCCAGCTCCGGACGATACAGCACGGCTTCGCAGGCTGGGCACTTGTGCCACAGGCCTTCTGGCACCGAGCTCTTCTTCACCTCGGAACGCATGATCGATGGAATCAGTTTGTCGACCAACCAGTTGCTCATGCTTTCTTTCTCCAGTATCGGCGGGCGGGGACCGGTCTGGCCGGCCATGCCCTACCCTTGAGCTCAAATTCTTCTATCAAACGATGACGACCCAATCGCAGGGGCTGCCTGCGTACCGCGTCGTCGTCAATGGTGTTCTGTGCCGCACGGCGTACCGGCGACTGCCCCGCAGGGCTGCGATAGCTATGGACGATGGCGCGCCGCCAGCCGTCACATCTGCCCTCACGCCTGCTTCACCGCACGGATGAATGCATCGATCTTCGCGGCATCCTTGATGCCCTTGCTCTGCTCCACACCGCCGCTGACATCCACGGCATACGGCCGCACCTGGGCGATGGCCTGGCCGACGTTGCCTGCCGACAGGCCACCGGCAAGGATCACCGGCTTGCTCAGGCCAGCCGGCACCAGCGACCAGTCGAACGCCTCGCCGGTACCGCCCGGCACACCGGCCACGTAGGTATCCAGCAACACGCCCTGGGCACCGCCATACAGCTGGCAGGCTGCCTCGAGGTCGTCTCCGGGACGCACCCGCAAGGCCTTGATCCAGGGGCGATGGAAGCCTTCGCAATCGGCGGGGGTTTCGTCGCCGTGGAACTGTAGCAGGTCCAGCGGCACCACTTCGAGAATCTCGTTGAGCTCGCAACGCGAGGCATTGACGAACAGACCCACAGTGGTCACGAACGGCGGCAACTCGGCGATGATCGCCCGCGCCTGGCGCACGTCAACGGCCCGCGGGCTCTTGGCATAGAAGACGAAGCCGATGGCATCGGCTCCGGCGTCGGCCGCGGCCAGGGCGTCTTCGATGCGGGTGATTCCGCAAATCTTGCTGCGCACGTTGCTCATGGACTGCAAACCCTGAATGCGTGGTCAAAGGCCGGATCTTAGCAAATGCCCCAGGCGCCGTCAGTCGACCAGGCTTTCATAGCCGCTGAGAAAATGTGGACCAATGTAACGACTCGGCAGCTCGAAGCTTTCCGGGTACTCCACCTGCACCAGGTACAGACCATAAGGATGCGCCGTCACGCCGCCCTCGCGGCGATTGCGCCCCTCGAGCACCTCACGCGCCCAACTGGCCGGCCGCTCGCCGGCGCCGATGGTCATCAGCACCCCGGCGATGTTACGCACCATGTGGTGGAGAAACGCGGTGGCGCGCACGTCGAGCACGATCATGCGACCGTGGCGGGTGACCCGCAGGTGATGGATGTGCTTGATCGGCGACTTGGCCTGGCACTGGCTCGCACGAAAGGCACTGAAGTCATGGGTACCGAGCAGGTACTGGGCCGCCTCGGCCATGCGCTCGACGTCCAGCGGACGATGGTTCCAGGTGACTTCTTCGGCCAGGTGCGCCGGACGGATCGGATCGTTGTAGATGACGTAACGGTAGCGCCGCGCGGTTGCCTTGAAACGCGCATGGAAATCGGCGGGCATCGGCCGCGCCCAGACCACGCTGATGTCGTGAGGCAGGTTGAAATTGCTGCCCAGGGTCCAGGCGCGTTCATCGCGCTGGGCCCGGGTATCGAAATGCACCACCTGACCGCAGCCGTGGACACCGGCATCGGTTCGACCGGCACAGACCACGGCGATGGGTTCGTTGGCGACCTTCGACAAGGCCTGCTCGAGGGCCTGTTGCACACTGGGAACGCCGCTGGCCTGGCGTTGCCAGCCACGGTAGCGCGATCCCTTGTATTCCACCCCCAGGGCGATGCGGGTGAAGCCTTCGGCGGCCGATTCTGAGGCGGCGGTGTCGATGATGTCCAAGAACCTGAAACCTGTGGATGATACGGAATGGCGGGGATTATAACGACAACGGCAGCCGTATTGGGCTGCCGTTGTCATCAGGCGGTCCTGTCAGACCAAGCGCGAGAGCATGTCCTCGGCTTCCTGACGCTGGGTATCGTCGCCATCCTTGACCACCTCGTCGAGGATGTCCCGAGCGCCCTGATGGTCGCCCATGTCGATATACGCCCGCGCCAGGTCGAGCTTGGTCGCCACCTCATCGGTGCCGGAGAAGAAGTCGAAGTCCAGGTCATCCAGCGGCTCGAGATCGGCAGCAGCGTCCTCGGCGGTGAACTGCGGCTCCAGCGAGGGGCTTTCGAGATTCTGCGACAGCTTGTCGAGCTCGGCATTGACGTCGTCCAGCTCCGAGGCGAAGTTCTTCGCCGCTGCCGAATCGTCGTCCAACGACAGTGACAGGTCGAAGTCCTCCGGCAGCTCCAACTCGGAGATCGGGTCGAATTCCGGGATGGCGTCGAAGGCGGCGAGCTCCGCCGCCACGTCCACGGGTGCCTCGGGATCTGCCGGGGCTGGCTCGCCGGTGTCCAGGTCGAAATCGGCAAGGTCATCGAGCGCTGGCGCTTCGGCCTGGGCCAACAGGGTTTCGAAATCGGCATCGGCGTCGGTGACGGGCTCGACCGGCGCAACGTCCGGGGACTCTTCGGCCAGTGGCTGGGCCGGCGCTTCCTCGTCGAGCATCGGCGGTTCGAGGGCCGTGTCCAGCGGCAGATCGTCATCCAGACTGAGATCGAAGGCGCTGTCCAAGTCGTCGACTTCGGGAGCGGGCGTCTGGCTGATGACGTCTGGCTCTGCCTCTGGTTCCGGATCAACATGCGGCGCAGACTCCGGCACTGCCTGAGGCACGTCTTCGGCAGCCGGCGGCGCATCGTCCTGCAGCAAGTCCTGCACGTACTGCTCGTCCATTTCCGCAGCCAGGGCGGCAGCGCCCAGGCCAGCAGCTGCCAAGCCAAGCATGGCAGGATAGCGACTCTTGAGGTCGTCGACCTGGGCCACGTTGTTTTCACTGGCAGACAGCTTGCGCTCCTGCTCGACGAACCCACTGTGATCCCCCTGGCGGGCATACACGTCCATGAGCTTGAGACGCAGGTCGTCACGCTCAGGCTCGGCGGCAACTGCCGACTCAAGCAGGTCGGCTGCGTGGTTCAGACGACCGGCGGCGATGCTCTGATCGACTTCGGCGAGCAATCGTGCAATCGGGTCGATGTCGGTTTGCGGCTCGGCCACTGGGGCTGGCGCAACCGGCTTTTCCGCCGCTGTCGCAGCGGCGGCCGAGGCCGCGACCACGGCCGGCGACAGGGTCACGCTCGGCGCCGAAACCTCGACCCCTTCGAAGCTGCTCGGCGGCAAGTCGAAGTCCGGGGCACGTTCGTTTTCCTCGGCCAGGGCGCGGGCCATGCGCAGATGCTTCTCGGCCTCCTGTTGGGCCTTGCGCTTGCGCATCAGCAGCAGGACCAGCAACAACAGCACCAATGCCGCGGAGCCTGCGATCAGCCCCAGCAGCAGCGGATTGCCCAGCAGATCGTCAAGCGCGCCTGGCTGCTCGTCGACTGCCTGTTGATCTGCGCTCGGCGGGTTTTCCGGCGCCGTGTCCACGGCAGCCGGCGCCGGCTCGACCACGGGCTCGGCAGCATCGGCTGGTACCTGCGCGGCACCAGCGGCCGCGGGCGCTGCGGCGGTCGACGGAGCAGCCGCAGCGCCGCCCTGCGCTTCCAGGCGGGCCAATTGGTCGTTCTTCAGCTCGATCAGACGCTGCAGCTTGTCCAGTTGGCTCTGCAGGTCGCTCATGCGGCTCTTGAGTTCTTCGTTGTCGCGGCGACTGGTGTCCAGGCTCTCCTGGGCCACCGCCAGCTGGTCGCTGAGCGCTTTGGCGTCCTTGGCATCGGCCTGGTTGCCAGGCGTCACCAGGCGCAGATTGTCGCCTTGAGCGATGCGCGCTGGCGCGGCTTCGGCGGCACCACGGCGGGTGGCGTCGAGCTGGCGCGCCCGCGGACCCAGCCGCCGGCCTTCGCGCCACGCACGGTACTGCTCGGCCACCTCACGGTTGGCTTCGCCCTGGGGGATACTCTGCACCTGCTGCTGATCGGGCAGGCGCAATACCTGGCCGACCTTCAGCTGGTTGATGTTGTTGCCAATGAAGGCGTCGGGATTGAGCGCCTGGATGGCGATCATGGCCTGCTGCACAGAGCCGCCCTGGACATGCTGGGCAGCGATCTGCCACAGGGTGTCACGGCGCTGGGTGGTGTAGCTGGCGCCAGCGCTGACCGGCGCTGCGATATTGCCCGCCGCCGGCTGCTCGCCCTGGGCCTTGGCCTGGTCGAGCAACACGCTGTAGTCACGCAGCAGGCGACCTTGGGGCCACATCACCTGGACCAGGAACTTGACCACGGTACCCGGCAGCGGCTGGCTGGAGGTCACCCGCAATACGCTCTTGCCGTTGGGGTTGATCACCGGGGTGAAGGTCAGGTCTTCCAGATAGCTGGGATAGGCCACTCCGGCCTTGCTGAATTCTTCCGGCGACGCCAGGCTCGGCGCCACTTCCGAGGCTCGCAGGTCACGTACATCGAGCAGTTCGATCTCGGCATCCAGCGGCTGGTTCTGCGCCGACTTGAGGGTCAGTTCACCCAACCCCAGGGCGTTCGCCATGCCGGACGACAGCGCCGATGCTGCTGCCATGGCCAGAACCAGTTTGCGAATTCGAAGCATGACTCTTCCCTTGTATGGATCGTCCAACACCTTCTACCGATGTAGGACAAAATTGCTCGCCAGTATCATTTACACCCTGGGTTTTATCAACAATTGCGCCACTTGGACGGCGTTGAGGGCGGCGCCCTTGCGCAAATTGTCGGTGGTCAGCCACAGGTTCAACTGTTCGGGCTCATCTACACCATGGCGTACACGACCAACATAGACCACGTCCTGCCCGACTGCGTCGCCGACAGGTGTCGGGTAATCCTCGGGCTCGACCAACTCAAGGCTATCGGCGCTGTCCAGCGCCTGATTGACCGCCGCCAGGTCGACTGGCGCGCGGCTCTGTAGCGCTACACTGAAGCTATCGCCGAAAAACACCGGGACTTGAATGCAGGTCACGGAAAACTTCAAATCCGCCAAGCCCAGCAGCTCGCGCAGCTCGACCACCAGGCGCCGCTCCAGGGCACTATGCCCCTGCTCGTCCACCGCACCCACCTGAGGCAATAGGTTGAATGCCACCTGGCGGTCGAAGAAACGCGGCTCCAGTGGTCGTGCATTGAGCAGCTCGGCGGTCTGCCGGGCCAGTTCGTTGACCGCCTCGCGCCCTTGGGCAGACACTGCCAGCGCGGCCATGACCTGCACCCGCTCGATCTCCATCAAGCCCTTGAGCGGTGCCAATGCCACGGCAAGCGCTACCGCTGCGGCACTAGGGCTGGAAATGCGGGCGGGCAGCGCCAGGCCGTCGAGGCGCTCGGCGTTGGCCTCCGGGACCACCGGCAAGGCGTCTTCCAGGCCGCCGGACAAGTCGATGACCGTGCAGCCGGCCTGCTCGGCCTTACCGGCGAAGCTGCGGCTGACCGCAGGGCCAGCGGCGAAGAAGGCCAGCTTGACCTGGGCGAAATCGAAACTGTCGACCTCGCGCACCTTGAGCTTCTTGCCGGCGAACATCACGCTGCTACCGGCCGACTCCATGCTTGCCAACAGGTGCAAGGTGGCGACTGGGAACGACAGTTCTTCGAGGATCTGCACCAGGGTTTCACCGACGCTGCCGGTGGCGCCGATGACGGCGATATCCAAGGGGGTGGTCATGGGGGAAAGATCCTTTTGCTGAAACGGCGGGGGCGGCACTTTACTTGGATTGTAGTGTTTTGTCTGTCTTGGGCTTGGCGTAGGGGTCGGCGGGGTGGCGGATATCGAGCGCCGCGCGGGCGGCGCTCGATCTCACAGGCGCTGAATATCTTCCGACGACCAACAAAAAACCCGTACTGTCACCAGCACGGGTTTTCGGTCAAACCAGAACGATCAACGCTCCAGCAGAATCCGCAGCATGCGCCGCAGCGGCTCGGCAGCGCCCCACAGCAGCTGGTCGCCAACGGTGAACGCGCCCAGGTACTGCGAACCCATGTTCAGCTTACGCAGACGGCCAACCGGGATGTTCAGGGTGCCGGTGACCTTGGTCGGGCTCAGCTCCTGCATGCTGATCTCGCGCTGGTTCGGCACCAGCTTGACCCATGGGTTGTGCTGGCTGATCAGGCCTTCGATGTCGGCCAGCGGCACGTCCTTGTTCAGCTTGATGGTCAGCGCCTGGCTGTGGCAACGCATGGCGCCGATGCGCACGCAGATGCCGTCGACCGGGATCGGGCTCTTGAAGCGACCGAGGATCTTGTTGGTCTCGGCCTGGGCCTTCCATTCCTCGCGGCTCTGGCCGTTGGGCAGCTCCTTGTCGATCCACGGGATCAGACTACCGGCCAGCGGCACGCCGAAGTTTTCGGTGGGGAACGCTTCGCCGCGCATGGTCTCGGCGACCTTACGGTCGATGTCGAGAATGGCACTGGCCGGATTGGCCAGGTCATCGGCAACGGCAGCGTGAATGCCGCCCATCTGCTTGATCAGTTCGCGCATGTTCTGCGCGCCGGCACCGGAGGCCGCCTGATAGGTCATGGCGCTCATCCACTCGACCAGGCCGGCTTCGAACAGGCCGCCCAGGCCCATCAGCATCAGGCTGACGGTGCAGTTGCCGCCGATGTAGTTCTTGGTACCGGCGTCGAGCTGCTGGTCGATGACCTTGCGGTTGACCGGATCGAGCACGATGACAGCGTCGTCCTGCATGCGCAGCGACGAGGCGGCATCGATCCAGTAACCCTGCCAGCCGGCTTCACGCAGCTTGGGGAACACCTCGTTGGTGTAGTCGCCGCCCTGGCAGGTCAGGATCACGTCGAGGGTCTTGAGCTCTTCGATCGAATAGGCGTCCTTGAGCGGAGCAATATCCTTGCCCACGTTCGGGCCCTGGCCACCTACGTTGGAGGTGGTGAAGAACACCGGTTCAATAAGGTCGAAGTCCTGCTCCTCCAGCATCCGCTGCATGAGCACGGAACCGACCATACCGCGCCAACCGATCAGACCTACACGTTTCATCGCAACTACACCTTTGCTAAAAGTGGGCCGCCACCGGGAGTTTGGGGTGGCGGGCCAGAGAGATTACAGATTCCGCAGCGCGGCGACTACTGCGTCGCCCATTTCTTGCGTACCGACCTTGCGGCAACCTTCCGAGAAGATGTCGCCAGTGCGCAGACCCTGGTCCAGGACCAGACTGACCGCTTGCTCGATGGCCTCGGCCGCCGCCTGCTGATTGAAGCTGTAGCGCAGCATCATCGACACCGACAGGATGGTCGCCAGCGGGTTGGCAACGCCCAGGCCGGCGATGTCCGGTGCCGAACCATGGCAAGGCTCGTACATGCCTTTGTTATTGGCATCCAGGGACGCCGAGGGCAGCATGCCGATGGAACCTGTGAGCATGGAAGCTTCATCCGACAGGATGTCACCGAACATGTTGTCAGTCACCATCACGTCGAACTGCTTCGGTGCGCGCACCAGCTGCATGGCCGCGTTGTCGACGTACATGTGGCTCAGCTCGACATCCGGATAGTCCTTGGCCACGTCCTCGACCACTTCACGCCACAGTTGGCTGGACGCCAGGACGTTGGCCTTGTCCACCGAGCACAGCTTCTTGCCGCGCACGCGGGCCATGTCGAAGCCGACGCGGGCGATGCGGCGCACTTCGCTTTCGCTGTACGGCAGGGTGTCGTAGGCCTGGCGCTCGCCGCCTTCGAGTTCGCGCTGGCCCCGTGGGGCGCCGAAGTAGATACCGCCGGTCAGCTCACGGACGATAAGGATATCCAGGCCCGAAACGATTTCCGGCTTGAGCGACGAAGCGTCGGCCAGTTGCGGGTAGAGGATGGCCGGACGCAGGTTGGCGAACAGACCCAGTTGCGAGCGGATCTTCAGCAGACCGCGCTCGGGACGGATGTCACGCTCGATCTTGTCCCACTTCGGGCCACCCACGGCGCCCAGCAGCACGGCGTCGGCCTGGCGAGCACGCTCCAGGGTCTCGTCGGCCAGCGGCACGCCGTGCTTGTCGATGGCCGCGCCACCGATGACGTCGTGGGTCAGGCTCAGGTCGAGGCGGAACTTGTCGTTAGCCACCTCCAGCACCTTGACCGCCTCGGCCATGATTTCCGGGCCGATGCCATCACCTGGGAGAATCAGAATCTGCTTGCTCATGCTTTCCTCTATTCATTCAAGCGGCGCGGCCGAGCTGGCCACGCCGAACCGTATCTTGTTACGAGCGCTGGCGCTCGGCCCACAGCACCAGCACATCGGTGCTGAACGAGCCGTCGGCTTCGATCTGATAATACTGCCGGACTTCCTCGCCCATGGCCTGCTGCAACTGGCGAATGGCTACACGCAGCGGCTCCGGGGTGCGCATGCGCTCGACCCAGCTGGAAAACTCCAGGCGCAAGGCTTGGCGCGTGTGGCTGCGCACATGCAAGCCCGCCTCGCTGACCTGACGCTGCCACTCGGCGGCAGAATAATCGCGAACGTGGCTGGTGTCGCGCAGCACTTCCACAGTCTGCAGGTAGGTGTCGAGCAACGGGCTGCCCGGTGACATCACGTCGACGAACGCGGCCACGCCGCCCGGCTTGAGTACCCGGCGCACTTCGCGCAGGGCCAGACCCAGATCGCTCCAATGATGCGCCGAATAGCGGCTGAAGACGAAGTCGAACGAGGCATCGGCGAACGGCAGGCGTTCGGCGGCGCCGCACTCGGTGGTGATATTGCCCAGCCCGCGATCGGCGGCTGCGGCGGCCACCACGTCGAGCATCGATTGCGACAGGTCGTAGGCGACCACCTCGGCAACCAGCGGCGCGACATGGAAGCTGACATGCCCGGCACCACAGCCCAGGTCCAGAACACGGGCGCTGCCCTGCCCCGCCAGCTCGGCCTGCAGCAGGGCGAACTCGTTGCCCTGGGCGTGCACGGCGCTGCTGAGGTAGGCACTGGCCTGTTCGCCGAACTGGCGTTGGACCACATCGGTGTGATTGGTGCGGGTCATGGGATCAATCCTTTAGATATTCACTGCCAAGACCGGCCCTTTCGCGGGCAAGCCCGCTCCCACAGAAGCAACGCAGATGCTGTAGACAGCACTTTACCGTGGGGGCGGGATTGCCCGCGAAGAGGCCAGCGAAATCAACTACGAACTTCAGGCATCGCGGAACAGCCAGGGCTGCCCGGCGCGGTGCTTGCCTTCGAAGGCCTTGATCGCGTCGCTGTCCTGCAGGGTCAGGCCGATGTCATCGAGGCCATTGAGCAGGCAGTGCTTGCGGAAGGCGTCGACTTCGAAGTGCAGCACCTTGCCATCCGGACGGGTCACGGCCTGGGCCTGCAAGTCGATGGTCAGCTGGTAGCCTGGGTTGGCTTCGACCTGCTTGAACAACTCGTCGACTTCCTCATCGCTGAGAATGATCGGCAGCAAGCCGTTCTTGAAGCTGTTGTTGAAGAAGATGTCGGCGAAGCTCGGCGCGATCACGCTGCGGAAACCGTATTCGTCCAACGCCCACGGGGCGTGCTCGCGGCTCGAACCGCAGCCGAAGTTCTCACGGGCCAGCAGCACGCTGGCGCCTTGGTAACGGGCATGGTTGAGCACGAAATCCTGGTTCAGCGGGCGCTTGCTGTTGTCCTGGTACGGCTGGCCGACATCCAGGTAGCGCCACTCGTCGAACAGGTTGGGGCCGAAGCCGGTACGTTTGATCGACTTGAGGAACTGCTTGGGGATGATCTGATCGGTGTCGACGTTGGCACGATCCAACGGCGCGACGAGACCGATGTGCTGGGTAAAGGCTTTCATGCTGCACTCCCTTGGATCAACTCGCGGACATCGATGAAGTGGCCGGTCACCGCGGCAGCGGCAGCCATGGCTGGGCTGACCAGGTGGGTACGACCACCAGCGCCCTGGCGCCCCTCGAAGTTGCGGTTGGAGGTGGACGCGCAGTGCTCGCCACTTTCCAGGCGGTCCGGGTTCATCGCCAAGCACATCGAACAGCCAGGTTCACGCCATTCGAAACCGGCCTCGAGGAAGATCTTGTCCAGACCTTCACGCTCGGCCTGGGCCTTGACCAGACCGGAGCCCGGCACCACCAGCGCCTGCTTGACGTTGGCGGCGACCTTGCGGCCCTTGGCGATCTCGGCAGCGGCGCGCAGGTCTTCGATACGCGAGTTGGTGCATGAGCCGATGAATACGCGATCGAGCTTGATGTCGGTGATCGCCTGATTGGCGGCAAGACCCATGTACTTGAGGGCCCGCTCGATCGAGCCACGCTTGATCAGGTCCGGTTCGGCAGCCGGGTCCGGTACACGTTGGTCGACGGCCAGAACCATCTCCGGCGAGGTGCCCCAGCTGACTTGCGGCTTGATCTGCGCGGCATCGAGCTCGACCACGGTGTCGAACACCGCGTCGGCATCGGACACCAGGCCTTTCCAGGCCTGCACCGCCTGCTCCCACTGGGCGCCCTTCGGCGCATACGGACGACCTTCGACATAGGCGACGGTAGTCTCGTCCACGGCCACCAGGCCCACGCGGGCGCCGGCTTCGATGGACATATTGCAGATGGTCATGCGGCCTTCCATCGACAACGCGCGAATGGCGCTGCCGGCGAATTCCATGGCATGGCCGTTACCACCGGCAGTACCGATCTTGCCGATCACGGCGAGCACGATGTCCTTGGCGGTGACGCCAGCAGGCAATTGGCCTTCGACACGCACCAGCATGTTCTTCATCTTCTTGGCGACCAGGCACTGGGTGGCGAGCACGTGCTCGACCTCGGAGGTGCCGATGCCATGGGCCAGGGCGCCGAAGGCACCGTGGGTCGAGGTATGCGAATCGCCGCAGACCACGGTCATGCCCGGCAGGGTCGCGCCTTGCTCAGGGCTGATGACGTGGACGATGCCCTGGCGTTCGTCGTTCATCTTGAATTCGACGATGCCGTACTCGTCGCAGTTCTCGTCGAGGGTCTGCACCTGCAGGCGCGACACCTGGTCGACGATTGCGTCGATGCCACCCTTGCGCTCTGGCGTGGTCGGCACGTTGTGGTCCGGCGTGGCGATGTTGGCATCGATACGCCACGGCTTGCGGTTGGCCAGGCGCAGGCCCTCAAAGGCCTGGGGCGAGGTCACTTCGTGGATGATATGGCGATCGATGTAGATCAAGGACGAGCCGTCATCACGGCGCTTGACCTCATGGGCTTCCCAGAGTTTGTCGTAGAGCGTTTTGCCAGCCATCAGACTGTTCCTCATCAGCGTCTTTCTATGCCAAAGACCCCTTGGCTTGTACGGACGATGCTATGGGGTTAGATTGAATAACTCAAATTCATAATTTTTATACTTTGGATAACCAACAGGAATTCAAACCATGGACCTGGCCAACCTCAGCGCCTTCATCGCCATCGCTGAAACCGGCAGCTTCTCCGGCGCTGCGGAGCGCCTGTTCCTGACTCAACCGGCCGTCAGCAAGCGCATCGCCGGCCTGGAGCAGCAACTGGACGTGCGCCTGTTCGACCGCCTCGGCCGCGAAGTGACACTGACCGAGGCCGGACGCGCCCTGTTGCCCCGTGCCTACCAGATCCTCAACGTGCTCGATGATACGCGCCGCGCCCTGACCAATCTCACCGGGGAGGTGAGCGGTCGCTTGACCCTGGCCACCAGCCATCACATAGGTCTGCACCGCCTGCCGCCGCTGCTGCGCGCCTTCACCCGCGAGTACCCAGCGGTGGCGTTGGATATTCAGTTTATGGATTCGGAAGCGGCCTACGACGAGATTCTCCATGGTCGCGCTGAGATCGCCGTCATCACCCTGGCACCAGAGCCGCACCACCTGGTCAAGGCAGTGCCGGTCTGGGATGACGCCCTGGACTTCGTCGCCGCCCCCGAACACCCGCTGGCGCGTAATGGACAGGTCGGCCTGGAGGATGTCGCCCGCCACCCGGCGGTGTTTCCCGGCGGCAATACTTTCACCCACCACATCGTCCAACGCCTGTTCGAAAGCCAGGGCCTGACGCCGAACATCGCCATGAGCACCAACTACCTGGAAACCATCAAGATGATGGTCTCGATCGGCCTGGCCTGGAGCGTCCTGCCCCGCACGATGCTCGATGAACAGGTCGCTCCCATCGCCTTGCCCGGCATACAACTGTCGCGCCAGCTAGGCTACATTTTGCACACGGAGCGAACGCTATCGAATGCGGCGAGGGCCTTCATGGCCCTGCTCGACAGCCACGCAGGGTCCGCCTGACCGGTCGTCAGCTCGGCAGTTCCAACTCAAGGACGCGTTTCAAGCCAAAGGTCTGGTATCGATGCCCAAATCAGCAAAACGCTTTCCGCGCCTGCCGCGCATTCCTGCGGTCGACCCCCAGGAGTCGGAGCAGGCCTGGCAGAATGCACCACAGCTGCTTGCTGCCTTGAACGGCGCTCGCCTGGGGGCCTGGCTGTGGGACATCGAAAGCGGCCGGGTGAGCTGGTCGCGTGGCACCCAGGCGCTGTTCGGCTTCGATCCACAGCAGCCCTTGCCCAAGGACATCGACTACCTCGACTTGCTGCCCGAGGAAGACCGCGCCCGCACCCGTCAGGCTTTCCAGGCCGTGGTCAATGGCGAACCGGTGGTCCAGGCCATGCGCCACCGCATCCGCTGGCCTGATGGCACCCTGCACTGGCTGGAAATCAACGGCAGCCTCACCCACGACCGCCACGGCCGTCCCCAGATGATCGGCGTGATTCGCGAGATCACCCGCCAGCGTGAGCGCGAAGCTGCGCTGATCAATTCGGAAAAGCGCTTCGCCACACTGTTCCACCTGAGCCCCAACGCAGTGCTGCTGACCCGCCGCCACGACGGCATGATCTTCGACGTCAACCAGCACTTCGAGGACATGCTCGGCTGGCCAGGCAGCCAGGTCATCGGCAAGACCAGCCTGGAGCTGGGCTTGTGGGCCGATCCCGAGCAGCGCCACCAGGTGATGGAGGCGACCCGCGCCGGCAGCGGTCCGGTCAGCCTCGAAGTCCGGTTCCGCGCCAGCTCCGGGCAGATCCACGACGGCATCCTGTGCACTCAGGGCATCGAGTTCGAAGGGGTGACCTTCCTGCTCAGCACTTTTGTCGACACCACCGATCGCAAACGCGCCGAACAGGCGCTCAAGGACAGCCAGGAGCGCCTGGACCTGGCCCTGGACTCGGCGCAACTGGGCACCTGGGACTGGCATATACCCAGCGGCATGCTTTACGGCTCGGCGCGTGCCGCGCAACTGCATGGCCTGGACCCGATGCCCTTCCACGAATCGTTCGACGCCTTCTTCGAAGGTGTGCCCGAGCAAGAACGCAACAACATGCGCCAGGCCTATCGCAGCCTGCGTGAGGGCCCCGCGGGCAACTACCAGATCACCTATCGGGTGCAGTTGGAAAATGGCGCTTCGCGCTACATCGAGAGCCGTGCCCGCCTCTACCGTGACGAACATGGGCAGCCGCTGCGCATGGCCGGCACCCTGCTGGACATCACCGACCAGGTCGAGCGGGAGCAACGCCTGAGCGCTTCGGAAGAGAAGTTCGCCAGCCTGTTCCAGGTCAGTCCGGACCCGATCTACGTCACTCGCCAGGACACCGGCCAGTTCATCGAAATCAACCCGGCGTTCACCCAGACCTTCGGCTGGAATGCCGAACAGGTGATCGGCCGTACCGCCGACGAGCTGGGCCTGTGGGCAGAGCCCTCCGAACGCAGCCAGCGTATCGAGCAGGTCATTCGCGAGCAGGCCTTGAGCAACGTTGCCGTGACCCTCAACCACCGCAACGGCTCGCCCCTGACCTGCGTCATCTCCAGCCGTCTGATCAGCGTCGACGGCCAGCCTTGCAGCGTCACCACGCTGCGCGATATCACCCAGCAGCAACGCGCCGAAGCGGCACTGAAATCCAGTGAAGAGAAGTTCGCCAAGGCTTTCCACTCCAGCCCTGACGCCATCACCATCACCGAACGCCTCAGTGGCCGCTACCTGGAGGTCAACGACGGTTTCACCCGCCTGACCGGCTACAGTGCCGCCGAAGTGCTCGGCCGCACGGTGTACGAGCTGGGCATCTGGGCCGACGAAAAGCAACGTGCGGCACTGCTCAACGAACTGTATGAGCACGGTCGCGTGCACCACCGGGAAATGCTCGGGCGAAACAAGCACGGCGACATTCTCACCGTCGAAGTCTCGGTGGAGCCGATCAGCCTCAACGCCGTCGACTGCCTGCTGCTGACCGCCCGCGACGTCAGCCAGCTGAAGAACGCCCAGGCGCAGATCCGCCACCTGGCCTACCACGACCCGCTCACCAACCTGCCCAACCGGGCCCTGCTGATGGACCGCCTGAGCCAGCAGATCGCTCTGCTCAAGCGCCACAATCAGCGCGGCGCCCTGCTGTTTCTCGATCTCGACCACTTCAAGCACATCAACGACTCGCTCGGACACCCGGTGGGCGACACAGTGCTGAAGATCATCACTGCTCGTCTGGAAGCCAGCGTGCGCCTGGAAGACACCGTGGCGCGCCTGGGTGGGGACGAGTTCGTGGTACTGATCGGCGGTCTCGAAGGCGGCCGCGACGCAGTCGAGGACAAAGTCCGCGAATTGGCCGATACCCTGCGTGAACTACTGGCCGAACCCATGTCGCTGGACGGCCAACGCCTGCAGGTGACGCCGAGCATCGGCGTGGCGCTGATTCCCGATCACGGCGTGACCCCGGCCGACCTGCTCAAGCGCGCCGATATCGCGCTGTACCGAGCCAAGGATTCGGGGCGCAACACTACCCAGCTGTTTCATAACACCATGCAAAAAGCTGCCAGCGAGCGGCTACGCATGGAAAGCGACCTGCGCCTGGCACTGGCCCGTGGCGAACTGGCCCTGCACTTCCAGCCCCAGGTGGATGCGCGTGACAATCGTATCGTCGGGGCCGAGGTTCTGCTGCGCTGGCACCATCCGCAGCTGGGCCAGCAACCCCCGGCGCAGTTCATCCAGGTCCTTGAGGAAAGCGGCCTGATTCTCGAAGTGGGAAGCTGGATCCTCGACGAAGCCTGCGATGCCTGCGCACATATGCTGCTCGACGGCCTGATCGACGCCGAGACCTTCAGCCTGTGCGTGAACATCAGCCCGCGGCAGTTTCGTCAGAACGATTTCGTCGAGCGGGTGCTGCGCAGCCTGGACGACTATGGCCTGCCGCGGCGCATGCTCAAGCTGGAAATCACCGAAGGCATCGTGATCCAGAACCTCGAGGACACCATCAGCAAGATGCGCGAGCTCAAGCGCTATGGGGTGAGCTTCGCCATGGACGACTTCGGCACCGGCTATTCCTCGCTGACCTATCTCAAGCGCCTGCCGGTGGATGCCCTGAAGATCGACCAGACCTTCGTTCGCGATGCTCCCCTGGACCCCAACGACGCAGAGATCGTCCGCGCCATCGTCGCCATGGCACGCAGCCTGGGCCTGGCGGTCATTGCCGAAGGGGTCGAGCTGACCGAGCAACTGGAGTTCCTCGAACGCCAGGGGTGCTACCTGTACCAGGGCTACCTGCACAGCCGGCCGTTGCCGCTGGTAGCGTTTCGGCAGTTGCTGATGGAGGCGCCAGCGGACTACTGAACGACGAAAAAAGGGCACCCGAAGGTGCCCTTTCGCTCATCCCGCTGAGATCAGTTCAGCGCTGGCTTTTCGCCATTGATGGGGATGCGCTTGGCCTTGGCTTCTTCCGGCACGATACGCAGCAGGTCGATGCTGAGCAGGCCGTTGGCCAGGCCGGCAGACTTCACTTCGATGTGGTCAGCCAGGCGGAACGACAGCTTGAAGGCGCGCTGGGCGATACCCTGATGCAGGTAGGTCACTTCGGCGCCGTCGTTTTCGCGCTTGCCACCGGTGACGGTCAGGACGCCTTTCTCGACTTGCAGGTCGAGGTCCTGTTCCTGGAAACCGGCTGCGGCAACCACGATGCGATAGTGGTCATCGCCATGTTTTTCAACGTTGTAGGGAGGGTAGCTGCTACCCGCCTCGTTACGTGCCGCGGATTCGAACAAGTCGTTGAAACGGTCGAAACCAACGGAATGGCGGAACAGTGGAGCGAGAGAGAAAGCACTGGTCATGGTCATAAACTCCTGAGATTCAGCAAGTAAGTCATTACGCGACCCGACTTCGGCATCGCGTACTCAAGAGATAGGGTCAGCAGGAGGGGTTTCAAGGGGGGGTGCAAAAAAATTGTGCTTTGGCTCGCCTGATCGGGCCTCTTCGCGGGCAAGCCCGATCAGGCAACACATTCCTCGAATGCACTCTGCTCGACCCCCAGCAACCGGCTGATCCGTGCGCAATCATCCTCTCGCCGCAGTTCGGCGAACAACACCACCGCCTCGGGATAGCTGCGGGTCAGCATCGCCAGCCACTGCTTCATCCGCCCCGGTGCATAGCGCGGCGACAGCTTGACCTGGGCTTGGCGCCAGAATTCGCGCAGCAGCGGAAGCAGGTCGTCCCAGCGCAGCGGCTGGTAGTCGCGTCCGTCACGCGCAGCGGCGATCTGCAGGGCCAGGTCGGGGCGCGATACCAAACCGCGACCGAGCATGATGTCCTCGGCACCACTGACCTCGCGACAACGCCGCCAGTCGTCAACGGTCCAGATCTCGCCATTGGCGAACACCGGCACCGCCACCACATCCTGGACCCGCGCCACCCACTCCCAATGGGCTGGCGGCTTGTAGCCCTCGACCTTGGTCCGCGCATGCACCACCAAGTGCGCCGAACCGCCCTCGGCCAGAGCCGTGGCGCACTCCAGCGCACCGTCCGGGCTGTCGAAGCCCAGACGCATTTTCGAGGTGACCGGAATATGCGCCGGCACCGCCCGGCGCACTTCGCGGACAATGGCATGCAACAGCTCAGGCTCCTTGAGCAGCACCGCGCCGCCGCGGGACTTGTTCACCGTCTTGGCCGGGCAACCGAAGTTCAGATCGATCACCGGCGCCCCCAGCTCGCAGGCAAGCGCGGCGTTCTCGGCCAGGCACACCGGATCCGAACCCAGCAGTTGCACGCGCATCGGCACGCCAGCTGCCGTACGCGCACCCTGGCGCAGCTCCGGAGCCAACTTGTCGAAGGACGATGCCGGCAACAGCCGGTCGCAGACGCGAATGAACTCGGTGACGCACCAATCGATGCCGCCCACACGGGTCAGGACGTCGCGCAGGATGTTGTCGACCAGCCCCTCCATCGGGGCCAGGGCAATTTGCATGGGAGGGACTCGCCGGAAAAAGCGGCAGTCTAACAAAAAATGCCGGCGGTTCAGGCGCCGATCAGCGCCGGACCGTAACCGTCGATGAACTCCGCCGGCATGCGCCGAGGCTTGCCACTGGAAAGCTCGATGCAGGCGAACGTGGTCTGCGCCCGCAGCAGCGTCACGCCGTCGCGCGGGCGCATGAGCTGGAAGCGCCGGGTCATGCGCAGGCGCTGGTCCCAATCGATGATCCAGGTCGCCAGTTGCAACTCGTCGTCCTCGTAGGCAGCCGCGAGGTAGTCGATTTCGTGGCGCACCACCGCCATGGCCCGATCCAGTCGGCGGTACTCGGCCAAATCCAGGCCCAGGCGCTGGGAGTGGCGCCAGGCGCAGCGCTCCAGCCAAGTGACGTAGACCGCGTTGTTGGCATGGCCAAGGCCGTCGATGTCCTCGGTGCCGACACGCAGGTCGATGATGAATGGCGTTGCCAAATCCCAGCTCATGCCCACTTCCTTAACCCGATGTCCGATTCATGGGAGTTGCGAAGCAGCAGAGTGTAACGGAAGCTCAGGCAGTTTGCCGTGCCGGAGCACTGGCTTCGGCCAGCAGTTCGAGCACGGCTTCGCCCAGACGCGGGTCGGCGAGCACACGCTGGTGGCCGCCTTCCTGCAACAGCAACAAGCGACTGTCGAACCAGGCCTGATGAATCAACTGCGCCTCCTCGGCCGCCACCAGGGCATCGTCGGCGGCATGCACCACCAGGCCCGGCAGGTCCAGTTGGTAGGCGCTGACATCGAGACGGCCGATCTGCATGCCGACATCCCGCTCGATCTGGCGGATGAACGCCGCCCTGGCCCGGGCCGGCAGGCCCAGGCGCTGGGCGAAGCCACGCAGCACACCGAGCAAACGCGCCGGCGCGGCGATACTCACCGCCGCCTCGGTACGCAGCCCCATCTGCAGGGCCAGCAGCACGCTGGCACCGCCCATGGAATGACCGATCACCGCACGCAACGGCGGCAACTCGGCCGCTGCCTCAAGCAACGCGCGGGCAAACAGCACCACATGCGCCTGCCGCCCGGGCGAGCGCCCATGGGCCGGACCTTCCAGCGCCACGACAGTGTGTCCGGCCTGCACCAGCCTCTCGATCAACGCGGCAAATTGGGTGGGTCGGCCTTCCCAGCCGTGCATCAACAGCACCGTAGGTCCTTGCCCCCAGCGCAAAGCCGACAAGCCGAAGCGCAGGGTGATGCGCTCGGCCGAGGCCAGCAGAGGCAGCTCCCAGGGCTTGGGCGGCAGATTGCGCGGTGTCATGAAGGCTTGGCGCATACGTCCGGCGATATGCTCCGGCACCAGGTGGCCTAGCGTGCCGTTAACGCCGCGGATCCAGTTCAAGGTTGTCATCGTCGTGCTCCCCACTGAAAAGAGTCAGATCACCGCCGACTTGGCGGCCCGCAGGATGCGATCAGACAGCTCGCCCGTGCCAAGCGCTCGCGCCAGGGCCAGGCCACCGATCATCAACGCCAGATCGGCCAAGGCGGCATCGGCTTCTTCGGGGCGGTCGACCATCTGCGCGGTCATCAACTCGATGTGTTCGGCCAGCGCTTCGCGAAATGCTTCCGGCAGTCGCTTCATTTCACCCAGGGCATTGGGTAGAGGGCAGGCGTGCACTTCGGCATCACGGTGCTTGCGCGACAGATAGAAGGCCGACACCAGCGCTCGCCGTCCCGCCCCATCCAGGCTCGGATCAACCTGGGCCAGCAGCGCTCGGCGCTCGCGGAGTAACTGGCTGAAAGCCTCGAGCATCAGCTCGTCCTTGCTCTCGAAATGGGCATAGAACCCGCCGACGGTCAGGCCCGCCGCCCCCATTACCTGGCTGACACTAGGCTCGGCGGGGCCATGTTGGATCAAGGCCGCCTGGGCCGCCTCGAGGATGCGCTCCCGGGTCTTGCTCTTCTTGTCGCTCATGGACCGGTTTCTCGAACAAATATGATGATCGAAATATTATTCCCATAATATTTTTTCGCAAGCACTGTTTCGCACCGGCGACCAACGGCAATCATCGACAGAAAAAGGAGAACTTTCGAAGGCGCAAAAACAAAAGGCCCATTCAATAAGCGAATGAGCCTTCAAAGCCCCGCAAAACGCGGGAAAAAATTGGCGTCCCCTAGGGGACTCGAACCCCTGTTACCGCCGTGAAAGGGCGGTGTCCTAGGCCACTAGACGAAGGGGACGTAACCTTCGCGAAGATTCACATTCATGAACCCTGGCAGAAATGGTGGAGCTAAGCGGGATCGAACCGCTGACCTCCTGCATGCCATGCAGGCGCTCTCCCAGCTGAGCTATAGCCCCGAAAACAAAAGGCTCATCCAATATGCGAATGAGCCTCTTAAAGCCCCGCAAAACGCGGGTAAAAGTGGCGTCCCCTAGGGGACTCGAACCCCTGTTACCGCCGTGAAAGGGCGGTGTCCTAGGCCACTAGACGAAGGGGACGTAACCTTCGCGAAGATTCACCTCAGTGAACCCTGGCTGAATTGGTGGAGCTAAGCGGGATCGAACCGCTGACCTCCTGCATGCCATGCAGGCGCTCTCCCAGCTGAGCTATAGCCCCGGATTTCTAGCCTCTCGGCCCAGCGACGTCGAACATCGCTTGTGCAAAACTGGCGTCCCCTAGGGGACTCGAACCCCTGTTACCGCCGTGAAAGGGCGGTGTCCTAGGCCACTAGACGAAGGGGACGAACCTTCTTACCTTCAAGACCCGGTTGCTGGACCCGGTCTTGCTTGCCAGCCGTTGACTGCCAAGCGGAATTTGGTGGAGCTAAGCGGGATCGAACCGCTGACCTCCTGCATGCCATGCAGGCGCTCTCCCAGCTGAGCTATAGCCCCACAATGTCGCGTTGAACCGAATCGCCGGCTGGGTGCCTGGCACTTCGTTTTCGTTCATCGCTGTGGACGGGGCGCATATTAAGATCGGATTGCAGGGCTGTCAAACGAATTTTTCAAAATATTCAAAAATTTTTGCACAGATAACAATCACTTACCGCCCTGCCCCACGGTGTCAGAGCACCACGTCCTCCTGTAGGAGCGGGTTTACCCGCGAATGCTGTGCCGAATACACCATCGTATTCGCGGGGCGGCACCGTCCTACAGGGTTCAGTGCAAGATGGGACGAAGCCGTCAGGCGATATTGGCCAGCAGCTTTTCCCATTCCTTGTTTTCTTTCTTCGACACACCACCGAGCAGATCCAGGGCCTGACGCAGGCGGTAGCGAGTCAAGTCTGGCCCCAGGATTTCCATGGCATCGAGTACCGAGACCGAGCTGGCCTGTCCGGTAATGGCAGCGAACATCAGCGGCATGGCGTCACGCAGCTTGAGCTCCAACGCCTCGACCACCGCCTGGATACAACCGGTGATGCGGTCCTTCTCCCACTGGCGCAGGCTCTCCAGCTTCCAAAGGATCAGCTGCATGACCTGGCGGACCTGGTCGGCGGACAGCTTCTTGCTCTCGAACAGCTTGGCATCGAGCTTCAGCGCGCCTTCGAAGAAGAAGCCGCCCAAGGGGGCGATCTGGCTGAAGGTTTCGACGCGGCCCTGCACGTGCGGGGCGATCTTCATCATGTAGTCGCTGTTGAACGCCCACTGCTGCACGCGCGCGGCGAACGCTTCTACCGGCAAATCACGCAGCCATTGACCGTTGAGCCAGGAGAGTTTCTCGATGTCGAAGATCGGACCACCCAAGGAAACACGCGACAGGTCGAAATGCTCGACCATCTCGGCGAGGGAGAACTTCTCGCGCTCGTCCGGCATCGACCAGCCCATACGACCCAGGTAGTTGAGCATGGCCTCGGGCATGAAGCCCATGCGCTCGTAGAACGTCACCGACGTCGGGTTCTTGCGCTTGGACAACTTGCTCTTGTCGGGATTGCGCAGCAGCGGCATGTAGCACAGCTTGGGTTGTTCCCAGCCGAAGTATTCGTAGAGCTTGATCAGCTTGGGCGCCGATGGCAGCCACTCTTCGCCACGCAGCACGTGGGTGATGCCCATCAGGTGATCGTCTACCACGTTGGCCAGGAAGTAGGTCGGCAGGCCGTCGTTCTTCATCAGCACCTGCATGTCCATGCGGTCCCACGGGATCTCGACGTCACCGCGCAGCATGTCCGGAACCACGCACACGCCTTCGCTCGGTACCTTCATGCGAATCACATGGGGCTCGCCGGCAGCCAGGCGGCGCTGCACCTCCTCGTCGCTCAGCAGCAGAGCGCGACCGTCGTAGCGCGGAGTCTCGCCACGGGCCATCTGCTCGGCGCGCATCTGCTCCAGTTCCTCGGCGGTGCAGAAGCAGTAGAACGCATGGCCGGCATCGACCAGTTGCTTGGCGTACTGGGCGTAGATCTCGCCCCGCTCGCTCTGCCGGTAAGGGCCGTGCGGGCCGCCGACGTCCGGGCCTTCGTTCCACTCGATGCCCAGCCAACGCAACGCATCGAAAATCTGCTGCTCCGACTCACGTGTGGAACGCAACTGATCGGTATCTTCGATACGCAGGATGAACTCACCGCCATGCTGCTTGGCGAAGCAGTAGTTGAACAGGGCGATGTAGGCGGTGCCGACATGGGGGTCGCCAGTGGGCGATGGCGCAATACGCGTGCGAACGGTGGTCATGGAAAGTCTCGGACGAAAGATGAAACAAAGGCGGGATGTTAGCAGGGAGCGGGCCTTTCGCTCCAGCAATGGCGCGAACGTCACTTGCCGACATACGGTAGGCGGCAGTTAAATTTGCTTACACTTCCCGAAAGATAGCCGTCATGCCTACCCAACTCAAACGGCGCCTGCTGATCTTCTTCGCCCTGGTGGCGGTGATCGCCCTCGCCTTTCTCGCGCACTGGTACGTGCGCGGGCGTTTCTTCGAAAGCACCGACAACGCCTACGTACAGGGCGAGATAACGCGGATATCCAGCCAGCTTGCAGCACGTGTCGAGGAGGTCCGCGTCGACGACAACCAGCACGTGCGCCAGGGCGAGCTCCTGGTACGCCTGGAAGCGGCCGATTTCCAACTGGCCGTGGAACGAGCCCGCGCCACCCTGGCCACCCGCGAAGCCGAACATGCCCAGGCCGAGAGCCGCCTCACCCAACAGGACAGCCTGATCGCCGCGGGGCGTGCTCAGGTAGCCGCCAACCAGGCCACCTTCGATCGCTCGCGACTCGACCTCAACCGCGCCCAGGCCCTGCGCAAGCCGGGCTTCGTGTCCGAGGAGAGGGTCACCACCCTGTCAGCGGAAAGCCATGTCGCCGGCTCGCAAGTCGACAAGGCCCGAGCCGATTTGCAGAGCCAGCGCCAGCAGGTCAATGCCCTTACCGCCGAACTCAAGCGGCTCGATGCGCAAATCGCCACGGCCCGCGCCGACCTGGCGCAGGCCGAGCTGAATCTGAATCGCTGCGAGATCCGCGCGCCGATCAGCGGCACCATCGGCCAGCGCAACGCACGCACCGGCCAAGTCGTGCAGGCCGGCGCCTATCTGCTGTCGATCGTGCCGGACGAAGCCATCTGGGTGCAGGCCAACTTCAAGGAAACCCAGATCGGTCGCATGCACCCAGGCCTGCGCGCAGAGCTGACGTTCGACAGTTACCCCGACACGCCAATCGTTGGCCGGGTCGACAGCCTGTTCGCCGCCTCCGGTGCGCAGTTCAGCCTGTTCGCCGCCTCCGGTGCGCAGTTCAGCCTGCTGCCGCCCGACAACGCGACTGGTAACTTCACCAAGGTCGTACAACGAATCCCGGTAAAGCTGACTTTCGCCACCGACAATCCGCTGCATGGGCGCATCCGTCCGGGCATGTCGGTGACCGCCACGGTGGACCTGCGCCCGGAGAACGAAGACCACGATGGCCGGTGACCAACTGCTCAGGCCAACCGCCGAGCCGACCCGCCGCGACTGGATCGCGGTGATGAGCGCGATGCTCGGCGCCTTCATGGCGGTGCTGGACATCCAGATCACCAACTCCTCGCTCAAGGACATCCAGGGCGCACTGTCGGCCACCCTGGAGGAAGGCTCGTGGATTTCCACGTCGTACCTGGTAGCCGAAATCATCATGATTCCGCTGACCGCCTGGCTGGTGCAGTTGCTCTCGGCACGACGGCTGGCGGTGTGGGTGTCGGCGGGTTTTCTGCTGTCGTCGCTGCTGTGCTCCATGGCCTGGAATCTGGAAAGCATGATCCTGTTCCGTGCACTACAGGGTTTTACCGGCGGCGCGCTGATCCCGCTAGCGTTCACCCTGACCCTGATCAAGCTGCCCGAGCACCACCGCGCCAAGGGCATGGCGATGTTCGCCATGACTGCTACCTTCGCACCTTCCATTGGCCCCACCCTGGGCGGCTGGCTGACCGAAAACTGGGGCTGGGAGTACATCTTCTACATCAACATCCCGCCTGGGCTGGTGATGATCGCCGGCCTGCTGCACGGCCTGGAGAACAAGCCGGTGCACTGGGAGCTGCTGAAAAGTACCGACTACGCCGGCATCGTCACGCTTGGCCTGGGGCTGGGTTGTCTGCAGGTGTTTCTCGAGGAAGGCCACCGCAAGGACTGGCTGGAATCGCACCTGATCGTCGGACTGGGCAGCATTGCCCTGATCAGCCTGATCACCTTCGTCATCCTGCAGTTTTCCAAGCCGCAACCGCTGATCAACCTGCGCATACTCGGGAACCGCAACTTTGGCCTGTCGAGCATCGCCAGCCTGGGCATGGGGGTGGGTTTATATGGCTCGATCTACCTACTGCCGCTGTACCTCGCCCAGGTACAAGGCTACAACGCCCTGCAGATCGGCGAGGTGATCATGTGGATGGGCGTACCGCAGCTGTTTCTGATCCCGCTGGTACCGCTCCTGATGAAGGTGATTTCACCCAAGGTCTTGTGCGCGATCGGCTTTTGTCTGTTCGGTGTCGCCAGCTTCGGCTCGGGGGTGCTCAACCCGGACTTCGCCGGACCGCAGTTCAACCATATCCAGGTGGTGCGGGCCATTGGCCAACCGATGATAATGGTGACCATCTCGCTGATCGCCACAGCCTACATTCAGCCCCAGGATGCCGGCTCGGCGTCGAGCCTGTTCAACATCCTGCGCAACCTGGGCGGTGCCATCGGCATTGCCTTGCTGGCCACCCTGCTCGATGCGCGCACCAAGGTCTATTTCGATTATTTGCGTGAAGCGCTGGTACCCAGCAATCCGCAGGTGGCCGAGCGCCTGTCGCTGCTGAGCGAGCGGCTGGGCAGCGACAACGCGGCATTGGCAAAGCTCAGCGAGATCACCCACCAACAGGCGCTGATCATGGCTTACAACGATGCGTTCCACCTGGTCGGAATCGGGCTGGCGGTGAGCATGGTGGCCGTATTGCTTACGCGAACATTACCGCAGGGATTGAAGGCTGGCGGCGGCCATTGATCCGCACGCCCCGGTCCAAGAGCGGCCTTGCGCACCACAAGGCCGCCCCAACGGCGTGAACGCTCTCAAGCGCTGATCAGCCGCTCACGCAACTGGGTGATCTCGTCGCGCAATTGCGCGGCCGCTTCGAACTCCAGGTCGCGGGCGAACTGCATCATCTTGTCTTCCAGTTGCTTGATCCGCTTGGTGATCTCGCCCGGCGTACGCAGTTCGGCCTCGTAGCGGGCAGTCTCCTCCGCCGCCTTGGCCTGGGCCTTGCGCTTCTTGCTGCGAGCGCCCGGCACCGTGGCGCCTTCGAGGATATCGGTGATGTCCTTGACCACCCCCTTGGGCACGATGCCATGGGCCTCGTTGAAGGCAATCTGCTTCTCACGGCGCCGCTCGGTCTCGTCGATGGCCCGCTGCATGGAACCGGTGACCTGGTCGGCATACAGAATCGCCCGGCCATTGAGGTTACGTGCCGCCCGGCCAATGGTCTGGATCAACGAGCGTTCGGAACGCAGGAAGCCTTCCTTGTCGGCGTCGAGAATGGCCACCAGCGATACCTCGGGCATGTCCAGGCCCTCGCGCAGCAGGTTGATCCCCACCAGCACATCGAAGGTACCCAGGCGCAGATCGCGGATGATCTCCACCCGTTCCACCGTGTCGATGTCCGAGTGCAGGTAACGTACCCGCACGTCGTGATCGGCCAGGTAGTCGGTGAGGTCTTCGGCCATACGCTTGGTCAGCGTCGTAGCCAGGACCCGCTCGCCGTTGTCGACGCGCTTGCGGATTTCCGACAGCAGGTCGTCGACCTGGGTCAGCGCCGGACGCACCTCGACCTGCGGGTCGACCAGACCGGTGGGGCGCACCACCTGCTCGACCACCCGCCCGGCATGCTCGGCTTCGTAGGGCCCAGGGGTGGCGGAGACAAAGATGGTCTGCGGACTCACCGCTTCCCATTCATCGAAACGCATGGGACGGTTGTCCAGCGCCGATGGCAGTCGAAAACCGTACTCGACGAGGGTTTCCTTGCGTGAGCGGTCGCCTTTGTACATCGCACCCACCTGCGGAACGCTGACGTGGGACTCGTCGATCACCAGCAACGCGTCAGGCGGCAGGTAGTCGTAAAGGGTCGGCGGGGGTGCCCCTGCCGGGCGCCCGGACAGATAGCGCGAGTAGTTCTCGATGCCGTTGCAGTAGCCCAGTTCGAGGATCATTTCCAAGTCGAACCGGGTGCGCTGCTCCAGGCGCTGGGCTTCGACCAGCTTGTTGGCCTTGTGCAGGAATTCGAGGCGCTCGGCGAGTTCTTCCTTGATGCCGTCGACTGCCTCCAGCAGGGTCTCCCGCGGCGTGACGTAGTGGCTCTTGGGGTAGAACGTGAAGCGCGGCAGCTTGCGAAACACCTCGCCGGTGAGCGGGTCGAACGCGGCGATGTTCTCCACCTCGTCGTCGAACAGCTCGATACGGATGGCCTCCAGGTCCGATTCGGCAGGGAAGATATCGATCACGTCGCCGCGGACGCGGAAGGTGGCACGGGCGAAGTCCATCTCGTTACGGGTGTACTGCAAGTCAGCCAGGCGCCGCAGCAAGGCGCGCTGGTCGAGCTTATCGCCGCGGTCGACGTGCAGGACCATCTTCAGGTAGGTCTCGGGGCTGCCCAGGCCATAGATGCATGACACGGTGGTGACGATGATCGCATCGCGGCGTTCCAGCAGTGCCTTGGTCGCCGATAAGCGCATCTGCTCGATGTGGTCGTTGATCGAGGCGTCCTTCTCGATGAAGGTGTCCGAGGACGGTACGTAGGCTTCGGGTTGGTAGTAGTCGTAGTAGGAAACGAAATACTCCACCGCGTTGTTGGGGAAGAACGCCTTGAACTCCCCGTACAACTGCGCAGCCAGGGTCTTGTTGGGCGCCAGCACCAGGGTCGGACGCTGCACCTGCTGAATGACGTTGGCGATGCTGAAGGTCTTGCCCGAGCCGGTCACACCGAGCAGGGTCTGGTGCGACAGGCCCGCCTCGATGCCTTCGACCATCAGGCGAATGGCCTCGGGCTGATCGCCGGCCGGCTGGAAACGGGTGACGAGCTGGAACTCGGACATGTCGGACCTCGCGGTAACGCAGCAACTGTAAATTTAGCCAGTAGTCTATACCCAAATGCGTCCCGCCGGGCCTGCTTTCAAGTCCGGTATGTGAACGCTTATTGCGATGGACCCGGCAATTCGACCAATGGTTGAAAAAAAATCGCGCAAAACCCTTTAAAAGCCGCGCCAGACTGTCGCAGGGACCTGCGGGTATCACTATACTGACTCCCCGTTTGTGCACCGCTTCAGTGCATTCGGTTGGAGCGTGTACGCCCTATCACACTCCATTCAGAGCCAAGGTAACAATGAGCCTGTTTTCCGCTGTCGAGCTGGCACCCCGCGACCCCATCCTGGGCCTCAACGAAGCATTCAACGCCGATACCCGTACCGACAAGGTCAACCTCGGCGTCGGTGTGTACTGCAATGAGGAAGGCCGCATTCCGCTGCTGCGCGCCGTGATCGAAGCCGAGACCCAGCGCGCCGCCCAGCACGCTTCGCGCGGCTACCTGCCGATCGACGGCATCGCCACCTACGACCAGGCCGTGCAGAAGCTGCTGTTCGGTGCCGAATCGCCACTGCTGGCCGCCGGCCGCGTGGTCACCGTCCAGGCCGTGGGCGGTACCGGTGCTCTGAAGATCGGCGCCGACTTCCTCAAGCGCGTATCGCCCAATGCCGTGGTCGCCATCAGCGACCCGAGCTGGGAGAACCACCGCGCCCTGTTCGAAGGTGCCGGCTTCCCGGTCCAGAACTACCGCTACTACGACGCTCCGAGCAACGATGTCAACCGCACCGGCATGCTCGAGGACCTCAATGCCCTGCCGTCCGGCTCGATCGTGGTACTGCACGCCTGCTGCCATAATCCGACCGGCGTCGACCTCACCCTGGACGATTGGAAAAACGTCCTGGAGGTGGTCAAGGCCAAGGGCCATGTGCCATTCCTCGACATGGCTTACCAGGGCTTCGGTGAAGGCATCGCAGAAGACGCTTTTGCCGTGCGCCTGTTCGCCGAGTCGGGCCTGGAGTTCTTCGTTTCCAGCTCGTTCTCCAAGTCGTTCTCGCTGTATGGCGAGCGCGTCGGTGCCCTGTCGATCGTCACCGCATCCAAAGACGAGAGCACCCGCGTGCTGTCGCAGGTCAAGCGAGTGATTCGCACCACCTACTCCAACCCGCCGACCCACGGCGCCACCATCGTCGCCACCGTGCTCAACAGCCCGGAGCTGCGCCAGATGTGGGAAACCGAGCTGGCCGAGATGCGCGAGCGCATCCACGGCATGCGCAAGCAGATGGTCGAGCTGCTGGCCCAGTATGGCGCCAAGCGCGACTTCAGCTTCGTCGGTCGTCAGGTCGGCATGTTCTCCTACTCGGGTCTGACCGTCGACCAGGTGGCGCGCCTGAAGAACGACTTCGGCATCTACGCCCTGGACACCGGTCGCATCGCCGTTGCCGCACTGAACCAGAGCAACATTCACGTGGTCACCAAGGCCATCGTCGAAGTGCTGTAACTGCTTGATTTGCCAAGGGGTAGCTTGACTTCCCCTTGGCGATCAGTAAGATACGCGCAGATTCCGCGATAGCTCAGTCGGTAGAGCAAATGACTGTTAATCATTGGGTCCCTGGTTCGAGTCCAGGTCGCGGAGCCAGACATTGAAAAAGCCCCCGAGTGCGCGAGCACCGGGGGCTTTTTCGTTTGCCTTGCGTCAGTCCGGTCGCCCGATGGGATAGAACTCGCCGTGGCTCCAGACCCCAAGCCATTGCTCGCCATCGATCAGCCGCGGCACTGCCAGGTCCACCATCTGGTAGAACACGTTGCGGTGGATCAGCGCCTCGAGGTTGTGGCGTACCCGCACGTATGGCGACGGCTCCTGGGTGTCGGGGTCGGTCTCGACGCGCAGGGGGTTCTGCGGCCCGGCTTCGAAGGTGTCGTCAACATTGCTGGTAAAGCGCAGCACCTGCCCTTCCCCGCTGCCCTGCACCTCGAGCGCCACAGCGACGAACGGCGCGTCATCGACGCGGATACCTACCTTCTCCACCGGCGTGATCAGGAAGTAATCGTCGCCATCGCGGCGGATGATGGTGGAGAACAGGCGCACCATAGGCTTGCGTCCGATCGGCGTACCGAGGTAGTACCACGTACCGTCACGGGCGATGCGCATGTCGATATCGCCGCAGAAATCCGGGTTCCACAGATGCACCGGTGGCAGTCCCTTGTGCTGGGGAATCTGCGTCAGTAGATCGTTGGCCTTACCGGAATCCGTCATCACCCTGCCCTCATTCGCTCATGCCCAGAAGGCTACGAGCGTACTCGCGCATCGGCCTGGCAAGCAAATCCTCGGGACTCTTGTCGTGAAACGTCAACAAACCGCCACGACTCTTGATACGCGCGGTGTCGATCAGATAGCGGGTGTTGGTCTCGATGAGCATCATCTGCACCACGCCCGAATCCCAACCCAGGCGATCGACCGCCTGTTCGTCATACCACTCGTCGCCATTGCCTATGCGGTCATCGGTGCGGGCAAAGCGGGTGTACAACACATAATCGGCCCCTACCGAGCGAGCTTCGGCGATAGCCTGCTCCAGGCCCAGCGGCCCCTGAGCGCGGCGCACCAGTGGGAAGTATTCGACGAAGCTCTTGAAGGCCTCCTCCGCCACCGCGTTCTGCCGCGGCACCGGCCCTTTACCCGGCGGCACGAAGACGCCCTGGCCAATGAAGATGAACGAATCGGGCTGCAAGCGAATCGACAATGTGCGTCGGGTTTCGCTGTGGTCCAGCAGCCCAGCATCGCTCATCTGGCTGCGGGCGGTCTCGCCCATATCGCTGACACTCATGCAGCCGCCCAACGCCATCAGCGCCAGCAGCAAGACCAGGCTACGCATCTTTCCTCCAAATGGCCGGTGACGAAAAACCGGCGAATAGCCGCCAGATGCAGCTTTTGCGCCAGAGTCAGCCGCCGATCACCTTCATCACCGTCACTCCCCCGGCAAACGCCAGGTCCTGCTTGTCGGCAAGGGCCTTGACCAGTATCCGTTGCAGGGCCGCAAGCGCCAGATGGCGTGGCTGCTGCAGCAGGTCGCCGACGAAATGACGGTTGCTCGAAGACAGACAGCCATGCAGCCAACCGGTCGACGACAGGCGCAAGCGCGAACAGCTTCGGCAGAACGGCTCGCTCTCGTTGGCGATCACACCGAAATGACCGCCGCCAGACACTTGGTAGCGCAGCGCAGTGGCGTCCGATGGTGCTTCCACGCGTCGATAGTCGTAGTGGTTGCCGATCAGTGCCAACAGCTCGTGCAAGCCGACGAACTGTTGGCCGAAGGCCTGGGCAGCACCTGCCAGGTGCCCCATGCGCATCAGCTCGATGAAGCGCAACTCAAAGCCGTGCGTCAGGCAGTATTCGAGCAATGGCAGCACCTGATCGAGGTTCTGTCCACGCATCGGCACCATGTTGACCTTTATCGCCATTCCACGGTCACTGGCCTGCTGCATGCCGTCGAGCACGGTCGCCAAGTCGCCGCCGCGGGCAATCCGGCGAAACGCCAGCGGGTCGAGGGTATCAAGGGAAACGTTGAGCCGGCGAATCCCGGCGGCCTGCAACTGCGGCAGCTTGCGTGCAAGCAACTGGCCATTGGTGGTCAGGGTCAGGTCGGCCAGTGGCAGTTCAGCCATCGCCGCGAGAAAGCTGTCCAGCCTGGGGCTGATCAATGGCTCGCCACCGGTAATGCGTACCCGTTCGATGCCAGCGGCTTCGATCAGATAACCCACGCCCCGTGCCATGGCCTCGGCTGACAGCTCTTGCTGGGCGGCCACCAGACGCTTGCCGTCCGGCACGCAGTAGGTACAGGCGTAATTACAGGCAGCCGTCAGGCTGACGCGCAGGTTGCGAAAACGCCTGCCTTGACGATCAACGATCATGAATGACTCCGGCCAAGATGAATCGAGCCGGCAAAATCTGACTCAGAGATCAGGTTTTTGCAAGCATTCGATTCATATCCTGCCTACCGGACGTCGTGGCTCGCTATCAGGCTGCCGATTCCGGGTCGCGCTTGCGCTTGTTGCCCATGCGCACGCCGATATCCATGAGGAACTGGAAGAAGCCCTCCTGGTCCTCGAGCACATTGCTCCAGAACGGCGAGTGGTACAGCGCCACAGCGCCGTGCACCAGGGCCCAGGCCGCGCAATAGTGGAAGTACGGCGGCACGTCTTCGAGCTTGCCTTCGCTGATCCGGCCCTTGATCAGCTGAGTCAGGCGATCGAAGTTGGAAGCACGGATGCTGTGCAGCTCCTCGACCATCTCGGGTACCTGGTTGCCCTTGACCACCTTTTCCTCGAGGCGGTCGAACAGACGGTAGCGTTGTGGATCGCGCATGCGGAATTCGAAATAAGCGCGCGACAGCGCCTCCTTGTCGCGATCGACATCGGCCGAGTGCAACAGCGTGTTCAAGTCGCGCTCGTAGTCGAGCATCAGGCGCAGGTAAATCTCGGCCTTGGACTTGAAGTGCTTGTAGATCGTGCCTTTGCCGATACCGACTGCGTCGGCGATCATCTCGACGGTGACGCTGTCTTCACCTTGTTCGAGAAACAGCTTGAGCGCGGTATCGAGGATTTCCTGTTCGCGGCGGCGAAACTCACGGACCTTACGAGGTTCTTTCTGCATGGGAAGGACTGGATGACGATCGAAGCGGTTTATTATGCCTAACTTGCGGCAAATTGCACGGATGTTCCATACATATGAGTGTTTCCGGTCGCTTTTGCCGGATCAATCAATGCGCAGAGGGAGGAACCAATCCCCGGCGTATTCCAAATCTGTTTAAAAAACGACCAAGAGGCACTGGCACTGGGCCAAACCTGGCCAATACTACAAGTGTTGGCGCGGCGCATCCCCCCAGTGGCGCGCCAATAAGGGTGCCCAGGGACCGCGGTACCTTTGTTTTACTCCTAATGGTCTTAACCCGGATTCCTCCCCCAGAACCCGGGTTTTTTTTGTGTATCGGGGGGCTTGTCTTGGGTTTTGCAGCGGCTGTCAGATCTAATGCCGAACACCTGTCACCCCTCCCCCGGAAGTTCAGGCACCCCGGGCCAGGGGAAACAGCCGCTTGAAATTGGCAGTCGTCTGCTCGGCCAACTGGGCATAGCTGACCCCGCGCAACGACGCGACGTACTCCGCCACTTCACGCACGTACTGCGGCAGGTTTGGCTTGCCCCGATAAGGAATCGGCGCCAGGTAGGGCGAATCGGTCTCGACCAGCAAGCGATCAGCCGGCACCTGTCGGGCGACCTCGCGCAGCGCATCGGCATTGCGGAAGGTGACGATGCCAGACAACGAGATGTAGTAACCCAGGTCCAGCGCCGCACGCGCCATGTCCCAGTCTTCGGTGAAGCAGTGCAGCACGCCCGCCTGCGGCAGGCTGGCTTCACGCAACAACGCCAGGGTGTCGGCGCGGGCCGCGCGTGTATGTACGATCACCGGCTTGCCGGTCTGCCGCGATGCCTCCAGATGCAAGCGGAACGAGGCTTGCTGCAGGTCGGCGGCCTCAGGTTCGTAATGGTAGTCCAGGCCGGTCTCGCCGATCGCCACCACATGCGGGTGGGCAAGTTCGCGCAACAGCCATTCCAGTGCCGGCGTCTCGCCAGGCGCCAAGTCCAGCGGGTGCACGCCCACCGAGCAGTCGACATCGGCATAGCGCTCGCTGAGCGCTTTCACGGCGCCGGCATTCTCGGCGCTGACGCCGATGCACAGAAAGTGTCCCACCCCACGCTCCCGGGCAGCCTGCAAGGCTGTGTCGAGGGAACCCTGGTGGGCGCTCAGGTCAAGTCGGTCGAGGTGACAATGGGAATCTACAAGCATGATTTAACGGCACATATCGGCAAATGGAAATCAGCGGGTGCCCGGTAACTGCACCCAATGGGCGAGCAAGGCTTCGAGCAACAGCACGCGGTTGAGATTGGCCTTGCCCAGTACCTTTTGACGCTGTTCGAGGATCCACGCCTGGACCTCGAGCACTTTCGCCTGGCGACTCTTTTGCGCCAGGTACTGGACTACCTTGCGCATATCGGCCAAGCCTAGCCCCTCCTCGTCCTCGGTCAATTGGTAGCGCAGTATCAGGTGCGACCAATCGCAGAACCAGTCGAAGACCAGCAACAACGGTACGCTGTTCCAGGCTTCGGCCAACTGGCTGGGCGTCTGCTGGCCCTTGAGCAGCTTCTTGACCCCGTCAGTGACCTGTGCGCGTTGTTCAAGCACGCCCTTGGCCTGCAGGTCCACGGCCATCAATGGCGAACCGGCCGCCAGGGTCAGCAGCTCGGCGCGCTGGGCTTCATCGCTGTCGGGTAGGGCCTGGTCAAGCCAGGCCTGGCTTTGCGCCAGGCTCGGCTGCGGACAGGTGACCTGCTGGCAACGACTCTTGATGGTCGGCAACAGGCGACTGGGCTGGTGGCTGACCAGCAGCAGCACGGTATCGCCGGAGGGCTCCTCAAGGCTTTTGAGCAATGCGTTGGAGGCATTGACGTTCATGGCCTCGACCGGCTCGATCAGCACTACCTTGCGTCCCCCCAGCTGCGCGGTCTGCACCACGAACGACACCAACTCGCGGACCTGATCGACCTTGATCGGTTTGTCCGCCTCTTCCGGCTCCAGGACGAAGTTGTCGGGGTGGCTACCAGCCCTGAGCAGCAAGCAGGACTTACACTGACCACAGGCATCGAGAGCGCCGGGCTGCTGGCACAGCAGGCGGGCCATCAGGCGGTCGGCCAGGGCACGCTTGCCGATGCCCTGCGGCCCGTGCAGCAGGTAGGCATGGGCATGCCGGGCACGCCCGGCCAATTGCTGCCAGAGCGCTTGTTGCCAGGGGTAGCTATCAGCCACGGCAGCGGTCCACGATGGTCGGCACCAGGGCATCGATCGAACGCTGCACGGCCTGCAAAGGCTGCGCGGCGTCGAGTAGACAGTAGCGCTGGGAGTCGCCCTGGGCGCGCTGCAGGTAGGCCTGGCGCACAGCTTCGAAGAAGGCCTGGCCTTCCTGCTCGAAACGATCGAGGCGGCCACGGGCGGCCGCCCGGGCCAAGCCGACTTCCACCGGCAGGTCGAAGACCAGGGTCAGGTCAGGGCGCAGGTCGCCCTGCACGAATTGCTCCAGGGTGGCGATACGCTCGAGGGACAGGCCACGGCCGCCGCCCTGATAGGCGTAGGTGGCATCGGTGAAACGATCGCACAGCACCACTGCGCCGCGAGCCAGCGCCGGGCGAATGACCTCGGCCAGGTGCTGGGCGCGGGCGGCGAACACCAACAGCAGTTCGGTGTCGGCAGCCATGGGCTCATCCCTCGGCGCCAACAACAGTTCACGGACCTGCTCGGCCAGCGGCGTACCACCCGGCTCGCGGGTCAGTACCAGGTCCAGACCGTGCTCACGCAGGCGCGCGGCGAGATAGTCGCGATTGGTGCTCTTGCCCGCGCCTTCGGGGCCTTCCAAGGTAATAAACAAGCCGCTCACTAGCAGTCCTTAATGTTGTTCGTCAGGTGCTGGCACATCGGCCGGCGCAGACTCGGCGGCCGGTGCCGGCACACTGGGCTCGGCAGGTGCAGGCTGCTCGTTGGTCGCTGGCGATTCATTTTCTCCGGGCGTCTCGTCCGTTGCTGACGGTTCAGCGGGAGCTGTCCTGGGCGCCGGGCTCGAACGATAGTCGGCACGACGCTTGAGCTGGAACTCGCGCACCGCGGAGTTGTGATCGTCCAGGTCGTCGGAGAACACGTGGCTACCATCACCGCGGGCGACGAAATACAGGCTGGTGCCGTCGGCAGGATTGAGCGCCGCATGAATCGCCTCGCGGCCGACCATGGCGATCGGCGTCGGTGGCAGGCCGGTCATGGTATAGGTGTTATAGGGGGTCGGCTGACGCAGGTCGGCACGGGTGATGCGACCGTTATAGCGCTCGCCCATGCCATAGATCACCGTCGGGTCGGTCTGCAGCATCATGCCCAGGCGCAAGCGCCGCACGAATACGCCAGCGATCTGCCCGCGTTCCTGGGGAATCCCGGTCTCCTTCTCCACCAACGACGCCATGATCAGCGCCTGGTACGGGTCGCGGTAAGGCAGGTCGGTGCTTCGCTCGGCCCACTCCTTGGCCAACACTTCGTCCAAGCGCATATAGGCCTGCTGCAGCAGTTCGACATCGCTCATGCCACGCACGAAGCGATAGGTATCAGGGAAGAACCGTCCTTCGGGGAACACGCCGGAATGACCGAGCTTGTCCATCACCTCGGCATCGGTCAGGCCGTCGAGGGTGTGCTTGATCTTTTCATGCTTGGCCACAGCCGCGCGCACCTGGCGGAAGGTCCAGCCCTCTACCAGAGTCAGGTTGTACTGCACCACATCGCCCCGGCGCCAGGCATCCAGCAGGTCCTCGACGGTCATGCCAGGGGTGATGCGATATTCGCCGGTAGGCAGCGGTGTGCCGGCCATGTTGAAGCGCCAGTACAGGCGCAGCCACAGCGCATCGTCAAGCAGGCCTTCGCTCTGCATGCGATAGAACATGCGGTTGGGGTTGGTGCCGTTGGGCACGTCGAGCAAGCGCTCTTGCGTCACGTGCAGAGGCTGCTCCACCACGGAGGTGACCTTCCAGGCCGACCAGCCCAATGCCAGTCCAGCGAGGATCAGGCACATTTCCAGCAGCAGCAGGAATTTACGTCTCACAAATCAGGTATCCAGTAACGTACGGGCAACGGCCTGAAGTTTACGGGTCACAGGGCCTGGCGACCAGTTTAGGCTCAATGCAGGGATGCTGCGCACCGGCCACACACCGTACACGCTGTTGCACACGAACACTTCGTCAGCCTGCGCAAGGTCGGCCAGCGACAGGTCGCCGATCCGCACCGGCATGCCCAGCGCCACGGCCTGCTCGAGCAATACGCCGCGCATCACGCCGGCGACGCCGCAGCGGCCAAGGTCAGCGGTCTGCAAGACGCCCTGGTGCACCAGAAACAGGTTGCTGAACACGCCCTCGATCACCCTGCCCTGCACATCGCGCATCAGACCCTCGGCATGCTCGCTGTCCTGCCATTCGGCACGGGCCAGCACCTGCTCCAGGCGATTGAGATGTTTGAGGCCAGCCAACAACGGTTGTTCCGCAAGGCGGGTTTGGCAGGCGAAGAGGCAGATGCCCTGCACGGCACTAGCTTCGGGATAGGCAGGCAGTGGGCTGCCCTGAAGAATCCGCCGCGGCGCCGCGCCCACCACCGGGGCATAGCCGCGCTGACCGTCGCCGCGGGTGAGCATCAGCTTGGCGACACCTTCACCGAGCAGACTGGCGTAGCGCTGCACTTCATCGCGGACCAACGCCAGATCGGCATCGATGCCCAGGCGCTGGCAACCCAGCGCCAGGCGTGCCAGGTGGCCATCCAAGAGACTGGGCTGACCACCGCGCACGGCGATGGTCTCGAACAACCCATCGCCGTAGGCCAGGCCGCGGTTCTGCAGGTTGACTGCAGTCGCGGGCTGACCATCGATCCAGCTGTGCATCAACCGGCGAACCGGCGGAACACCAGAGAACCGTTGGTGCCACCAAAGCCGAACGAGTTCGACAGCACCACGTCGATCGGCATGCTGCGCGCTTGGTGCGGTACGAAGTCCAGGTCACAGCCTTCGTCCGGCTCGTCCAGGTTGATGGTTGGCGGCGCCATCTGGCTGTTGATCGCCAGCACACTGAAGATCGCCTCGACGGCACCCGCGGCACCGAGCAGGTGGCCGGTCATCGACTTGGTCGAGCTGACCGCCAACTTATAGGCATGCTCGCCGAACACGCGCTTGATCGCCGCCACTTCGGCGACGTCACCCGCTGGGGTGGAGGTACCGTGGGCATTGATGTAGCTGACCTGCTCGGGCTGGATGCCGGCATCGCGCAGGGCATTGACCATGCAACGGGCTGCGCCTTCGCCGCTGTCGGGTGGCGAGGTCATGTGGTAGGCGTCGCCGCTCATGCCGAAGCCAACCAGCTCGGCATAGATGGTCGCGCCACGCGCCTTTGCGTGCTCCAGTTCTTCGAGCACCAATGCGCCGGCACCGTCGGACAGCACGAAGCCGTCACGGCCCTTGTCCCACGGACGACTGGCACGGGTCGGCTCGTCGTTGCGGGTGGACAATGCGCGCGAGGCGCCGAAACCGCCCATGCCCAGGCCGCAGGCGGCCATCTCGGCACCGCCAGCGATCATCACGTCGGCTTCGCCATAGGCGATATTGCGGGCTGCCATGCCGATACAATGAGTGCCAGTGGTACAAGCGGTGGCGATGGCGTAGTTCGGCCCCTGCAGGCCCAGGTGGATCGACAGGAAACCGGAGATCATGTTGATGATCGAACCCGGCACGAAGAACGGCGAAATACGCCGCGGGCCTTGGTCATGCAAGGTCCGGCTGGTTTCCTCGATATTGGTCAGACCGCCGATGCCCGAACCCATGGCCACGCCGATGCGCTCACGGTTGGCGTCGGTAACCTCCAGGCCGGCATTACGCACTGCCTGGAAACCGGCCGCCAGACCGTACTGGATGAACAGGTCAAGCTTGCGGGCCTCTTTGGCCGACAGGTATTGCTCGACCTCAAAACCTTTCACCGAGCCGCCAAAACGGGTGGAGTAGGCGCTCAGGTCCGTGTGTTCGATCGGACCGATGCCACTGCGGCCAGCCAGAATGCCCTGCCAAGTGCTCGGTACATCCGTACCCAGTGGCGACAGCATACCCATACCGGTGACCACGACGCGTCTACGCGACACAGTACTCTCCTTTTCTAGTAACAGAGTCTCTTGCCATTGCATTCAAGGCAAAGGAATGAAATGGCAACAGGCTCTCGGTGCCCGCATAACCTGTGCACCGAAACGTGGGGCTGGCAAAGAAAAAACCGCACGCCGGCAAAGGCAGTGCGGTTCTTCTCGACAAGAAGCGTCGACTACAGCGTCTTAGGCCTGGTGGCTTTTGACGTAGTCGATGGCAGCTTGAACGGTAGTGATCTTCTCGGCTTCTTCGTCAGGAATTTCGGTCTCGAATTCCTCTTCCAGAGCCATCACCAGCTCAACGGTGTCAAGCGAATCGGCACCCAGGTCATCGACGAAGGACTTCTCAGCAGTCACTTCTTCTTCCTTGACGCCCAGTTGCTCGGCGACGATTTTCTTGACGCGTTCTTCGATGGTGCTCATACCTAGTTTTCACTCCTAATGGACATATGTCAGGCAGCTGGCCGGTGACCAATTTTATAGAAAGACATTCGCTTTTCAAGCAGAACGCACCTTCCAACGGACCACCCGACCCTCTGCCTGGAATCTGGTTGCAGCTTTATAACGGATTTTAGGCTCGGAGTATGACTCTTTTTTTACCCAATCCGTCACATTGACTTGCGTTGTTACATGTACATACCGCCGTTCACCGGTACTGTAGCGCCGGTGACGTAGGCTGCGCCGTCGGATGCCAGGAAGGAGACCACCTTGGCGATTTCCTCGGCCTGACCCAGGCGGCCCAGCGGAATCTGGGTCTGCAGGGCCTCGCGCTGCGCTTCTGGCAGCTCACGGGTCATGTCGGTATCGATGAAGCCCGGGGTTACCGAGTTGACGGTGATGTTGCGCGAGCCTACCTCACGCGCCAGGGCGCGACTGAAGCCTTCCAGGCCTGCCTTGGCGGCAGCGTAGTTGACCTGGCCGACGTTGCCCATGGCACCGACGACCGAACCGATGCTGATGATACGACCCCAACGCGCCTTGGTCATGCCACGCAACACGCCCTTGGACAGACGGTAAAGGCTGTTCAGGTTGGTGTCGACGACATCGAACCACTCGTCGTCTTTCATCCGCAGCATGAGGTTGTCACGGGTGATACCGGCATTGTTGACCAGGATCGCTGGAGCGCCGAACTGCTCGCCGATGGCCGCGAGCACAGCGCTGACGGACTCGTCGCTGGTCACGTTGAGTTCCATGCCGGTGCCCTGGATGCCGTGCTCCTTGAGGGTGGCGGCAATACGCTCGGCGCCCGAAGCGGACGTGGCGGTACCGATCACGATCGCGCCCTGACGGCCCAACTCGAGGGCGATGGCCTGGCCGATGCCACGGCTGGCGCCGGTGACCAGTGCTACTTTACCTTGCAGGCTCATGCAAGCTTCTCCAAATTCAGGCCAGCGCCGCACGGGTGGCGGCGACGGCGTCGGGGGTATTGAGGTTGTAGGTGGTCACACCGTCGGCGCAACGCTTGTTGAGGCCCGCCAGGACCTTGCCTGGACCGCACTCGACCAGGTTGACCGCGCCATTGGCGGCCAAGGTTTGCACGCATTCCACCCAACGTACCGGCTGGTACAGCTGCGCCAGCAGGTCATGCTTGAGCGCGTCGAGGTCTGCGGCGATGGCGGCGGTAACGTTCTGCACCACCGGGATCTGCGGCGCCTTCCACTCGATGGCATTGACCGCCTCGGCGAAGCGCTCGGCAGCCGGCTTCATCAGTGCGCAGTGCGACGGCACGCTGACTGCCAGGGGCAAGGCACGCTTGGCACCCTTGGCCTTGCACAGTTCGATGGCGCGATCGACCGCAGCCTTGTTACCGGCGATGACCACCTGGCCTGGCGAGTTGAAGTTCACCGCACTGACCACTTCGTCTTCAGCCGCTTCGGCACAGATGTCCACCACCACGGCGTCGTCCAGACCCAGAATCGCGGCCATGGCACCATGACCGGCCGGTACCGCTTCCTGCATCAGTTGACCACGGCGCTCCACCAGGCGCACCGCGTCTTTCAGACTGATGCTGCCGGCAGCGACGAGAGCGCTGTATTCACCCAGGCTGTGGCCGGACACGAAGGCCGGACGAGCGCCGCCCTCCTCCAGCCACAGACGCCACAGTGCGATGGACGCAGTGAGGATTGCCGGCTGAGTCTTGTCGGTTTGGTTGAGTTGTTCCTCCGGACCCTGCTGGACCAATTGCCACAGGTCGTAGCCCAGAGCCTCGGAAGCTTCCTTGAAGGTCTCGATGATCACCGGCTTTTCAGCACCGAGTTCGGCGAGCATGCCCAGCGACTGGGAACCTTGACCGGGGAAGACGAATGCGAGGGATGCAGACATTGAACAAGCCCTTATGATCTTGTCGTCGAATAGAGTGCGCCAGGCCTAGGGCCAGGCGCGGAATCTGTTAGCTTGGATGGAGACGCGGACCAAGCGGTCACATTTAAGCATCTCGCGACCGATATGCCTAAGGCCTTTGTACGCGCAGATGCGACAGATACAAACACTAAGGCAACAAATCCTCGAGCCGCCCGTGCAGGCGCTGCGGCAGGTTTTCCTGGATCTCGATCAGCGCCCGATGGATCGCACTCTGGAATCCCTGCACGCCCGCAGAGCCATGACTCTTGATCACGATACCCTGCAGCCCGAGGAAGCTCGCGCCATTATGCCGCGCCGGCGCCAGATCGGCCTGCAAGCGTTTGAGCAACGGCATCGCCACCACCCCAGCCAGACGTGACAGAGCGCCACCTTTGAACAGCTGCTCGATCCGCGCCCCGATCATGGTCGCCAACCCTTCGCTGGACTTGAGCAGGATGTTGCCGACGAAACCGTCGCACACCACCACGTCCGCTTCGCCACGGTACAACCCATCTCCCTCGACGAAACCGACGTAGTTCAACCCACGCGCGCCCTGCAACAAGCTGGCGGCCAGCTTGACCTGCTGGTTGCCCTTGATGTCCTCGGTACCGATGTTGAGCAGCGCCACCCGTGGCCGGTGGATACCCAAGGCTTGGGCGGCCACCGACCCCATGACGGCGAACTGATAGAGGTTCTCGGCGCTGCAATCGACATTGGCGCCCAAGTCCAGCAACTGGCAGCACCCCGTCTGGGTCGGGATAGCGGCGACCATGGCCGGACGATCGATACCCGGCAGGGTCTTGAGGACGAACCGCGAAAGCGCCATCAGCGCCCCGGTATTGCCGGCACTGACGCAGGCCTGGGCCTTGCCGTCACGCACCAGTTCCAGGGCGATGCGCATCGACGAATCCGGTTTGCCGCGCAACGCCTGAGAAGGCCGCTCGTCCATGCCGATCACCTCGTTGGCCGGCACGATCTGCAGGCGCGCGCGATCCGCAGCCGCAAGGCCACCGACAAGCTCTTCAAGGAGGGAGGGTTGACCGACGAGGGTCAGGTGCAACGAGGGTGTAGCCGAAAGGCAGGCAATGCTAGCCTGGACAATGCTGCGGGGACCGAAGTCCCCGCCCATTGCGTCGATCGCGATGATCTGAGCGGACAAGGATTACTCGTCAGCGCCCTTGTCGATCACTTTGCGACCACGGTATACGCCTTCTGGCGAAACGTGGTGGCGCAGGTGGACTTCACCGGTGGTTTTTTCTACCGACAGCGCGTTTTCCGACAGGGCGTCGTGGGAACGGCGCATGTCACGGGCAGAGCGGGATTTTTTGTTCTGCTGAACAGCCATAATTGATTAACTCCTAAACGTTTGGGTCACGCTTTAACTGCGCCAAAACACTGAACGGGTTGGACCGCGATACCTCGTCCTTGCTCGATTCGGGCTCGTCTGCGCCCGCCGGCTGCTGGCATTCTTCCGGATGATGAGCAGGCACGATAGGCAAGGCGAGCAACAGCTCCTCCTCGACCAATGCCTGCAGATCCAAAGGATCTTCGCCCAGTTCCAGCACGTCATAGCCTTTCGGCAACGACTGGGTATTCGCACCCTCTTTCACCACGGCGTATGTGCATTCGCTGTGGATCGGCAGGGTGACCAGCTCAAGACAACGCTGGCAAACCATCTTGACCTCGACGTCCAGTTCGCTGTGGATAACCACGACGTGCTGTTCGTCTCGTTCAAAATCGAACTTCGCCTGCACCGTACCGACATCGTCGGAAAGCGGGTCGCAGAGTCTTTCCAAATCAGCGAGTTGCAGCGAACCAGTGATGGTTACGCCACGATCAGCTAATTTGCGCGGGTCAACGTGAGGTGGAATCGGGTCATTCAACATAGGCGCAGCATTCTAGGGATGCCCCCCGTCCCTGTCAAAGGAAATTCGGCGGCATCGCGCATGTTAGAATCGGGCTCATCCGACCAGGAGTCTATCATGCTTCCCCTGTTACTGGCTTCGAGCTCTGCCTACCGCCGCGAACTGCTGACCCGCCTGCGCCTGCCCTTCATCTGGGCAAGCCCCGATATAGACGAAAGACGCCTGGATGAGGAACCAGCTGCCGACTTGGTGCGACGACTCGCCAAGGCCAAGGCCGAGGCGTTGGCGGCGGACTATCCAGGGCACCTGATCATAGGCTCGGACCAGGTCGCGGTGCTGGGCGAACAAGTGCTGGGCAAGCCACACACCTTCGAGCGCGCCTGCGAGCAATTGCTCGAAGCCAGCGGACAGCAGGTCACGTTCCTGACCGGGCTGGCATTGCTCAACAGCAGCACCGGGCGCTGCCAGGTGGACTGCGTGCCGTTCACCGTGAACATGCGCGAACTGGACCGCGAGCGCGTGGAGCGCTACGTGACGGCGGAGCAGCCACTCGATTGCGCGGGGAGTTTCAAGGCGGAAGGGTTGGGAGTGAGTTTATTTCAAAGCACCCACGGGCCGGATGCGACCAGTTTGATCGGGCTGCCACTGATTCGGCTGGTGGATATGCTGACCCAGGAGGGGGTGGTGATCCCGTAGCACGTCGGGAGACAGAGGGCGGCGCTCGATCTCAGAGCCACCACCGCCCTCAAACGCCCCCGAGAATCACCGCAACTGCGGCCCCTGGAAGCCCATCCACATGGCCAGATGCTCTGCGACACTGGCCCCGATACGCTTGGAGAATCGATCGAACGGCGACTCCTGGACGGTAAAGTCCACCAACTCCTTCTCACCGACGATATCGCGCGCCACGTAACTGGCACTCCCCAAGCCATCCACCAGCCCCAGCGCCTGGGCCTGCTCACCCGACCAGATCAGGCCACTGAACAGCTCCGGATGCTCTTTGTCCTTCAGGCGCTCGCCACGCCCTTGCTTGACCATGGCGATGAACTGCTGATGAGTGGTATCCAGCACACCTTGCCAGAACTTGGTTTCCTCGGGTTTCTCCGGGGAGAACGGATCAAGAAACGCCTTGTGCTCACCCGATGTGTACGCCCGCCGCTCGACACCCAGCTTCTCCATGGCACCGACGAACCCGTAGCCAGCCGCCGTGACGCCGATCGAGCCGACCAGACTGGCCTTGTCGGCATAGATCTCGTCAGCCGCACTGGCGATGTAATAGGCACCTGACGCGCCCAGGTCGGTGATCACCGCATAGAGCTTGATCTGCGGATGCTCGCCGCGCAGGCGGCGGATCTCGTCATACACATAACCGGCCTGCACCGGGCTGCCGCCCGGACTGTTGATGCGCAGCACCACGGCCTTGGTCTTGGGATCCTTGAAGGCTTCGCGCAGGCCCTTGATGATGTTGTCGGCGCTGGCCGCCTCCTGGTCGGCAATCACCCCTCGCACCTCCACCAGCGCCGTGTGGCTGGCGCTGCGCGATGCGGCCTTGTCCATATCGGTCAGCGGCAGGAACAGCGCCAGGATGCCGAACAGGTAGACGAAGGTCAGCAGTTTGAAGAAGATCCCCCAACGCCGCGCGCGACGCTGCTCTTGAATACCCGCCAGAAGGGTCTTTTCGAGCAGCTTCCAGCTTTTGCGCTCCTCGCGCTCTGCCGGCTCGGGCTCAGGTGCTTTCCACTCGTCTGTCATGCTCACCTACCTTGGATTGGGAATTGCGCGGAACCGGCCAACCACTCGCGTAGCTGGGAAAAGCGCTCGATGCAGACCTGCGGACCGAACTCGGCCAGGGCCTGCAGCGACATGGCACCATAGCCGACGGCGACCGAATGCATGCCGGCATTGCTGGCCATCTGCAGGTCGAATGCTGAATCTCCGACCATCAGGGCCCGCCCAGGTTCGACCCGGCAGTGCTGGAGTATCTCCTCGAGCATCAACGGGTGCGGCTTACCACGGGTTTCATCTGCTGCGCGGGTAATATCGAAGTAGCGCTCCCAACCGTGCGCCTTGAGCACCCGATCCAGGCCGCGACGCGCCTTACCGGTGGCAACCGCCATGCGGTAACCCTCGACACGAAAGGCCTCCAGCGACTCGGCCACGCCTTCGAACAGTGGCGAGGGCTCCTGATCGAGGGCCATGTACACATCAGCGTAGTGCTGGCGAAACACCGCAACCTGATGCGCATCCAGATGCGGGTACAAGACCGAAATGGCCTCGCCCAAGGCCAGACCGATGATGCCCTTGATAGCATCGTCCCGACTCGGTGCCTCGCCGGCACGCTCGGCGGCAAGGTTCATCGCCTCGACGATGCGACCGATGGAGTCGGCCAGGGTCCCGTCCCAATCGAAGATCAGCAGCTGGTAATCAGGTCGCACTCAAACGCTCCACGGTCTTGGCCCAGACCTCGTCCACCGGAGCCTCGAGCTTGAGCTCGCCGCCATCGGGCAGCGGCACGGTCAGCGCATAGGCATGCAGGAACAGGCGCTTGCCGCCCAGTTCGCGGATCTCGCGACTGAAATCTTCGTCGCCGTACTTGCTGTCACCGGCGATCATGTGCCCGGCATGCAGGGTGTGCACGCGAATCTGATGGGTACGGCCCGTGATAGGCCGCGCCTCGACGATGGTGGCGAACTCGCCGAAGCGGCGCAGCACGCGAAACATCGTCAACGCCTCCTTGCCTTCGTCGTTGACTTCGACCATGCGCTCACCGGAGCGCAAGTTGCTCTTGAGCAGAGGTGCGTTGACCTGCTTCTTCGAGGTTGGCCAATGGCCACGCACCAGGGCCATGTAGCGCTTGTCGACGCCATCGCCACGCAACGCGGCGTGCAGGTGGCGCAGCATGCTGCGCTTCTTGGCGATCATCAGCAGACCGGACGTATCGCGATCGAGCCGGTGCACCAGCTCGAGCTCCTTGGCATCGGGACGCAACTGGCGCAGCGCCTCGATCACGCCGAAGCTCAGGCCGCTGCCGCCATGCACGGCGATGCCGGCGGGCTTGTTCATCACGATCAGCGCCTTGTCTTCGTAGACGATAGCCGCCTCCAGGCGCTGCAGCAGCCCCTGGGCCACCGGCGCCGGCTCGTCGCGCTCGGGCAGACGGACGGGCGGCACCCGCACGATGTCGCCTGCCTGCAGTTTGTACTCGGGTTTGATGCGGCCCTTGTTGACCCTGACTTCGCCCTTGCGCAGGATGCGATAGACCAGGGTCTTGGGCACACCCTTGAGGGCCGTGATGAGGAAATTGTCGATGCGTTGGCCGGCAAGCTCCGGCGCGACTTCGATCAGCTGAACGCCGGAAGTCGGAGGGGTATTGGTCGTCATGGCGGGATCATAACAATTTTTTATGGAATTGAAGCACTTAATCATTACTGCTATAGTCGCGAACGCCGCCAAAAGCGGCAGGCCAGCGGAACCAGGCCCTCGGCCGGCCCCTGACCAACGCAATTCTCCAGGACGCGAGGCCGTCCTACGGGGTTTTCGCCAGTTTACCGAATTGCCTGGAATCGCCACCAGCGCCGTGTAGAGAAGACCGAAAAAAAACGACAAGTGCGGTGTTTCACCTGCTTACCCGCTTCTTTTCGCCGCACCTCTGCCCCGCCTCGATGCTTCCACGCAACCCCGGGCGAATGCTTCGGAAATACCTGCCTTGGACATGAATGGCGTCAGCGCGGTAGCGCGCTGGCGAAAAATGCAACCCGTTGCGGATTCAGCGCGCGGCAGCACCCGAATTATCAGGGATACGTGCAGGGTGGAGATGCACAGCCCTCGGACCGTGTAGCACCGCGTCCGGCCACCGGCCCAAAGACATTGCCGGCGAGCGGATAAGGTCCTGAAAAGATGCCTCCGGGCGTCCACGGCTGACGGTTGATTCCTCCTCCTGACTGAGTGCACGGGGCCGGCAAGTTGATTCGGATATCGATCGGATATCGCATCAGTTGGCACAAGGCCTCGTTGGCACCGCAGCAAACAGGACGCGTCGTCGCGACAACGGCAGGCTGGGCAACCGGCTGGTGCCGAACGTCGCCAGACACGGGGGTGGCCCGGCCATCCTTTGCGCACCTTGGCACCGACCATTGAGAAGTCGTGTGTGCCGAACGCCGTTTCCGGCAGCCCGGAAACCGACGGTACAACATGAAAAGAATGCTGATTAACGCAACTCAACCCGAAGAGTTGCGTGTAGCCCTGGTGGACGGCCAACGTCTGTACGACCTGGACATCGAGTCCGGCGCCCGTGAGCAGAAAAAGGCCAACATCTACAAAGGCAAGATCACCCGCATCGAACCCAGCCTCGAAGCCGCCTTCGTCGACTTCGGTTCCGAGCGTCACGGCTTCCTGCCGCTGAAAGAAATCTCCCGCGAATACTTCAAGAAGACCCCGGAAGGCCGCGTCAACATCAAGGACGTGCTCAGCGAAGGTCAGGAAGTCATCGTCCAGGTCGAGAAGGAAGAGCGCGGCAACAAAGGCGCCGCCCTGACCACCTTCATCAGCCTGGCCGGTCGCTATCTGGTACTGATGCCGAACAACCCGCGCGCCGGCGGCATCTCCCGCCGCATCGAGGGCGAGGAGCGCAACGAACTGCGTGAAGCGCTCAACGGCCTGACCGTTCCCGGCGACATGGGCCTGATCGTGCGCACTGCCGGCCTTGGCCGCAGCAGCGAAGAAATGCAGTGGGATCTCGATTACCTGCTGCAACTGTGGAGCGCCATCAAGGAAGCCTCCGAAGACCGCGCCGCGCCGTTCCTGATCTACCAGGAAAGCAACGTCATCATCCGCGCCATCCGCGACTACCTGCGTCAGGACATCGGCGAAGTGCTGATCGACAGCATCGACGCACAGGAAGAAGCCCTGACCTTCATCCGCCAGGTGATGCCGCAGTACGCCAGCAAGGTCAAGCTGTACGAAGACAGCGTCCCGCTGTTCAACCGCTTCCAGATCGAAAGCCAGATCGAAACCGCCTTCCAGCGCGTGGTCGACCTGCCGTCCGGTGGCTCGATCGTGATCGACCCGACCGAGGCTTTGGTATCCATCGACATCAACTCGGCGCGCGCCACCAAGGGTAGCGACATCGAGGAAACCGCCCTGCAGACCAACCTGGAAGCGGCCGAGGAAATCGCCCGCCAGTTGCGCCTGCGTGACATCGGCGGCCTGATCGTCATCGACTTCATCGACATGACCCCGGCGAAGAACCAGCGCGCCGTCGAAGAGCGTGTGCGCGAATGCCTCGAAGCCGACCGCGCCCGTGTCCAGGTAGGCCGCATCTCGCGTTTCGGTTTGCTGGAAATGTCGCGTCAGCGACTGCGCCCATCGCTCGGCGAAAGCAGCGGCATCGTCTGCCCACGCTGCTCGGGCACCGGCATCATCCGTGACGTCGAGTCGCTGTCGCTGGCGATCCTGCGCCTGATCGAGGAAGAGGCCCTCAAGGACCGCACCGCCGAAGTGCGCGCCCAGGTACCGATTCCGGTGGCGGCCTTCCTGCTCAACGAGAAGCGCAACTCGATCACCAAGATCGAACTGCGCACCCGTGCACGCATCATCATTCTGCCGAACGACCACCTGGAAACCCCGCACTTCGAAGTCCAGCGCCTGCGCGACGACAACCCGGAAGTGCTGAACAACCAGTCCAGCTACGAAATCGCCGCCGCCGAAGCCGAAGAAGCACCGCAGCCGACCGCCACCCGCACCCTGGTGCGCCAGGAAGCGGCGGTCAAGACTGCCCCGGCGCGCGCCAACGCCCCGGTTCCGGCTGCCGCCGAGGAGCCGCAGCAGCCCGCCGCGACCCCCGCCCCCAGCGCGCCTGAGCCGAGCCTGTTCAAGGGTCTGGTGAAGTCGCTGGTGAGCCTGTTCGCCGGCAAGGACGAACCCGCAGTTGCCGCCCCGGCCGTGACTACCGAGAAGCCTGCCACCGAGCGCCCGCAGCGTAACGAGGAGCGTCGCAACGGTCGCCAGCAGAGCCGCAATCGCAATGGCCGTCGCGATGACGAGCGCAAGCCGCGGGAAGAGCGCGCCGAACGCGCACCACGCGAAGAGCGTCAGCCTCGCGAAGACCGTGCACCTCGTGAAGAGCGCCAGCCTCGTGAAGAGCGAGCGCCTCGTGAAGAGCGCGCCCCACGCCAGCCACGCGAAGACCGCCGTGGCAACCGTGAGGAGCGCGTACGCGAACTGCGCGAGCCACTGGACGCTGCACCAGCCGCCCGCGAAGAGCGTGCACCTCGTGAAGAACGCGCACCGCGCGAAGAGCGTGCTCCACGCGAAGAACGCGCACCGCGTGAAGAGCGTGCTCCACGCGAAGAACGTGCTCCACGTGAAGAGCGCGCACCGCGTGAAGAGCGTGCTCCACGTGAAGAGCGCGCACCGCGTGAAGAGCGTGCCCCACGTGAAGAACGCGCGCCGCGAGCGCCTCGCGAAGAGCGCCAGCCACGTGCAGCCGAGCAGGCTGCAGAGCAGGCCGAGGAGCAGCTGCCGAACGAAGAGGCACTGCAGCAGGACGAACAGGAAGGCACCGATGGCGAGCGTCCACGTCGCCGCTCCCGTGGCCAGCGTCGTCGCAGCAATCGTCGTGAGCGCCAGCGTAATGCCAATGGCGAGCTGATCGAGGGTGGCGAGGAAGAAGGCAGCGAAGAGCAGCCACAACAGCACCAGGCCAGCGAGCTTGGCGCTCAACTGGCCGCCGGGGTGGCCGTCACTGCAGCCGTCGCCTCCAGTAACATCAGCGCCGAAGCCGAAGCCGAGGCCAACCAGCAGGCCGAGCGCGCTACTGCCGACACCGCGGTCACCGACAACAGCGAAGCCACCCCGCCGGTCGAGCAGGCTGAAGGGGTTGCCGAAACCGCTGCCGAGGTCGAGGAAGTGGCTATCGCGCCAGTGGTCGAGCAGCCGGTCAGCGAGCCGGTCGCCGTGGTCGAAGCCGGTAGCGAACCTGTGGTCGAGGTCACGCCAGAGCCAGTCGTCGAACAAGCGCCTGCCGCCCTGCCGGTAGTGGTCGCCGAAACGCCGGTAGAGACCGCGGAGCAGGCACCTGCTGTGGAACCCGTTGAAGCCGAGCAGACGCCAGTCGTCGTTGAGGCGGCTCCGGTCGTCGAACAGCCAGTCGCCGTCGTCGAGGCCCAGCCAGAAGCAGCTACCGAAGCCGCCCCGGTGGTCGAACAAGCCGCTCCTGTCACCGCCGAGCCCGCCCCGGTCGAAGCACCGGCAGTGGTCGAGGCCGCGACCGTGATGCTGCCTAACGGTCGCGCCCCGAACGATCCACGTGAAGTGCGCCGCCGCAAGCGTGAAGCCGAGGCAGCCGCCAAAGCCGCCGAGGCTGCCGCCGCTGCTGTGCCTGCCGAACAGGCAGCGCTGGAAACCGCCGATGAGCACAAGCCTCATCACGGTTGATAGCCACGGCTGAATGAAAAAGCCCCGCCAGTGCGAACTGGCGGGGCTTTTTTTGGGTCGCTGATGAGCGCCACTAGGTGCTTGTCTTGGAGGCTGAGGTGGTGCGTAAATCGAGCGCCGCGCGGGCGGCGCTCGATCTCACAGACGCCAAACACCTTACGGCAGTCCCCCAGAGCCCCCAACATTCAGTAAAGGTTAGGCTCCATCTCCAACGCCACCCCGAATCGCTCAAGGATGTCCGCCTGGATACGCTGCGCCAATTCATGCAACTGCGCCCCACTCGCCTGGCCATGGTTGACCAGCACCAACGACTGCAACCGATGCACGCCGGCATCGCCCTGGCGATAACCCTTCCAGCCGGCTTGTTCGATCAACCAGCCCGCCGCCAGCTTCATCTGCCCATCGTCCTGGGGATAGGCCACCACCCCCGGATGCTCGGCTCGAATCCGCAGCACTTGCTCGGCAGCGACCACCGGGTTCTTGAAGAAACTCCCAGCATTGCCCAGCTCGGCAGGATCCGGCAGTTTTTCCCGGCGAATACTACAGATGGCATCGCTGATCGCCTGAGCCGTCGGCTGCTGCACCCCCTGCTCCGCCAGGCGCTGACGCACCGGGCCGTAATCCAGGTGCGCTTGCAATGCATGGCTCAGGGCAAACCGTACGCGCAGGATCAACCAACGCCCCGGGGTGCGCTTGAACACGCTGTCGCGGTAACCAAAGGCGCATGCCCGCAGGTCGAATTCGTGCAACTCGCCGGTTTCTCGGTCCAGCGCAGTCAGTCCGGCAAACACGTCCTTGATCTCGACGCCATAGGCACCGACGTTCTGCATCGGCGCCGCACCTACAGTGCCGGGAATCAGGCTGAGGTTTTCCAGGCCGCACAAGCCTTGCTCCAACGACCACTGCACGAACGGATGCCATGGCTCGCCAGCCTCGGCTTCGATGACCACCCGCTCACCGTCGTCGACCAGCACGCGGCGGCCCCGACTGGCCATGTGCAACACCAAAGCGTCGATATCGCGAGTCAGCAACAGGTTGCTGCCACCGCCGATGACGAACACCGGCACACCGCGCCGACGCGCCTCGGCCAAGGCCTCACGCACCTCGTCGTCGTCGTGCACCTGAACGAAGTAGCGCGCCTTCACATCAATGCCGAACGTATTGAAGGGCTTGAGCGAGACCTGCTCCTGCCACTGCATCGTCATAATCGTCCCTTGATTTCAACGACCAGTTCACGGCATGCCGCCTCGATCAGGTCGAGCACCTGCTCGAAGCCTTCGGCGCCACCGTAGTATGGATCGGGGACTTCATCGAGCGGCGCACCATAGCGTCGCAGGAACAAGTCGAGTTCGCCGCTGGCAGTGTGCGGGCGCATGGTCCGCAGATGACCCAGATTGCTCTCATCCATGGCCAGGATCAGGTCGTACTCGGCAAAGTGGGCAGGCTTGACCTGTTGGGCGCGCTGCGCCGACAGGTCGTAGCCACGCGCCAGAGCCGCTCGGCAGGTACGGCTATCCGGCGCCTTGCCCACGTGCCAGTCGCCGGTGCCGGCCGACGCCACATGCACCTGCTCGGCAAGGCCAGCAGCCTGCAACTGGTGACGCAGCACGCCCTCGGCGGTGGGCGAGCGGCAGATATTGCCCAGGCAGACGAACAGGATGCGCATCAGGCCTCCAACAAGCGCCGCACGCGCTCCAGGTCTTCAGGGGTGTCGACGCCCACGGCAGGCGCCTCGATGGCGTCCTCGACGTGGATCCGCACGCCGTGCCACAAGGCACGCAATTGCTCCAGGGCCTCAGTCTGCTCGAGCCAGCACGGCCCCCAGCCGACGAAGTCCTGCAGGAATCCGACGCGGTATGCGTACATACCGATGTGACGGCGGTACGGAACGCCTTCAGGCAGGGCGTCACGGTCCTTGGCAAAGGCATCGCGAGCCCAGGGCAACGGCGCTCGGCTGAACGTCAGGGCCAGGCCGTTCTTGTCGCTGATCACCTTCACCGCATTGGGGTTGAACACGGTTTCCGGCTCGGCGATCGGCTCGGCGAGCGTGGCGATGCCGGCTTCAGGGTGAGCGGCCAGATTGGCGGCTACCTGGTCGATGATCACCGGCGGGATCAGCGGCTCGTCACCCTGCACGTTGACCACGATGGCGTCGGCAGGCAGACCCAGGTGGGCGGCGACTTCAGCCAGGCGGTCGGTGCCGGACTCATGGTCGGCGCGGGTCAGCAGCACCTCGGCGCCGAATGCCTGGCAGGCGTCGACGATGCTGGCATCGTCGGTGGCGATGACCACGCGGCTGGCGCCACTCTTGCGCGCCTGCTCCCAGACATGCTGGACCATCGGCTTGCCGGCGATCGCCAGCAGCGGCTTGCCCGGCAGGCGCGTGGAGCGCAGGCGAGCGGGAATCACCACGGTGAAATTCACGCTCATTTGTCCAGACGCTCGTCGTCGGTCAGGGTGCGCGCCTCGCTTTCCAGCATCACCGGGATGCCGTCGCGGATCGGGTAGGCCAGGCCTGCACCCTTGCTGATCAACTCGGTCTTGTCGGCACTGAGCTTGAGCGGGCCCTTGGTGATCGGGCAGGCCAGGATATCGAGCAGTTTGGTGTCCATGGAAGCTTCCTTGAGGCCAGGTGGCCGGAAATTGAATAAGGGCTCAGGGCTGCGGCTGTCGATCGCGCAGCAGGCGCCGCAGCTGGTCGTCGAACCAGGCGGCGAAGGCCGGCGTCGGCTGCGCCTCGACGGCCAGATACCACCAGTCGTCGGCGGCGAAGTCACGGCATTTCACCGCGTCCTTCTCAGTCATGACCAGAGGCAATGGCGGACTGAATGCCAGGCTCTGGGCAGAAAACCGCGCGTGGTCGGCAAAAGGATGCGGTATCGGCTGCCAGTTTAGCGCCAGCAGGGTGTTGAAGAAACGTTGCGGGTTGCCGATGCCGGCCACGGCATGCAGGCGCTGGCCGGCGGGAAACAGATCGAGGTCGCGGCGTTCGCCGCTGCGCAGGTTGACCAGCGCCGTAGGCTGCAGGCAGAAACCGAAGCCATCGGCGCGGTCTTCGCTGGCACCGTTGAACAGCACCGCATCGGCGTCCTGCAAGCGCTCGGCCGGCTCACGCAGCGGGCCGGCCGGCAGGCAACGGCCGTTGCCCAGGCCACGGGCAGCATCGATCAGCACCAGCTCGAGGTCGCGGGCCAGGCGGTAATGCTGCATGCCGTCGTCACACAGGATCAAGTCCAGCGGCTCGCTGGCCAGCAATGCCTGCACGGCGCGGGAACGATCAGGGTCGATCATCAGCGGCACGCCGGTGCGCTGGACGATCAGCATGGGTTCGTCGCCGGCCTGTTCGGCGCCATGCTCGGGGCGAACGCGCCAGGGCAGTTGCGGCGGCTTGGCGCCGTAGCCGCGGCTGACCACGCCGACCTTGAGCCCCCGCTGGCGGCAATGCTCGATCAGCCAGAGGATCATCGGCGTCTTGCCAGTACCACCGACGGTGATATTGCCGACCACGACGACCGGCACCGGTGCCCGATAGCTGGCGCTTTCACCGCTGAGGAAACGCGCGCGCTTGCGCTCCACCACACGTCGGTATAGAGCCTCGAGAGGGCGCAGCATCGCCAGGGCCGGGTGCCCGGTGTACCAGGCCGCGAGCAGACGATCGGCGAACGCCATCAGGGAGTCCCCTGGGCCGCCTCGACGGTGGTCATGCGCAATTGGCTGAAGCCGAGCTTGCCGGCGGCATCCATTGCAGTGATCACGGCCTGGTGCGGCGTCTTGCCGTCGGCGCTGATGGCGAACGGCAGGGTATTGTCACCCCCGGACTCACGTTCGATCGCCTCGGTCAGGGTGGCGAGGTCGCTCTTGGGCAGCAGGTGGTTGTTCACCGAGTACACGCCGTCGGCGCTGATGGTGACTTCAACCAGCTTGTCCTGGTCGGCCGGTGGCCGTTCGGCGCTGGTCGCCTCGGGCAGTTCGACGCGCAGCTGGGTCTCGCGAGTGAACGTGGTGGTGACCACGAAGAACAGCAGCAAGACGAACACCACATCGATCAGCGACGCCAGATTGATGTCGACGTTCTCGCGCTGGCGATTGCGCCGGAACTTCACGCCTTGCCTCCGGCCACTTCGACTTCACGGTCGCCCTGCAACACCTCGACCAGCTTGATGGCCTCCTGCTCCATGCCCACCACCAATTCGTCGATGCGGCGCAGCAGGAAACGGTGGAAGAACACCGCCGGGATACCGACCATCAAACCGGCTGCAGTGGTGACCAGGGCCTTGGAAATACCGCCGGCGAGCACCGCGGCGTTGGCCGTCATTTGCGAGCCCATGAAGGCGCTGAAGATATCGATCATGCCCAGCACCGTACCTAGCAGGCCCAGCAAGGGGGCCATGGCGGCGATGGTGCCGAGGGTACTGATGTAGCGTTCGAGCTCATGGATCACGCGCGAGGCGGCTTCCTCGATGCATTCTTTCATGATGTCGCGGCCATGGCGCGAATTGGCGAGGCCCGCCGCGAGGATCTCCCCCAGCGGCGAGTCGGCGCGCAGGGCCTTGAGCTTGTCACTGGTGAGTTGCTTGTCCTTGATCCACATCCACACCTGACCCAGCAAATGCGGCGGCGTGACGCGACTGGCGCGCAGGGTCCACAGGCGCTCGACGACAATAGCCATGGCGACGATGGAGCTCAGAATGATCGGCAGCATCATCCAACCACCGGACTTGACCAATTCCCACACGGTAACGCCCCTCTGAAAAATGGTCGCCACTCTACCATACGCTGGCGGAGGGCTCATCTGCCGAAGGTCAGGGAAATAACCCGCCACCACCGCCGCTGCTCACGCACACCCTCAACCTCGCCCCTGCGCCCCAGCATCAGCCGCAACGCCCCATCCACCGCCGTATCGTGCACCGCCAACCCATGGCGCCGATAGCGCTCGAGGACCTGCCCATGGGGATGCCCGAAGCTATTGTTGCGCCCTCGCGAGATCAGCACGCCACGAGGCGCCGTGGCACGGATGAACGCTTCGGTCGACGAGCTGCGACTGCCATGATGGGGCGATTGCAACCAGTCGACTGCCGGCTGGTCGGTCGCCGCCAGCCAGGCGCGCTCGGCCCCCGCCTCCATGTCGCCGGCCAACAGCAAGCGCTCGCCCCGGGCCTCGACCAGCAGCACGCAGGAGCGGTCGTTGCTGCTTTGCCCCTGTGCCCAACGCCATACCGAAAAACGCACCCCGTCCCACTCCCAGCTGTCGTCGTTATCGCATGCCTGGGCCTGCATCGCGTCCGGCAGCGCCTCGGCTTCGCCGGCCAACACCCGGGCGACCGGCAAGTCACGGTGAATGGCCGGCGCCCCGCCGGCGTGATCGGCATGGGCATGGCTGATCAGCATCACATCCAGCTGCCGAACGCCCAGCTTGCGCAAGGTCGGCAACACCACCCGCTCGCCCAGGTCGTGGTCGCCGAACGCCGGACCGGCGTCGTACAGCAAGCTATGGCTTCGAGTACGCAACAGTACCGCCAGCCCCTGACCGACATCGAGCTGCCAGACTTCCACATGCCCTGGAGGCACCTCGTCCCTGGGGACCCAAAGCGCCAACAGCATGACCGCACCCAAGCCACGCAGCGGCACGCCACGGGGCAGCAGCAGCACCAACGCGCCCAGGCACACCACGACCCAGGCCCAGAACGGCGGTGCCGGTGGCACCCAGGCCGGTTGCCACGCCGCCAGGTGGGAGAGCCCACGCAGCAATACTTCCAGCAAGCCGCCGGCCACCCACAACAACGACTCGCCAACACCACCGATCGGCAACAGTGCGGTCCCCAGCAATGCCAAAGGCAATACCGCCAGACTGATCCACGGCACGGCCACCAGGTTGGCCAGCGGCGCACTGAGACTGACCGGCAGTCCGGTCGCCAGCAATACCGGCAACAGGCCGATGGCGATCACCCATTGCGCCCGCGTCCAGGCCTGCCAGGGCCGCCAGCCGCCCAGGCGCGCCCCGAAGCTGTAGATCAGCACCGCAACGGCGGCGAACGACAACCAGAAGCCCGGCAGCAAGGCCGCCAAAGGCTCGACCATCAGGACCAGGGTCAGAGCAAGCAGCCACGGGAAGAAAGCGCCCAGGTGACGAAAGCGCAGGCGCCAGACCAGCACCACGGCCAGCATCAGGCAAGCGCGCTGCACCGGGACGCCCGCACCGGCCAGCCAGCCATACACCAGCGCCGCCGCCATCGCCAAGCTACAGGCCCAAGGCAACCACGGCCAGCGCTGCGGCCACACGCCGTAACGCGCCAGCCCGGCGACCAAGGCATACACCAGGCCGGCGACCAGGCCGATATGCTGTCCGGAAATCACCAGCAGATGCACTGTGCCGGTGGCTTGCAGTACTTGCCAATCCTGACGCGCCAAGCCCGAACCATCGCCCAGCACCAGCGCCGCCAGTACCGCTTCCCGGTCATGGGCGTCGAGCGCCAGCAGCCGCTCGCGCAAGGCGTGCCGCCATCCCGGCGTTGCGGCGTCGACCAACTCCCCGGCCTTGACCGTACCGGTAGCGCCGATCCGCCGCGCCAGCAATTGCGCCTGGCGATCCGGACCGTGGGGGTTGGACAACCCCGTCGGACGCTGCAAGGTCACCGCCAGCCGCCAACGTTCCCCGGTCTGCACGGCGGCCCCATCGAACCAGCTCACCTGGATACGCCCTGGCAATCGGGCACGGCGCGACTGTGGTTGCTCCAGTTCGAACCGCACGCCCTGCGCGGTACGACTGGGCAAGCCAACCACCCTGCCCTCCAGCCACAACGTGCGACCATCGAGCTGCGGCGCCAGACGATCGTCCAACGCCTGTTGCGCCGACCAGCAGGCCCAGCACAGCCCGAGCAGGAAACAGCCCAACGGCCACAGCCTGGTGAAGGCGCAGCCGATACCGCTCAGCAGCATCAGGCAAAGCCATCCGACCGATGGCAATTCCGGAAGCAGACCCAGGCCAAGCAGCCCGAGCGCAAGCGCAAACATCCCTGTGCGCATAGAGGTAGAGCTCCAGAAGCGAAATCACCCGATCATGCTAAGCGCAGATCGAGGTTGGGCTCTTTCAACAATTGTCACAAACTCTAAACGAGGGCGAGGCCCAACACAGGCATACTGCCAGGATCCACGCTCCGGGAGCCTACATGCCGCGCCGACTTTTCAAACGCTACATGCCGGATCCGGCCAGCATTCGGGAACACAAATCCCTGCGCTTCTTCGGGCGGCTGCTGCATGATCCGAACCTGTGGCACCTGAACCGCCATTCGGTGGCCCGGGCCATGGGCGTAGGCCTGTTCGCCGCGCTGATCCCGATGCCGGCGCAGATGCTGCTGGCTGCCGCCCTGGCCATCCCGGTTCGCGGCAACCTGCCGATCGCCGTGAGCCTGGTGTGGCTGACCAATCCGCTGACCATGCCGCCGGTGTTCTTCGCCACCTACATGACCGGTGCCTGGCTGATGCAGGTGCCGCCTCGCACCTTGCCCGACGAGCTGACCTTCCAATGGATCAGCGACCAGCTGTCGACCTTGTGGCAACCGTTCCTGCTCGGTTCGGTGGTCTGCGGCGTGGTGCTGGGCATCCTCGGCTACTTCAGCACCATGCTCTACTGGCGTTGGTGGGTGGGCCGGCAGTGGCGTCGGCGCCAATGCCGGTGCAAGGTCTCAGGCGCGCATGCCGCGACCGCTGACCAACAGGCGGACGCACAGCAGATAGAGCACCGCGGTGGCCACCAGCATGAAGGTGATCGCCGTGCCGATGCTGATATCCGACACCCCTAGGATGCCGTAGCGGAACGAGTTGACCATGTGCAGCACCGGGTTGGCCAACGACACCGCCTGCCAGAACGGCGGCAACAGGTTGATCGAGTAGAACACCCCACCCAGGTAGGTCAGCGGCGTCAGGACGAAGGTCGGGATGATCGAGATATCGTCGAAATTACGCGCGAAGACCGCGTTGACGAAGCCCAGCAGCGAAAAGATGGTCGCCGTCAGCAGCACCACGATGACCGTGACGCCCAGGTGATGCACCTGCAAATGGGTGAAGAACAAAGACAGGAGCGTCACGATCACGCCCACCGCCAGACCCCGCAGCACGCCGCCCAGCACATAGCCGACGAGAATGGTGTGCGGCGACACCGGCGAAACCATCAGCTCTTCGATCGAACGCTGGAACTTGCTGCCGAAGAAGCTCGACACCACATTGCCGTAGGAGTTGGTGATCACCGACATCATGATCAGCCCAGGCACGATGTACTCCATGTAGGTGAAGCCACCCATGTCGCCGATCTGCCGACCGATCAGGTTACCGAAGATGACGAAGTACAGGACCATGGTGATCGCCGGGGGCAGCAAGGTCTGCGGCCAGATGCGCAGGAAGCGCCGCACTTCGCGGTAGACGATGGTGTTCAGGGCGACCCAGTTGGTGCGCAGCTCCACACTCATACCGCCACCTTCGACAGGTTTTTTTCCACCAGGGACACGAACAGCTCCTCGAGTCGGTTGGTCTTGTTGCGCAGGCTCTGCACCTCGATGTTCTGCAGTGCCAGTTGGCCGAACAGCGCGGTGATGCCGATGTCCTTGTCCACCTGCACTTCCAGGCTGTGCGGGTTGATCAACCGGCACGGGTAGCCCTGCAGCACAGGTGCGGCAGGCAGGTCGCGCTTGAGGTCGAGGACGAAGGTCTCGACGTGCAACTTGCCCAGCAACTGGCGCATGCTGGTGTTCTCGACGATGGTGCCGTGGTCGATGATGCCGATGTTGCGGCACAGCTGCTCGGCTTCCTCGAGGTAGTGGGTGGTGAGAATGATGGTGATGCCTTTCTGGTTGAGCTCGGTCAGGAAGCTCCACATCGAACGGCGCAGCTCGATGTCGACCCCAGCGGTCGGCTCGTCGAGGATCAGCAGGCGCGGCTCGTGGATCAGTGCGCGGGCGATCATCAGGCGCCGCTTCATGCCGCCGGACAACGAGCGCGACGGCACGTCGCGCTTGTCCCACAGGCCGAGCTGGGTCAGGTACTGCTCGGCGCGAGCCTTGGCGACTTTCGGCGGGATGCCATAGTACCCGGCCTGGGTCACGACGATGTCGAAGCACTTCTCGAACTGGTTGAAGTTGAATTCCTGCGGCACCACGCCCAGGCAGCGCTTGAGCGCCGCCGGCTCGCGGTCGAGGTCATGGCCGAACACGTTGACCGTGCCGCTGGTCTTGTTGACCAGGGTCGAGAGGATGCCGATGGTGGTGGACTTGCCGGCGCCGTTGGGGCCGAGCAAGGCGAAGAAGTCACCTTCGGCGACGTCCAGGTCGATGCCCTTGAGGGCTTGGAAGCCGTTGCCGTAGGTCTTGGTCAGCTGTCGAATGGACAGTGCGGAACTCATAGCGGGTCACTTACCGAGGATAAAGGTGCAGGACACGCCAGATCAGGTCACTGGCGCAGTGAGTACGGCCATGGTGCAAGCCCTGGCCGCACAAGTACAGTCACGTCTATTGATAGTGACTATCGAAATAGCCAAGGTGTTCGATCAGGTCAACGCGGTCATCACCGCGGCCTGATAGGCCGGACGCGACTTGAGCCGCTCGTACCAGGCCTCCAGGTGATGCATCGCCGGACGCTCGATGGGCATCTCGAACCAGGCATAGATGAAGCTGCCCAATGGGATGTCGCCCATGCCGATCTGGTCACCTGAAAGGAACGGCTGCTTGGCCAGGGTTTCGTCGGCGATGGCCAACAGCTGGGCGCACTGCTTTTGCGCAGCGTTGATCGCCACCCAGTCGCGCTGGTCTTCGGGGGTGCGCAGCAGGCCCCAGAATAGCGGACGGAACGGCGTGGCGAAGGACGAGGTCCAGTCCATCCACTTGTCGGCCAGGGCGCGCTGGCGCGGGTCCTCGATGTACCAGCCCTGCTCCGCGCCATACTCGGCGCACAGATAGCGGACGATCGTATTGGACTCCCACAGGGTCAGATCGCCATCCTCGATCATCGGCACCAGGCCGTTGGGGTTGCGGGCCCGGTAGTGCGGTTCGTCGACCACGCCGAAGGCGCCACCGGCGTCGATCGACTCGAAATCCAGACCCAGTTCGTGGGCGATCCACAGTGCCTTGCGCACATTGCTCGAATTCTTACGGCCCCAGATCTTCAGCATGGCAACGTCCTTATAGGTGAGGAAGCGTGAGTCTACTCCAGACCTTTGGTGTCTGTACTGGCCTCTTCGCGGGCAAGCCCGCTCCTACAAGTACGGCGCCGTACCTGTGGGAGCGGGCTTGTCCCGCGAAGAGGCCGGTCCAGACAAACAATGGACTGAAACTCCCACCGCCACACCCTGTCACTGTTCAGACCCTGCCGTTTACAGCACTGCGTCTAAGCTCTGTTAAACGGCTAATGCCCCTGGCTCCAAGGAGGAACGAATATGTTGCTGTTGTGGTTGGTGGTGCTGGTGATCGGTGCGGCGTACCTCACGCACCGGCGCCTGGCGCCCTTGCAGATACTCGGCATTCTTGCGGCCTACGTGCTGCTGATGGGCATCTTCAGCAGCGCCCCCGGCTGGTTGCTGACGTTGCTGTGGTTGGTGCTGGCCCTGAAAATCGCCCTGGTGGCCCTGCCGCAATGGCGGCAGAAGGTATTCACCGCCCCGGTGTTCAAATGGTTCCAGCGCACCCTGCCGCCAATGTCGCAGACCGAGCGCGAAGCCATCGATGCCGGCACCGTGTGGTGGGACGGCGAGCTGTTCAGCGGCCGCCCCGACTGGCGCGTGCTGCTCGACTACCCGGCGCCGAAACTCACCGATGAAGAACAGGCCTTCATCGACGGCCCCACCGAGGAACTGTGTGCCATGGTCAGCGACTGGCAGATCGGCCAAGACCTCGACCTGCCGCCAGAGGCGTGGGCGCATATCAAATCCAACGGTTTCTTCGCCCTGATCATTCCCAAGGAATATGGCGGCAAGGGCTTCAGTGCCTATGCTCACTCCCAGGTCGCGATGAAACTCGCCACCCGCAGCGGCGATCTCGCCTCCACGGTGATGGTGCCCAACTCCCTCGGTCCTGCCGAACTGCTGCTGCACTACGGCACCGACGAACAGCGCAACCACTACCTGCCGCGCCTGGCCAGCGGCGAGGACATCCCCTGCTTCGCCCTGACCGGCCCGCTGGCGGGCTCCGATGCTGGTGCCATGCCAGATACCGGGGTCATCTGCAAAGGCCAATGGAACGGCGAGGAAGTCATCGGCCTGCGCCTGAACTGGGAAAAACGCTATATCACCCTGGGCCCGGTGGCCACGCTGCTGGGCCTGGCTTTCAAGGCCTACGACCCTGACCACCTGCTGAGCGAACAGGAAGAACTGGGCATCAGCCTGGCGCTGATCCCCACCGACACCCCCGGCGTCGACATCGGCAAGCGCCACCTGCCCCTGGGCGCCGCCTTCATGAACGGCCCCAACAGCGGCAAGGACGTGTTCGTGCCGCTGGACTACCTGATCGGCGGCCAGGACATGCTCGGCAAGGGTTGGATGATGTTGATGAACTGCCTGTCGGTAGGCCGCTCCATCTCGCTGCCTGCCGTCGGTACGGGCGCTGCCAAGTACACCAGCCTGGTCACCGGCCAGTACGCCAACATCCGCGAGCAGTTCAACGTGCCGCTGGCGGCTTTCGAGGGCATCCAGGAATCGTTGGCGCGCATCGGCGGCAATGCCTGGCTGATGGACAGCGCCCGCCTGCTGACCGCCAAGGCCGTGGACCTGGGCGAAAAGCCCTCGGTGCTGTCGGCGATCCTCAAGTACCACCTCACCGAACGCGGCCGTGAGTGCATCCAGCACGCCATGGACGTGCACGGTGGCAAGGGCATCATCATGGGCCCGAACAACTACCTGGGGCGCAACTGGCAAGGGGCGCCGATCTTCATCACGGTCGAAGGCGCCAATATCCTTTCGCGTAACCTGATGATCTTCGGCCAAGGCGCCATCCGCTGCCACCCGTTCGTGCTCAAGGAAATGGCCCTGGCAGGGCGCCAGGACCACGATCAGGCGCTGCGCGAGTTCGATGACCTGCTGATGAAACACATCATGTTCGCCGCCGGCAACGCGTCCAGCACCTTGGTCTACAACCTCGGCCTGGGCCTGCTGGAGAAGGTGCCCGGCGATGCCCTGAGCCAAGGCTACTTCCGCGCCCTCAACCGCCAGGCAGCGGCTTTCGCCCTGTTGGCGGACCTGTCGATGATGCTGCTCGGCGGTGCCCTCAAGCGTCGTGAACGGCTCAGTGCACGCCTCGGGGATGTGCTCAGCTACCTTTACCTGTCCAGCGCCGCGCTCAAGCGTTATCACGACCTGGGATCGCCCGAGCACATGCGGCCCTTGCTCCGTTGGGCGATGGAAGAAAGCCTGGGTCAGGCGGAAAAAGCACTGGATCGCTTGCTCGACAACTTCCCCAACCGCTTCGTCGGCTGCGCCCTGCGCGTGCTGGTGTTCCCCTTTGGCCGGCGCCATACCGGGCCAAGTGACGAACTGGATGCCGAGGTCGCGGCGCTGATCGGCCGTCACAAGGGCGACCCTGCGCTGGAAGAGTTGTTGGCCGGCTGCTTCAGGCCCCAGGCCGAAGGCGACCCGGTGGCGGCGCTGCAACGGGCCAGCGACCTGCTGGACGAAGCGGTGCCCCTGCACAAGGCGCTGCACCAGGCACTCAAGGAAGGCCGTGTGCAACCTGCACCTGGGCAATCGGCAGTCGAAGCCGCCGTCAAGGCCGGGGTACTCCAGCCTGGCGAGGGACAACGTCTGGAAGCGGCAGAAGCCGCACGGCGGGCGGTGATCGATGTGGATGCTTTCGATAAATCGCACTTGCTACCCACACAAGGTCAGGTACGTTGAGACAGGGGGCCGTTTTGCGGCCCCTGCCCCAACCCACGTATACTCCGGCCCCGTTTTACTCACACCGAGGACCGCCCCCCCATGGCCACCCCCCATTTGGAATACCACCTGCAACTGCTTCAACACCTGCGCACCATCCTGGTGGCCCTGGGTGAGGCCGACCAGGTGCCGGAGGAAAGCCATGCTCTGTTCCTCGAGCGCTTCGACGAACTGCTGACGCTGCTACCCCAGGAGCCGCTGGAAAGCCAGTATCTGGGCCAGGACATCATTTGCCAGGTAATCCAGCGGTACCCGCAAATTGCCCATCTGGTGCCTCGCGACCTCTTATGGTTTTTCGCTGGCGACTGCCTGCATTTCATGCCCGATGAAGAGCTTGACCTCTATCAGCAACTTGAGGAGCGCCGCTTCCAGGCACAGCAGAACGATGAGCCATTCGACTGGCACGCCGAGAAACAACTGTTGAGCCTGAGCGAACAAGACATTCGGCACTGAAAGGTCATGGCGGTTAGCGCATGTCTCAACCGCCAACCTACCTCGCTGAGCAGCTTGCAGGATCGTCGGTAACTAAAGCGTAAATTCACTGATCTCCACTGATCCTACCCGCCACTTTATAGAGCTTTCCCTACAGAAACCGCCACCTCCGGCTCGTATTCTGCTCCGGCACGCCTGCTGTCATTCAACTAGCACGGCGCGAACATCGTTCGAAATCTGCCACTATGGGAACTCTCGATGAAGAAAACACTTGCGGCCCTCGCCCTGGGTCTGATCAGCAACACGGCATTGGCCAATTCGGGCAACATCAACTTCGTTGGCAGCATCACAGCGGGCGGCACCTGTCCGATCGAAGTGGTCGAACCTGGTTCTGGCGGCTCCGTACTACCGCGGGTGGTAGTCGGTAGCTACCACCCTGAGTACTTCAGCACTACGGGTACCACAACGCGCGAAATTCCATTCGCAATGCGGGTGACGCCTGTGGGTGGTTGCACCATCCTCCCAGGTCAATCCGGCTACGTTACCTTCACACCGATCTATGGCCCCTCGGGATCCGATCTGTACGCTCTGCGCCCAGGCAGCGCCCGCAACCTGGCGCTTGCCCTGCAGGACAGTTCGTTCAGCAACCTCGCCCCAGGCACTGAATCGGCCGGCTATGAGCTGGACGAAGTCAAGCCCACCGAGATGCTCTTCTACGCCATGTATCAGTCCACCGATACAACCGTTGGCACGGGTGATGCTCAGACCGAAGTGACGTTCACCGTAGATATCAAATAGTTTGCCTCCAGACGCGAACAACCGCGTCTGGCCCTCCTCCCACTCCTCGCTTTTCAGGTACCCCAATGCACCAGCCCTTTCGTTTGCCCTCCTGGCCCCGACTGCTGGCGGCCTGCATCTGCCTATCCGGAGTCTGGTCCAGCGCCCACGCCGCCTTGACCATCAGTACTACCCGCATTGTTCAGACCAGCGATCGGCAAAGCAACTCGGTGATCATCGCCAACCCCAGCAAGCGTCCTTACGCCGCACAAATCTGGATCAACACCGACGCCGACGATACCACCACGGCCGTGCCACTCATCCCCTCGTCTCGACTGGCCGATGTCACGTAGCTCAACCGATTGTCCAGGGCGCTCCCCGTCAGGCTGGCCCGCTGGCTGTGCCGGATGCCGTCCGATTGCATGTCGAAGCTCGCATTGGCGCTGCGTACGATGTCCAGCGGTAGGGAGATGCTCAGGCCGAACAAGCGATCATGCTTGCTGTTGGTCGTCAGTGCCTGTGAGGCGAACAGGTTGTAGCTGACATTGCCGAAATAGGTATTGAACTGGAGCTGATATTGCTGTCGACGCAGGTCGTTGTGCCAGTAGTCGTCCTGCGACAGGGTCAGGCTGAGCGAGCTGTGCTGGCCTATGCGCTGATACAGGGATGTCTCCAGGCGGCTGCGGCGATTACCCAGGTAACCGGTATAAGCGTTGCGTTCGCGCACGGCCTCATCGAAATCCCGGTAGCCTTGGGTAGAGTAGCGGTAGCCGGCGAAACGCAAGTTGGTGCCGGTCTGGAAAGCCTTGCCAAAACGGGCCGCGTAGCTGTGCCCTCGCACCTCGCCGAGCTGCCTGCCAAGGTCGGAGTCGGCTTGGGTCACGTCCAAGGACAAGGCGCCCCAGCTACCGAGATCGCGAGCCGCACCCAGGCTCGCAGCGCGGTAGTGCTCGCTGCCTTGGACGCCGCCGTAGAGTGTGGTGTCCCAGGCGCCACCGCGGGCCAGGGTGGCCTGCCATAACAGAGGTGAGGCGATTTGCTCGATGCCGTCGTAGCGGCCGAGAGTGGCGCTGTAGCGCCACACGCCGTCGCGCAATAGGTTGCCCAGGGTCGAATAAGGCTGTAGGAACCGCCGTACCTGGCCGTCGGCCTCCGTCAGCACGATCTCCAGTTCGCCGCTGCCGGCACTCACACCCAAGTCATCGATCACATAGGGGCCAGGGGCGACGTAAGTGGAGTAGAGCGGGTAACCGTTTTGCAGCACTTCCAGTTTCGCTCGTGTTTGCGCGACGCCTCGGATTACCGGAGCATAGTTCTGCAGCACATCGGGCAACATGCTCATGTCTGATGCCAGCTGCACGCCCTTGAACGGCAAGCTGCGAAAGATCGAGCCGTCACTGAAGGTTTCCCCGAAGGTCAGGTTGCCAAACTTGCCGGGCAGATCGCGTTGCACGTAGGTGTTGCTTTGCGACCATTGACGGTGGCTTTTTTCACCTTCACGCAGTGCCTGGCTGCTGCGCAGGCGCCAGGGGCCGAAGTTGAGCCCGCTGTGAAATTGCAGGTCGAGACTGGTCTGGCGGCCATTGCCCTGAGGGCTGCGAGCCTGGCTGGAGATCTGATAGTTGACGAACGCGCTATCGATGCCTTGGTCCCAGCGTGAAGGGTCGATGTTATCCATCACATCGCGGCGTAGCGACGCCTGCGGGATGGACAGTTCCAGGCTGAGGTTGCGCGCATCGAGCCGCGCCTGAGCCTCTTCGATCAATGCGCTTAAGTCCAGGCAGTCATTGTCTCCTTCCAACGCCACCGGTAGCGCTTGCTCGCGTACACCGACTTCACGTAGCAAATTCGCCTCGATGCAGGCCTGTAGGCCGCGCCCTTGCGCGTCGTGGTCGACCGTGATGGACCGTTGGCCGAGGTAGGCCTGGTTGATGCTGACTTCCACGCTGTACCGCCCCGGTAACAGGGGTTGGTCCTCGGTCAGCGTCTGCAGGGCTACGCTGCCGGCGAGCGCTTTCTGGTCGGCAGATTGGCGCATGAAGGCTGCGTCGAAGGATGTGCCGAATGCGGGCCTGCTGGCGAGGGGTAGCAGGCTGCCGCTGGCCATGGCTAGAAGCAGGACGATAGGAAGACGCGAAGGCGAAGGCCAGCGCTCTGGGAGCAGGGGCATGGGCAGATCCTGTCGAAGCCTCCGGGTTGGCGGGGCATGGACAGGCCAAGCGACGCGTCAACGTCCGGAACGGTTAGACCCTGCTGGCCCAATTGCACAGGCGGCAGGGTACGGAGCCCTGCACGATAGGGAGAAAGGGGGAATTGGAATGTAGGTTCTGTCTGGGGCGGCGGGGGAATATTCGACGATGAGGGCGGGATCAAACAAACCTTGGCCCGGGGTTAGGGTGTAGGTCTGCAGGCGGCCTTCTTTATCATAAGTACTCACGACCGGTAGCCCGTCGCTCACACGCTGTTCGTGGAGGCGGCCCTGCAATGAGCGGCAATAGGCGGTGCTGTAGGATTCGGACGCGTCGTTGCCCTGCCAGGTTTCGTCGCGCAAATAGCCCTGGTCGGTATAAGTGTAGGTGCGAACACCCTCGGAATTGGTGGCTTTGGTCACCAGTGCGCTGGTTTTGTCGAACTCGAACTCAGCATCTCGCTCCGACTTCCAGTTGACGAGGGTGGGTTGGCTACTCAGTTCGGGTTGATAGCTGAACGTATAGTTGCGGCCACTGGTGCGCTCATGGCTTTTCAGCAGCGTTTTCTCAGCGTGATAGGTATAGCGCTCGGTGCGCGGGCCAACGGTCAAGCTCGATATACGATCGAGGCCGTCGAACCCACGTCGGCATATCGTTGCCCCGCCCCCCGGCTTCTCGCCCGCCACGAGCAGCTCAAGACGCGTGGTGAGCTCATCGGTGCTGTGGCTGGCGAACTCTCTGGCCAAGCTGCTGCCGTCCGGGCGCTCGATCAGGTACATACGGTCCCAGACGTCGTAACGCATCAGTGTGGTCCGCGTCATTGGCGGGTCCTGCGGTTTCAGTGGGTCGCGCAGTTTGCGAACCTCTCGTACGCATCGGCCAAGGCCATCGTAGAAGAAATCGACGCTGCCAACTTGTTGTTCGTCGCTTTCAAAGCGACATAGTTGAGCCGGATTGCCGAATCGATTGTATTCGCTTCGCTGCCACCCTCGTCGTATAGCCGGCTGGTCCGGGCGCTCTTGCCAGGTTTCGACGATGTCGCCCTCGGCGCCGAACGGAGAGCGCTCGTAACGGCTTATCACACCATCCGGGCCGATGGTCTTGCATTGATCGCCCCAGGCGTTGTATTCGAAAGAACTGGTCAACGCCAGCGGTTGTCCTGGGTAGTCGTCGTACAGGGTCTGTTGCGTGAGTCGGCCATCGCCGTCGTAAGTGTTGTCGCTAACCTTGAACCACTTCCGCTCGGGTTGGGTGGAGGTTTCGTCCGCTACCTCGACCTCACGCTCTTCCCAGAGCACTCGGTTGCTGCCGTCGACCCAGGTCCGGTTCTTAACGCCCTGGACATCAATGCTGGTCTGATTGCTCTGTTGGCCGGTGGCACTGCAGAGTTGATACCGATAACTACGGGTAGTTTCGTATGGGGTGCCCGGTGCTATTGTTTCGGCTACAACTCGGCGCATGGCATCGTATGCATAATCTGTGAATACGCCATTGAGGTCCTCCATGCTCAACGGCAGCCCGGTGTGACGGCAGACAGCGTGAGTCGTGCTTTTCTCTGCCAGATCATGCCCCTGTGCCGTGATTTTGGTATGTAGCAGGCTGTCCTGCTGGTGAGCATCCTTTTTCAGACTGTAGAAGAAGCGCATGCGCGAGGTTTTGTCGGCCAGAGCCGAAACAGCGGGGCGGTATCCGTGGCCTACCAGGGGCCTGCGGCCAGCTATGGCATGGGGTACACCGAGGGCAACGACTACCGTGCGCTGTCACTCAACACCAGTGGCAGCCTGCTGATCCACGAAAAGGGACTTGTCTGGGGCCCTTACCTGGGTGAAACCAATGCACTGGTACACGTTCCCGAGGTCAGCGGTGTGCGCTCGCAACAGTCGTCCGGCGTGCGCACCAACGACGATGGCTACATGGTAATACCCTACTTGCGCCCCTACCGCGCCAACCCACTGGTACTCGATACCGATCAGGTTGGCCCAGAAGTCGAAATCGATAATGCCAGCCTACATGTCGTGCCACGGCGCGGCGCCTTGGTTCGAGCGGATTTCGCCGCTCGCAAGGTCGCCCGACTAGTGCTCACCCTCCTGCAAAGCAACGGCCAACCTCTGCCCTTTGGCGCCCAGGTCAGCGATCAAGAAGGGCAGCCGCTTGCCGTGGTTGGCCAAGCCGGACAAGCGTTGCTCGCCATCGACGACGCCCCACAGAAATTGCAGTTGCAGTGGGGCGACCAGCCAACCACTTGCCGACTGGACATCGACCCCCAACACATGCACCGAGCCCAAGGCTACCGCATGCAAACCCTCAACTGCCCTTGAAACCTCGATTTCGCAAGGAACCTGCATGAAACGACCTCATCCCCCTCAACTCTTGGGCCTGCTGCTGACACTCAGCTGCAGCACCCCAGCGCTGGCCATTTGCGAATGGCGAGGCGGTGCGGGTGAAATGGTGCACCAACTCCGCGTGGGCGACCTTTACGTACCCCGTGATGCCCCGGTCGGCACGGTCATCGGCCCATTGGAGCAACGTTACAACGTGACCAACGACGGCAACTTCTCCCTGATATGCAACAACGTCAACGGTACCGAGACACTGAGTGCCACACTGCCCAATACCGCCCCGATCTTCCCGGGGCCGTTGCCGCCCATTGACTCGGTGGATCTCACCGGACGGGTATTGCAAACCAGCGTAGCAGGGGTCGGGATCCACGTACGCCTCGACAACCCTTATACCGGCGGGAGCCAGAACCAGTGGATTCCCTCGACTTGGACATCGGTACCCTATGAAGGCACTGGAAATCACCGCACAGGCCCCGCGGGCATCGAAATGCTCAACCTGCGCGTCTACCTGACACTGATCAAGACAGGCCCCATCGCACCAGGTGTTCACAGCTTCAATGGTCAGGAGCTATTCACCGGAAGCTACGACACCTTCAAACGTGTAATGCGCGCCCATCTGCATGGCAGCGTGTCCCAGGCGCAATGCACCTTACGACCGGATGCCGTCAGTGCCGACCCAGTCGACCTCGGCGAGCACGACAGCAGCGAGTTCACCGGCGAACATTACACGACCCCCTCCGTACCGTTTCACATCACCCTCAACGATTGCGAGGACGACCCGAGCCACAGCACCGCCAGGGCCTATATCCGCTTCGACGGCGTGCGCGGATCCACGCCGATCGATCCGGATCTGGGTCTGTTCAGCCTGAACTCCAGCGCCAGCGCCACGGGCCTCGGCATCCAGTTGCTACACGCCGATAGTACGCCAGTGAAACTTCAGCAGGACCTGCCTACCGTGCAACTGAGCCTGGGCGACACCCAGGTACACTTCCAGGCGCGTTATTATCAGACCCAGCCCAGGGTAACGGCGGGTAGCGCCGAAGGCAGCCTCAGCTTTACCGTGAGCTATCGTTGAAGCACGGCCCAGAAGGACAAAAAAAAACGCCACCTCATAAGAGATGGCGTTTTCGATTTGGAGCGGGAAACGAGACTCGAACTCGCGACCCCGACCTTGGCAAGGTCGTGCTCTACCAACTGAGCTATTCCCGCTTTGAAACTTTTAAAACCACTACACCGTCATGAACGCCATAGTTTTGGAAACTGGAGCGGGAAACGAGACTCGAACTCGCGACCCCGACCTTGGCAAGGTCGTGCTCTACCAACTGAGCTATTCCCGCAAATGGCGTCCCCTAGGGGACTCGAACCCCTGTTACCGCCGTGAAAGGGCGGTGTCCTAGGCCACTAGACGAAGGGGACACACGACACTTTTCAGTGCACCAGCACATGAACCTCACGATTCAGACTGGATTTTCTTTTCCTGCCCCGCCGCTAGGCGTTGCCGGAGAAACTGGAGCGGGAAACGAGACTCGAACTCGCGACCCCGACCTTGGCAAGGTCGTGCTCTACCAACTGAGCTATTCCCGCATTGGCGTCCCCTAGGGGACTCGAACCCCTGTTACCGCCGTGAAAGGGCGGTGTCCTAGGCCACTAGACGAAGGGGACACGCTACAAGCATCGCTGCTTGCTTTCACTCCCTGGAGCGTTTGGCTAAGTGCTTTACGCTGCAAGTGGCGCGCATTCTAGGGATGCCTTACCGGGTCGTCAACCCTTTTGTAGAAATTTATTTAAATCAATGACTTCGGGCACTGCGAGGGCGGCTTGCGAGCGACGTCCGAGGATTGGCGTTGATTTTCTGACGGCACCTCGGCATTAATGTGCCACTATCCAGTTATCGGGCCGTTTGCCGATACAAGCACAGATTTGCCTGCACGGGCCTCTGGCGAGCACACGGGCTCCTACACTCTATATGCAGAACCTTTTGACGAGGCGTAAACGGTGACACCACTTCTGATCACACTGCTCATCGTGGCGGGTATCGCATTGCTGATCGTGATCGGCTACCTCAACAACGTGGTCGAAAACGGCAAGCTGGAACGCGCGCGCCTGAAGGTCGAGCTGGCCGACCGCCTGCGCCGTTGTGGCGAAATCACCGAGACCTTCCCCGGCCAGTTCATGACCCCGGCATTGAAGCTGCTGCTGACCCGCCTGGAACTGAACCTCAACCAACGTCAGTTGGCGCTGGACAAGAACAGCGGCGACCTCAAGGCGCGCATCGCTGAGATCGAGGGACTGATCGCCAAGGGCGAACAGATCCCGGTCAACAACCCGCCCAGCCCAATCCAGACCGAGGCCAAGGCCAAGGACGTGCGCTTCTTGCTCGAAGCCCTGCACCAGCAGATCGTGCGGGCCAACCAGGAAAGCTTTCTCAATACCCAGGAGGCCAAGTATTGGGTCAAGGAGATCCGCCATATTCTGGTGCTGCTGCATATCGAGTTCTTCAACAACCTTGGCCAGCAGGCCTTGCAGCAGGAGCAACCTGGGCAGGCGCGGCTGGCGTTCGAGCGTGGCGTGCAGTACCTGCGCAAGCAGCCTGAGCCCAAGCAGTACGAAGAGCAGCTGCGGTATCTGGAGAAATTGCTGGCGCGGGCCAATGCCCAGGTGCTGGACAAGATGGAACCGGCGGCGGATGAGCAGAACGAATTGACCGATGGTCTCAAGACCGATGAGGACGAGACCTGGAAGAAGCGGGTGATCTACGACTGATCCCGGGTTTTGGGCTGAGGCTACCGGCCCTTTCGCGGGCAAGCCCGCTCCCACAGGGCAAACGCATCAGCCAGGATCTGCGCTGTCCCTGTGGGACTTGCCCCCTCCCTCCGGATAAACCACAACAGTCAGGATCTGCGCTGTCCCTGTGGGGCTTGCCCCCTCCCTCCGGATAAACACAACAGTCAGGATCTGCGCTGTCCCTGTGGGAGCGGGCTTGCCCGCGAAGAGGCCGGTAAGATCACCCAACCATCAGCAGTCAGTCAGCTCCAAGAAGATCGCCGCCAGCCGCTCCAACCCCACCTGATCGGCCTCACTGAAGCGCGCAAGCTTCGGGCTGTCCAGATCGAGCACACCAATCAACCTGCCCTCCTTCACCAGCGGAATCACCAATTCGCTGTTCGACGCGCTGTCGCAAGCGATATGCCCTGGGAACGCATGCACATCCTCGACCCGTTGGGTCTGCCGACTGGCGGCAGCTGCGCCACACACACCCTTGCCGAACGGGATGCGCACGCAAGCTACTTGCCCCTGGAATGGGCCGAGCACCAGCTCTTCGTTGCGATTGAGGTAGAACCCCGCCCAGTTCAGGTCATCGACCTGGCTATACAGAAAAGCCGAGAACTGCGCGGCATTGGCGATGAAATCACGCTCGTCGGCGAACAGTGCCTGCACTTGCGCGGCCAGTAGGCTGTAGCCATCGAGGCCGGCGCCACTGGCATTGAGGTCGATCATTTACTTTTGCTCCAACAATTGCAGCCCGACCCAATAGCGGGCGAACTGATAGGCACAACGGCCATTTCGGTTACCGCGGCCGGTAGCCCAGCGCACGGCGAGGATGTCGAGTTCTTCGCTGCGGCTCCAGCTCAGGCCCGCAGGGCGTGCCAGCTGGCCGATCCAGTGCTCGACCACGTTCAGGAAGTGCTCCTGGGTGAACGGGTAGAACGACAGCCACAGGCCGAAGCGGTCGGACAAGGCGATCTTGTCTTCCACCGCTTCGCTGGGGTGCAGCTCGCCGTCGACGCGCTTCCAGTTCTCGTTGTCGCTCTCTTTCTCCGGCACCAGATGGCGGCGGTTGGAGGTGGCGTACAGCAGCACGTTGTCCGGGGCCTGCTCCAGCGAGCCATCGAGCACGCTCTTGAGCACCCGGTAGTCGCCCTCCCCGGCTTCGAACGAGAGGTCGTCGCAGAACAGGATGAAGCGTTGCGGCAGTTTTTGCAGTTGTTCGACCACACGCGGCAGGTCGGCCAGGTGGTCGCGCTCGATTTCGATCAGGCGCAGCCCGGCACCTGCGTGCTCGGCCAGCAAGGCGCGCACCAGCGACGACTTGCCGGTGCCGCGCGAGCCCCACAGGAGGGCGTGGTTGGCAGGCATGCCGTTGATGAACTGGTGGGTGTTGCGGCCCAGTTGTTCACGCTGCTTGTCGACGCCGATCAGGTCGCTCAGGCGGATGTCCAGGCTCACTTCCAGCGGCAGCAGGTAGCCCGTGCGGCCATCGCGCTGCCAGCGCGCGGCCAGGGTGGTGGTCCAGTCGATGTCCGGGCGGACCGCCGGCAACAGGGGTTCGAGACGCGCCAGTACGGATTCGGCGCGTTCCAGGAAAGCATTCAAGCGAGCGTCCATGAGGACTCCTACAAATTTCAGTTTTTTGGGGCCGCGTTGCGCCCCCGCTCGGCGACCAACTGAAATGAACAGACAGACCCGCCAGCAGCCGGGGCTGATCGGCTATGCTTGCGCAGCGCAAGGGAGTTGAAACCGGCTCGGGACTCATGGATATCAAGTTCACCAATCGCCTGTCATACAAGCAAGCCCGGTTGACAGTCCTGGTCGGCTTCATCCTGGGAACATTGCTCAGTCTCATCCAGATCGGCATTGATTATGCCAGCGAAGACGCGTCCATCAACCGCGAAGTGCAGGCTTTGCTGCAAATCAGCCAGACCCCGGCCTCACGCATCGCCTACAACATCGATTCGGAACTGGCCCTGGAGCTGACCCGCGGGTTGCTGCAATCGCCGGCGATCATTCGCGCCCGGCTGATCGACAACAATGAAACGGTGCTGGCCGATGTCGAGCGTCCGCGCCTGGAAGCCCGCTACCGCCCCCTGAGCGATTTCCTGTTCGGCCAACAGCGCCAGCTCAGCGAGCGCCTTTACTTCGCCCACATGCCCAACGACTACCTGGGCACGCTGTACCTGGATGTCGATACCTACGCCTTCGGCAGCCGTTTCCTCGACCGCGCCGGGATCACCCTGCTCAACGGCTTCGCCCGCAGCCTGGTGCTCACCGGCATCCTCCTGGCGCTGTTCTACATCATGCTGACCAAGCCGCTGGTCAAGGTGATCGCCGACCTCAGCAGCGGCGACCCGCGCCAGCCCCGGCAGCACCGCGTGGAATGCCCGCCCGGCCACGAACACGACGAGATCGGCGTGCTGGTGCAGGTCGCCAACCGGCAGTTCGTCAGCATGGCCACCGAGATCCAGCAGCGACGCACCGCGGAAAACCGCCTGACCCAATACCTCAACGAACTCGAAGACATCGTCTCGGCGCGCACCAACGAGCTCAAGGCCAGCAACAGCCGCCTGAGCCAGTCCAACCAGGAGCTCGACGACGCACGCCAGCGCGCCCTCGACATGGCCCAGGCCCGGGCCGCATTCTTGGCCAACATGAGCCATGAGATCCGTACCCCGCTCAATGGCATGCTCGGCATGATCGCCTTGGCCCTGGACAGTCCGCTAGCCGGCGAACAACGCCAGCAGCTGTCGATCGCCCACGATTCGGGCAAGGTGCTGGTGGAACTGCTCAACGATATTCTCGACTTGTCCAAGTTCGATGCCGGGCAACTGGAGCTCGAGCGCATTCCCTTCGACATGGGCGCCATGGTCGAGGACACCGCCAACCTGCTGTCGCAGAACGCTGCCCAAGGCGTCGAGTTGACCTGCCTGGTGGCCGAGCAGTTTCCCAGCAGCGTGCTCGGTGATCCTACGCGGGTGCGCCAGATCGTCAGCAACCTGCTGTCCAATGCCCTCAAGTTCACCCGTTTCGGCCGCGTCGACGTGCGCCTGGCGCCGATCGTCGGCGGTGTGCGCCTGGAGGTGTGGGACACCGGCATCGGTATCCCCGAAGATGCCCAGGCGCGGATATTCCAGCCCTTCACCCAGGCCGGCGCCGGCATCACCCGTCAGTTCGGCGGCACCGGCCTGGGTCTGGCCCTGACCCGCAACCTGTGCCAGGCCATGCAAGGCCGGCTGCACATCCAGTCGGAAGCAGGCTTCGGTAGCCGCTTCTGCGCTGAGCTACCGTTGCTGCCGCATACCGAAGCCATCGCCGCCGCCCCCTTGCAGGGCCGGGTGATGGCTCTGACCGGCTCCGGCAGCGGCCTGAGCGAACTGCTGCAGGACCTGCTGCCGCGCTGGGGCCTGGCCTACCAGCGCCTCGACAGCCCAACGCAGGTGCCTGACCAGGCCATCGATCTGTTGATCACCGACGACCTGGAGCACCTGTTCGCCCTGCGCCCAGCGTTCAGTGTGCCCATCCTGCTGGTGACCGCCTATGGCAACTTCCTGCCAGCCGAACAATCGACGCCACTGGCGCCCCTTCATCAGTTGGCTCGGCCACTGGCCCGCAACGCCCTGTATCAGACCCTGCGCCGCACCCTGCAGGGCCATGAACCCGAGCACCCGCTGGCCAGCCCCAGCCTTGCCGCGCAACTTGGGCGCGCGCGGGTGCTGCTGGTGGAGGACAACCCGGTCAACCAGCTGGTAGCCAAAGGCATGCTGGCCAAGCTCGGCTGCCAGGTCCAACTAGCCACCCAGGGTGCCGAAGCGCTGGAACTGCTGGAGCAAGACGAATTCGACATCGTGCTCATGGACTGCAACATGCCGGTGATGGATGGCTACGAAGCCAGCCGGCAGATCCGCCGCAGCGGACGCTGGCCGGACCTGCCGATCGTCGCGTTGACCGCCAACGCCATGCCCGAGGAGCGCGAACGCTGTCGCGCCGCGGGCATGGATGACTACCTGGCCAAGCCGTTTCGCCGCGAAGAGCTACTGGCGCTGATCGACCACTGGGTGCCGCTCAACGGCTGAGCAGGCGTTCGATGTCCGCCTCCAAGGCCTGAGGCTTGGTGCTCGGCGCATAACGCTTGATCTGCCCGCTGGCCGGGTCGATCAGGAACTTGGTGAAGTTCCACTTGATCTTCTGCGTGCCGAACAGGCCCGGCGCCCGTTGCTTGAGCTCGACGAACAGCGGGTGGGCTGCGGGGCCATTGACCTCGACCTTGCGGAACAGCGGAAAGCTCACGCCGAAGTTGCGCTCGCAGAACTGCGCGATGTCCCGCGCCTCGCCCGGCTCCTGCTTGCCGAACTGGTTGCAGGGAAAGCCCAACACCACCAGGCCCCGTTCGCGGTACTGCTGCCACAGCTGCTCCAGGCCCTTGTACTGCGGAGTGAAGCCACACTGGCTGGCGGTGTTGACCACCAGCAACGCCTTGCCGGGGAAGTCGCCGAGCTTTTTGTGCTCGCCGCCCAAGGTGACGCAGGCGATGTCCTGCAGCGACGTCGCCATGATCAGCCCTCTTCTCGCGGGGTGAAGTCCAGGCAGACCGAGTTGATGCAATAGCGCAGGCCGGTCGGTGGTGGTCCGTCGGGGAACACATGGCCCAGGTGGGCGTCACACTGGGCGCAGGTGACCTCGGTGCGGATCATGCCGTGGGAGGTGTCGCGGATCTCGATCATCGCGCTCTCCTCGATCGGCGCGTAGAAGCTCGGCCAGCCGCAGCCGGAATCGAACTTGGTCGCGCTGTCGAACAGCGCCAGGCCACAGCAGATACAGCTGTAGGTACCGACACGCTTTTCGCTGTTGTACTTGCCGGTAAACGGCCGCTCGGTGCCCTTCAGGCGGCAGACCTGGTACTGCGCCGGGTCGAGCATCGTACTCCATTCTTCCAGGGTTTTTTCGATCTTTTGCATGTGGGTACCTCGGCAGGCTGAATTTCACCTCGCGCCGTCTTTTCCCTGGCGCGGGCGGCACGTATATTAGGTGGCTTCGTGTGCAAGGCTCCAAGTCTGGCACCCGCGCCTCGCCCTTTCAAACCTTTCGACGACGGCGCACCGCGTATTCTCAATCGGGATCACATCATGCAGTTCAGCAAATCGAACAAGCTCGCCAATGTCTGCTACGACATTCGCGGCCCGGTGCTCAAGCACGCCAAACGCCTGGAAGAGGAAGGCCATCGCATCCTCAAGCTGAACATCGGCAACCCGGCGCCGTTTGGCTTCGAAGCGCCGGACGAAATCCTCCAGGATGTGATCCGCAACCTGCCCACCGCCCAGGGCTACAGCGATTCCAAGGGCCTGTTCAGCGCGCGCAAGGCCGTGATGCATTACTGCCAGCAGAAGGAAATCGCCGGCGTCACCATCGAGGACATCTACCTCGGCAACGGCGTGTCCGAACTGATCGTCATGTCGATGCAGGCGCTGCTCAACAACGGTGACGAAGTGCTGATTCCGGCGCCGGACTACCCCCTGTGGACCGCCGCCGTGAGCCTGGCTGGCGGCAAACCGGTGCACTACCTGTGCGACGAACAGGCCGACTGGTTCCCCGACCTCGAAGACATCAAGGCCAAGATCACCCCGAACACCAAGGCCCTGGTGATCATCAACCCGAACAACCCGACCGGCGCGGTGTACTCCAAGGAGCTGCTGCTGGGCATGCTGGAACTGGCGCGCCAGCACAACCTGGTGGTGTTCTCCGACGAGATCTACGACAAGATCCTCTACGACGAAGCCGTGCACATCAGCACCGCCTCGCTGGCCCCGGACCTGCTGTGCCTGACCTTCAACGGCCTGTCCAAGTCGTACCGGGTAGCGGGCTTCCGCTCCGGCTGGCTGATCATCTCCGGGCCCAAGCACCACGCCCAGAGCTACATCGAAGGTATCGACATGCTGGCCAACATGCGCCTGTGCGCCAACGTGCCGGCCCAGCATGCCATCCAGACCGCACTGGGCGGCTACCAGAGCATCAACGACCTGGTGCTGCCGCCAGGTCGTTTGCTGGAGCAGCGCAACCGCACCTACGAGCTGCTCAACGACATCCCCGGTGTCAGTTGCGTGAAGCCGATGGGCGCGCTGTATGCCTTCCCGCGGATCGACCCGAAGGTGTGCCCGATCCTCAACGACGAGAAGTTCGCCCTCGACCTGCTGTTGTCGGAAAAGCTGCTGATCGTCCAGGGCACCGCGTTCAACTGGCCATGGCCGGACCATTTCCGCGTGGTGACCTTGCCGCGGGTGGATGACCTGGAAGCGGCCATTGGGCGGATCGGTAATTTCCTGCGGAGCTATTCGCAGTAGGGTTCAACTGGGTTTTTGCGCGGGCGGCGCTCGATCTCACTGCCAGCGCATATCTCAAGACACGCACCTTTTCTTACATCCTGCAACGCTCTGTCCCACAGCCTGCGCCCTATCCTCTGCCATACTCCGCCGTACACAGTTTGAAATAGTCGGCGCATTGAATCTGCGCCACCGGCCCCTTATATACCCCGCAGTACGCAACAAACCCTTCCGTCAGGAGAACGTGACAACCATGATGCGCATTCTGTTGTTTGTAGCCACCAACCTCGCGGTGGTGCTGGTTGCAAGCATTACCCTGAGCCTGTTCGGCTTCAATGGGTTCATGGCCGCCAATGGGATCGACCTCGATCTCGGCCGCCTGCTGGTCTTCTGCGCCGTGTTCGGCTTCGCCGGTTCGCTCGTCTCGCTGTTCATCTCCAAGTGGATGGCGAAGATGACCACCGGCACCCAGATCATCAGCCAACCGCGCACCCGCCACGAGCAGTGGCTGCTGCAAACCGTCGAGGAGCTGTCCCGCGAAGCCGGCATCCGCATGCCGGAAGTCGGTATCTTCCCGGCCTACGAGGCCAACGCCTTTGCCACCGGCTGGAACCGCAACGACGCCTTGGTAGCAGTGTCCCAGGGCCTGCTAGAGCGCTTCTCGCCCGATGAAGTGCGCGCGGTACTGGCCCACGAGATCGGCCACGTGGCCAACGGCGACATGGTCACCCTGGCGCTGGTGCAGGGCGTGGTGAACACCTTCGTGATGTTCTTCGCCCGCATCATCGGCAACTTCGTCGACAAGGTGATCTTCAAGAACGAAGAAGGCCAGGGTATCGCCTACTACGTGGCGACCATCGTCGCCGAACTGGTGCTCGGCATCCTGGCCACCATGATCGTCATGTGGTTCTCGCGCCGCCGCGAGTACCGCGCTGACGAAGCCGGCGCCAACCTGGCCGGCACCGCTGCGATGATCGGCGCCCTGCAGCGCCTGCGCGTCGAACAGGGACTGCCCGTGCACATGCCCGACACCCTCAAGGCGTTCGGCATCAATGGCGGCCTCAAGCATGGCCTGGCCGGCCTGCTGATGAGCCACCCGCCACTGGAAGACCGCATCGAGGCCCTGCGCCGCCGCGGTTGATGGGCCGTGTGATGCAAACAAGGGCGACTTCGGTCGCCCTTGTTGTTTGTCTGCCAGCGAAAGGGCCAGCACAGACAAGCTCAGAAACCGACCCGATACACCCGCTCCACCACACTGGGCACCCCAGCCTGGAGGAATTTCGGGCTTTCCCCGATCACTTCCCGCTCATCCAGCACCTGAACATTACCCCCTGCGTACCCTCGCCTCACCTCGCCATCGGCCACCGCAAACGGCGGCCCATCGAGCAGCTGCTGGTCGTAATCCATGGTCAACAACAGCCCTTGGCACCCCGTCGGCAGCAACGCCGACAGATGCGCCATGTAGCGTTCGCGCATCTCTGCTGGCAGGGCGATCAACGCCGCCCGGTCGTAAAGCCCGAAACAGTCGCCAGCATCCTGCGCCCGCAAGTCGAAGAAGTCGCCGCACCAGACTTCCACGTCACCGCTACGCCAGACTTCGAACGCGCCCTGCACGGTGACTTCGGCCTGCAGCCCCTGCTCGCCGAAGAAGTCTTCGACCGCACGGCGCGAAAGCTCCACCCCCAGCACCCGGTAGCCCTGCCCCGCCAACCAGGCCATATCCACGCTTTTGCCACACAACGGCACCAGAATCCGCGCGCCGGAGGCCAGCGCAAGGGTGCGCCAGTGGGCCTCTAGAAAGGGGTTGACGTCTTCGCGGTGAAAACCGATCTGGTTATCGGCCCACCGTTTCTGCCAGAACGCTGGCTCCATGATCACTCCCGATTTTTCGATGGATTAAGGGTAAATCTTGATTTGGATTTCGATCGGTAGCTGACCGAAGATAATCACATCTTAAACCTCAGGACCGCCATCATGCTTCCCAGCCTGTTCATTTCCCATGGCTCGCCCATGCTCGCCTTGCAACCCGGGGCCAGCGGGCCGGCGCTGGCCGGTCTGGCCAATGCCCTGCCGAGGCCGAAGGCGATCGTGGTGGTCTCGGCGCACTGGGAGAGCCAGGAGCTGCTGGTGACCGCTGCCGCCCAGCCGGAGACCTGGCATGACTTCTACGGCTTCCCCGCAGCGCTGTATGCGGTGCAGTACCCGGCACCAGGCGAGCCACAGTTGGCTGCCCAAGTGAGTGACCGACTCAAGGAGGCCGGCCTGCCGGCGCGCCTGGATGCGCAAAGGCCCTTCGACCATGGCGCCTGGGTGCCGTTGTCGTTGATGTATCCACAGGCCGACATTCCGGTGATCCAGGTATCGCTGCCAAGCCGCCTGGGGCCGGCCCTGCAGGTCAAGGTCGGGCAGGCCCTGGCAGGCTTGCGCGACCAAGGCATCCTGCTGATCGGTTCGGGCAGCATCACCCACAACCTGGGCGAACTGGACTGGCATGCCGGGCCGGATGTGATCGAGCCTTGGGCGCTGGCGTTTCGTGACTGGGTGGTAGAACGACTGACGGAAAACGACCAGGCAGCGCTGCTCGATTATCGCCAGCAGGCGCCGTTTGCACGGCGCAACCACCCCAGCGACGAGCATTTGCTGCCACTGTTCTTCGCCCTCGGGGCTGGGGACAGGTTCGGGGTGGTGCACCAGGGCTTCACCCTGGGCGCGCTGGGGATGGATATCTATCGGTTCGACTGACGATTGCCGAAGCGCAAGGCCGCTCCTTCAGTCGCAGCGCAGTACCTGTAGGAGCGGCCTTGTGCCGCGATGGGCTGCGAAGCAGCCCCAAAAAGGCAAAAAAATCCCCGACCTAGGCCGGGGATTTTTTCATTGCGCCAGGATCAATCCTCGCGGTAGCGACGCAGCTTCAACTGCTTGCCTGCCACGCGGGTGTCCTTGAGCTTGGACAACAGACGCTCCAGGCCATCTTCCGGCAGCTCGATCAGGCTGAAGCTGTCGCGCACCTGGATGCGGCCGATGGCATCACGTGCCAGGCCACCCTCGTTGAGGATCGCGCCCAGCAGGTTCTTGGCGGCGATGCCATCACGGGCACCGAGGGCAGTACGGCAACGCACGCGGCCTTCGGCCAGCGGCATCGGCGCACGACGCTCACGGTCACCACGCTCGCTGCGATCGCCACGATCACCGCTGCGCTCGCGCGGCGTGAAGGTCGGCACCAGCGGCTGCTCGCGCTCGACCGACGGCAGGTCCAAGGCCTGGCCATTGGTGGCTTTGCGCAGCAGGGCCGAAGCCAGGGCACGGGCACTGCAACCGAGGTCGGCAGTCAGACGGTCGAACAGCTCGCCGTGGGTGGCTTCGGCTTCAGCGACCAGCGGCGCCAGGCTCGAGGTCAACTTCTTGATACGGGCATCCAGCACGGCCTGGGCATTCGGCAGGCGCGCCTCAGCGACCTTCTGCCCGGTGACACGCTCGATCACCTGCAGCATGCGGCGCTCACGCGGGGTGACCAACAGCAGCGCACGGCCTTCACGACCGGCACGACCGGTACGGCCAATACGGTGCACGTAGGACTCTGGGTCGTACGGCATGTCGACGTTGAACACGTGGGTGATGCGCGGTACGTCCAGACCACGGGCAGCGACGTCGGTGGCGACGACGATGTCCAGGCGACCATCCTTGAGCGAGTCGATGACGCGCTCACGCTGGTTCTGGGCGATGTCACCGTTCAGCGCGGCAGCCTTGTAACCTTTGGCTTCCAGCGCGGCGGCCAGGTCCAGGGTGGCTTGCTTGGTTCGCACGAAGGCGATCAGCGCGTCGAATTCCTCGACTTCCAGCAGACGCAGCACAGCCGGGATCTTCTGGTCGGCGTGGACCATCAGGTGGGCCTGGTCGATCGCGGTGACGGTCTGGGTCTTGCTCTGGATCTTGACGTGCTTGGGCTCGCGCAGGTGACGCTCGGCGATCGAGCGGATCGACGACGGCAGGGTGGCGGAGAACAGCACGGTCTGGCGGCTGGCCGGGATGGCATCGAAGATCACTTCGAGGTCGTCCATGAAGCCCAGCTTGAGCATTTCGTCGGCTTCGTCCAGTACCAGGTACTGCACGGTGGACAGGACTTTCTCGTCGCGACGCAGGTGGTCGCAGAGACGGCCCGGGGTGGCCACGACGATTTGCGCGCCGTTACGGATGGCACGCAGCTGTGGGCCCATCGGGGCACCACCGTATACGGCCACCACGTTCACGCCCGGCATCTGCTTGGCGTAGGTTTCGAAAGCGGTGGCTACTTGCAGCGCCAACTCACGGGTTGGCGCCAGGATCAGGGCTTGCGGTTCGCGCTTGCTCACATCGATCTTGTTGAGGATCGGCAGGGCGAAGGCAGCGGTCTTGCCGGTGCCAGTCTGCGCCTGGCCGATCATGTCGTGACCGGCGAGGATGATCGGGATCGATTGTTGCTGAATGGCCGACGGCTCTTCGTAGCCGGTAGCCAGAACGGCGGCAACAATGTTCGGATTAAGATCGAGAGCGGCGAAGCCGCCGGTTTCCTGGGTCATGGGTCTGCCTCTAGGTGCATCCGCAAAGACCCATGCTCCAAAGCTGCACATGCCTTGAAAGACCAGAAGGTCACCCAGGCAGCTTTGGCGGCGGGGATTTGCGAAAACGATTGAAAAAGAAAAACTTGGGAAGGTCCGCCTAGCGGACGCGCAGCCGAAGCTGGACTCGGAGGATTTGCACCACCTGATTTTGAGGTCCGCTAAAAGACCGGCGCGTACTATACCTGAATTGGGCGGAGACAGTGAGGAAATTTTTTGCGGTTACCGGCCATGATCGCAGCTTCCGCTCTAGGGCGCTGAAACGATTCATTTTTGAAATACTGCGTCGTCCCCTTCGCGGGCAAGCCCGCTCCCACAGGATCATCGCTCGTTTCAGAAGCGACGCCGTCCCTGTGGGAGCGGGCTTGCCCGCGAAAGGGACGATGCGGTCTGTCAGCTAGCCGGCCGAATCTCCCGAATCAGGCCTTCAAGGCTGTACCCCAACCGCGGCGCCAAGGCCGCGGCCCGTGCCCGCAGGCCGTCCAGGTCCAACTGCTGCTCCAGATCCGCCGGCACCAGCAGGATCACATTGCCCTCCTTCACCGGCAGCTCCCAGTAATGCCGATGGTACAAGCCGCGCAGCAGCGCCGCCCCGAGCGGCCGTCCATCGTCGCCGGCCCACTGGTTGATCACCAGCCAGCCACCGGCGTTGAGCTGCTTCTGACAGTTTTCCAGGAAGCCCCAGGCCAGATGCCCGACGCCTGGGCCGTGGTCGGTGTAGAGGTCGACGAACAACAGGTCGGTCTTCTCCGCCGTGGGCAGCAACTCCAAGGCATCGCCGGTACGCACGTACAGGCGCGGATCGTCGTCCAGACCCAGAAATTCCATGGCCAGGCGCGGCACGTCCGGGCGCAGTTCGATGGCCTCGATGTCCTCCAGGGGCAGGAACTTCATGCACGCCTGGGTCAGGGTACCGGCGCCCAGCCCCAGGAACAGGGCGCTCTCCGGCTGCTCGTGGCACAGCGCGCCGACCAGCATCGCCCGGGTGTAGTCGTACTCCAGCCAGCTGGGATCGGCGGTGAACACACAGCTCTGCTCGATGGCATCGCCGAATTCGAGAAAGCGATAGTCCTCCACCTCGTAGACGCTGATGACGCCGAAGGCATCCTCGACCCGCGCCAACAGCCGCTCTTCCCGCTCCGTCGCCATGTGACCCGCCACCTGCCCGCGCAAAACGCGCATTGTCCGTCAACGCCCCGGATGCAACAAGCACAGCGCCAGCTGTTACCATGGCAGTCAGCCTATCCTCTACCTGATCGAGCCCGTGATGAACCACCCGTGGAGCCCCGACAGCTGGCGCGCCCTGCCGATCCAGCAGCAACCGACCTACCCCGACGCCGCCCACCTGGCGCGGGTCGAGCAGACCCTGGCCAGTTACCCGCCGCTGGTGTTCGCCGGCGAGGCGCGAGAGTTGCGCCGACAGTTCGCCGAGGTCACCGAAGGCCGCGCCTTCCTGCTGCAGGGCGGGGACTGTGCGGAAAGCTTCGCCGAGTTCTCTGCGGCAAAGATCCGTGACACCTTCAAGGTGCTGTTGCAGATGGCCATCGTCATGACCTTCGCCGCCGGCTGCCCGGTGGTCAAGGTCGGACGCATGGCCGGCCAGTTCGCCAAGCCGCGCTCGGCGAACGACGAGACCATCGGTGACATCACCCTGCCCGCCTACCGTGGCGACATCGTCAACGGCATCGGTTTCGACGCCAAGAGCCGCGTACCCGACCCGGATCGCCTGCTGCAGGCCTACCACCAGGCCACTGCCAGTCTCAACCTGCTGCGCGCCTTCGCCCAGGGTGGCTTTGCCGACCTGCACCAGGTGCACAAGTGGAACCTGGACTTCATCGCCAACTCGGCGCTGGCCGACAAATACCATCAACTGGCCAACCGCATCGACGAGACCCTGGCCTTCATGCGCGCCTGTGGCCTGGACAGCGCCCCGCAACTGCGTGAAACCAGTTTCTTCACCGCACACGAAGCCTTGCTGCTCAACTATGAAGAAGCGTTCGTGCGCAGTGACAGCCTGACCGGGGACTACTACGACTGCTCGGCGCACATGCTGTGGATCGGCGACCGCACCCGCCAGCTCGACGGCGCCCATGTCGAGTTTCTGCGCGGCGTGCACAACCCGATCGGCGTCAAGGTCGGCCCGAGCATGAACCCCGAGGAGCTGATCCGCCTGATCGATATCCTCAACCCGCTCAACGATCCTGGCCGCCTGAACCTGATCGTGCGCATGGGCGCCGGCAAGGTCGGCGACCATCTACCTGGGTTGATTCGCACCGTCGAGCGCGAGGGGCGCAAGGTGCTGTGGAGCTCCGACCCGATGCACGGCAACACCATCAAGGCCAGCAGCGGCTACAAGACTCGCGATTTCGCGCAGATCCTCGACGAGGTGAAGCAGTTCTTCCAGGTGCACCAGGCCGAGGGCAGCCATGCCGGTGGCATTCACATCGAGATGACCGGGCAGAACGTCACCGAATGCATTGGTGGTGCGCGACCGATCACCGAAGATGCCTTGTCCGATCGCTATCACACCCACTGCGACCCGCGCATGAACGCCGATCAGTCGCTGGAACTGGCGTTTCTGATTGCCGAGACCTTGAAACAAGTTCGGCGCTGAGGTTTGGGGGATTAGGGGGACGGGTGTTTTGAGGGTGTGCGCTGGAGGGTTGTGGGGGCGCATATATCGAGCGCCGCCCGCGCAGCGCTCGATCTTCTAGACACCCACAATCTATCGACGAACTCTTCATTTACGCAGCGGATCATCCCAGAACGGCCGCTCGGCTTCCTGCATGATGTCCGCCCGACTCAATCCCAGATCCTTCAAGGTCTCATCGCCGAGGCTGGCCAGTTCGCGCCGCTGGCGATACAGCTGCTGCCAACGTGTCACACGCTGAAGCAGCCTGTGCCACAGATGGGAAAAAGAAAAGGCAGGTTGTTGGATGCTGCTGACATGACCTTTCATCGTGAAGCCCTCCGTGTTCGATGGCTTCAGTTTCATCCTGGGCTTAAGATCAATCCAACGAATGTTTCTGATGCGATCCATCTCGGAGATTGATGCAATGTCTCAGTACCAGAGCCTCGACGCGGATGTGCTGCGCACCTTCGTCGCCATCGCCGAGCAAGGCGGCTTCACCCGCGCCGGGGAAGTGGTCAACCGCACCCAGTCGGCGGTGAGCATGCAGATGAAGCGCCTGGAGGAGGACATCCTGCAGCGCCAGCTGTTCCTGCGTGACGGCCGCCAGGTGCGCCTGACCGCCGAAGGGCAAGTGTTGTTGGGCTATGCCCGGCGCATCCTCAAGCTGCACGGCGAGGTGTTCAATACCCTGCGCATGCCGCACATGGTCGGACTGGTGCGCATCGGCACGCCTGACGACTATGCCATGCGCTTCCTGCCGACCATTCTTTCCAGCTTCGCCCAGTCCTACCCGCTGGTGCAGGTCGAGGTGCACTGCGACTCGTCGAAGCAATTGATGCTGCGCCAGGATCTGGACCTGACTATCGTCACCCGCGAACCCGGCAACGAGGTCGGCCAGTTGTTGCGCCAGGAGCGACTGGTTTGGGCCGCCGCCGAAGGCTTCTGCCCCCACGAGCAGCGGCCCATGCCCTTGGCGCTGTTCAACACCGATTGCTTCTGCCGAGCCTGGACCTGCAATGCGCTGGAAACCCAAGGTATCGATTACCGCGTTGCCTACACCAGCCCCAGCCTGGCGGCAATTTTCGCCGTGGTCACGGCAGGGCTTGCGGTGACCGCGCAGTTGCAGAGCCTGATTGGCGGCAACGTGCGCATCCTGGGGGAAAACGAGGGGCTGCCGGAGCTACCGATGGCCAATGTGATGCTCCTGCGCAATTCGCAAAGCCAGTCACCGATCATTGATTGCATGGCCGACTACATCGTCGAAGGATTCCAGTGAACCCAAGGCGCTCGGCGCCGGCTTGGCTGCGATCGTGCCAGTGCGCTCAAAGCTCGTAAGCCAACATCACCGCGCACACCACCAGGAAGACGCAGAACATCCCGCGCAAGACCTTTTCCGGCAGTGCATGAGCCAGCTTCACCCCCCAGCTGATGCTCAGCAAACCACCGACCGCCAAGGGGATCCCGATGCTCCAGTCGACACTGTGGTGCAGGCCGTAGGTGACCAGGGTCACCGAAGTGCTCGGCGCGGCGAGTGCCAACGACAAGCCTTGAGCCACCACCTGGGTGGTGCCGAATACGCTGGTCAGGATCGGCGTGGCCACCACGGCCCCGCCCACGCCGAACAAGCCCCCCATGGCGCCGGCGAAGCTACCCAAGACCCCCAGCCAGGGCCAGGCATAGCGCAGCTCGTTGCTGGCCGGGGCGACCTTGAGGAACATCCTCGCCACGTTCCACGCTGCCAGCGCTACCAGGAAGCCGACGAACCCCAGCCGCATCGAGTGGGCATCGAGCCCCACTGCGAAGAGCGACCCCAGCCAGGCGAACACCAGGCTGCACAGCGACAGCGGCAAGGCGTGGCGCAATTCGATGCGATTACGCTGGTGATAGCGCCACAACGCCAGCAGCACATTGGGCACCACCATCACCAGCGCAGTCCCTTGGGCGACCTGCTGGTCCAGGCCGAACAACACACCCAGCGCCGGGATGGCGATCAGCCCGCCGCCAATGCCGAACAAGCCACCCATGGTCCCCAGGGCGGCGCCCAGCACGATATACATCAACCACTCGATCATCAGGGCCTCATCCGCCTGTACTTTCAATCCGAGCAATGCTAACGACTGCCAACTGGCGGGGAAACGCACAGCAGCGCACAATGGCTTTGCGTTTCATGCACAAGCACGGTAGCCCATGAACCCCGATACCCTCACCGATCAGTTGAGTCTGTTTCTCGACGTACTGGAAACCGGCAGCTTCTCCGCCGCGGCCCGCCGCCATCCACTGACGCCGTCCGCCGTGGCCCGGCGCATCGACAGCCTGGAGCAGGCCGTAGGCAGTCGCCTGTTCACTCGCAGCACCCACGCCGTGCGCGCTACCCCGGCCGGCAACGCATTCGCCGAACGGGCTCGGCGTATCCTCGAAGAGCTGCGCCTGGCCCGGGCCGAGGCGGTGTCGCTGAGCAACGCCCCGGAAGGCCTGATCCGGGTCGACGCGCCGGCCCCGTTCGGTCGTCGCCACCTGGCTCCGGCGATCGCCGACTTCCTGGTGGCCTATCCGGGTCTCGACGTGCAACTTCGCCTGATCGACAGCTTCGTCGACCTGCGTGGCAGCCACTTGGGCGAAGTCGATCTGGTGCTACGTGCCGGCCCCCTGGCCGATACCCGCCTGGTGGCCACGCCATTGGCCTACATGGTACGCATCGCCTGCGCCAGCCCCGCCTACCTGGCCAGCCGCGGCATGCCGAGCTGCCCCAGCGAACTGGCGGACCACGACGGCCTCGACTGGGCCGGCCTGGCGCCGCCGTTCGCCTGGCGCTTCAACGTCGCCGGACAGGCCCGGCTGTACAAGCCGACGCGCATGCGCATGACCGCCAACAATGCCGAGACCCTGCTGTTCGGAGCGATCAGGGGCCTAGGCATCGCCCACCTACCCACCTGGCTGGTCAGCGAATACTTGCTGCGCGGCGAGTTGGTGCCGTTGTTTTGCCAGAACGGCCTGCCTGAAGCGGAGAACAGTGGCATCTATGCATTGCGCCTGGAACATGAAACGAACTCTCGCAGCCGTTTGCTGCTCGAATTTCTCAAGAGCCGGTTCAGCCCGGTCCCGCCGTGGGACTTGGCGCTGCGCAGCGAATTACGTTGGTAGTGAGCGCGCCAACCTTCAGCGTGCTAGATTCTCATCTGATTGAATTCAAGGACCTGCATGAACGCCGACATACAAGCCCCCTGTGACGAGCTGCTGCTGAACAACCAGGTCTGTTTCGCCCTGCACTCGACCTCGTTGCTCATGACCAAGGTCTACAAACCGCTGTTGCAGGCCTTGGGCCTGACCTACCCGCAATACCTGGCGATGCTGGTGCTGTGGGAGCAGGACGGTCTCACCGTCGGTGAGATCAGCCAGCGCCTGCTCACCGATCCAGGCTCGCTGACCCCGCTGCTCAAGCGCCTGGAAAGCGAAGGCCTGCTCAAGCGCACGCGCAGCCGCGAAGATGAACGCGTGGTGCTCGTGCAACTGACCGACAAGGGCCAGGCACTGCGCGAGCAGGCCAAGCGCGTACCGCAGTGCATCCTCGAAGCCAGCGGCAAATCCGTCGAACGCCTGCGCCAGCTGCAGGCAGAATTGCTCGAACTGCGCGACAACCTGCAAAAAAAGCTCTGACGACTACGCTGTGAAATGGCCGTCGGACAAACGGTCGAATATTTATCTTGCGCGCTAACTAATTGCGCGCTAATTTAAATCCCGTACTCACCCGAAGCGGTCCGGATACCCCGGGCGCACAGCACACTCACGAGGCTCAAGATGCAAAAGGTCACTCCGCTGTACATCGCCGAAGCCACCTCCACTGGCGGGCGCGACGGCAAATCCCGCGCCAGCGACGGCAAGCTCGAAGTCAAGCTCAGCACCCCCAAGGAACTGGGCGGCGCGGGCGGTGAAGGCACCAACCCCGAGCAGCTGTTCGCCGCCGGTTACTCGGCCTGCTTCATCGGCGCCCTGAAGTTCGTCGCCGGCCAGGAGAAAAAAGCCCTGCCCGCCGATGCCTCGATCACCGCCAAGGTGGGTATCGGCCAGATTCCTGGTGGTTTCGGTCTGGACATCGATCTGCACATCAACCTGCCGGGCCTGGCCCAGGCCGATGCCGAAGGACTTGTGGAAAAGGCGCACCAGGTTTGCCCTTACTCCAACGCCACCCGCGGCAATGTCGATGTGCGACTGCACGTGACGGTGTAAACCGCAGGCACAAAAAAACCCGGCCAAGGCCGGGTTTTTCGTGCTCGTCGCAAGAAGAATTACTTCTTGGAACGGCCTTTGAAGCTGTTGTCGCGAGTGTCGATGTCGATCCACTCGTCGATCTGGATGAAGTCGGCAACCGAGATCTCGGTACCGTTCTTCAGCTTGGCAGGCTTCATCACCTTGCCCGAGGTGTCGCCGCGAGCAGCGTTCTCGGTGTAGACGACCTGACGGCTGATGGTGGTCGGCAGTTCTACCGATACCAGACGGCCTTCGAAGAACACGGCTTCGCAGACGTCTTCCATACCTTCTTCGATGTACGGCAGAACGGCCTCGATGTCTTCGGCGTTCAGCTCGTACATGGTGTAGTCGGTGGTGTCCATGAAGGTGTATTCGTCACCGTTGATGAACGACAGGGTCGCTTCTTTGCGATCCAGGATCACGTCGTCCAGCTTGTCGTCCGCACCGTAGACGGTTTCGGTCTTGTAGCCGGTCAGCAGGTTCTTCAGCTTGGTCTTCATGATCGCGCTGTTACGGCCCGACTTGGTGAACTCAGCTTTCTGTACCAGCCACGGGTCGTTGTCGATACGCAGTACGGTACCGGGTTTCAGTTCTTTACCAGTTTTCATTACGAAGTATCCGAATCTGGATGGATTTATAAAAATCGAGGCCGCGTATCATAGCCAATTTCGGTAAAACTGTACCAGCTTCATGGCAAGGTCCGGCTGAGCGGCCTGATTGGCGCACCATTGACGGGCATGCGCCTGCAGTTCGTCCCAGTGCGTCAGCACAGCGCGCCAGGCCGGGTTCATGTCGCGATGCATGTTCCAGGCCCGCCACAGCGCGACCAACGCCTCGCCGGCAGTTTCCGACAACCCCTGGCGATAAAGCTTGAGGAACGCTTCGAGTTTTTCCCAGTGGGCATTCTCTTCCTGGACGTAGATGTGCCACAGCAGCGGACGTCCTGCCCACTGCGCGCGGACGAACGAATCCTCGCCGCGCACGGCATTGAAGTCGCAACTCCAAAGCAGCCGGTCGTAGTCGTCCTGGCTGACGAAGGGCAGGATCTGCACGGTCAACGAACCGCGCACGCGGCATGCCCCCACTGCCAGTGAATCCTCGCCGAGCCAGGCACACAGGTCACCAAGGATACGCCCCTGGGGCACCAGCAGGTGACTGGGGCGGGCATCTTCGGCAAGGGCATCGAGCCAGCCGCCCAATTGCGCGTTCTCGTAAGCGAACAGCGAGATCAGCCGCGCCCCGGCCTCGGGCTGCACGCCGAGCCCGGCCAGAAAGGCGGCGCGCGGGCCCGGCTCGGTTTCGAACGCGGCCCGGCGCGCCAGCAAGGTGCCTTCGCGCAGCAGCCCACCAGTCCTGTCGGTGAAACCGGGGAAGAAGAACACCTTGCGCAGGCCGCCCGGCTGCGGCGATGGCAAACCATGGCAGCCTTCGACCCAGTCCTCGGCACTGAGGTATTCGAGGTTGAGCCACAGCGCAAGCGTGCGGCGCTGGGCCAGGGCCTCGATGTAGGCCTCGGGCAATTGGCAGCCAAACGCTCCGATGACCACGTCGGCAGGCTCGGCTGGCTGCCACGGGGCCGGCCAGGCGCGCACTTCGACGCCCTGCTGCCACTGCTGCGCGGCGCTCGCATCGGCTCCTGGACACAGCGGCACGAAGGCGCCCAGGTCGTCCACCCACAGGCGCACCGCCAGGTCATGCTCGGCCACCAGTTGCCGGGCCAGGCGCCAGGTGACGCCAATGTCGCCATAGTTATCGACGACCGTGCAGAAGATGTCCCAGCTGGTTTTCATCGGTTTTCTCCGCGAGATACCGGACTTTAGTGCGGGGAGGATGTCAAGTGCCCCGCCCTTGCCCCTCAGGTAAACCGCGAATTCTGCGGATAATTTATCCTGGGTTAAAGCACTGCCTCTGAAAAAACCAGCCGAGGCCATGCCACAATAGCGCTCGACCCGCCTTGCCAGGAGGCTGCCATGCCGCGCCCGCGTGAACTGAAGATTACCCTCAAGCCCGTGCAACTGATCCTCTGCGTGGCCCTTGGCCTGTGGCTGGGTGCCGTGGCAGTGGCCGTGAGCGCATGGCTGGCCCTGCGTTTCTGGCCCGAGCAGGCGCAGCCGGTCGCTGCCGTAGTGGCGCCCTCCCTGGCCCGTCCGGTAACGCCGAGCGCCGCACCGGCCGACGCCCAGGCCGAGATGTTCGAACGCTACAAGGACATCTTGCACAAGCAGGAACTGCAACAAGCCGCCGAAGCCGCCCAAGGCAACCCGCGCAACCTGAACAGTCCCAAGTGCCAGTTCTGGTTGCAGCAGAACCGTACCGCGCCGACCGACAAGAGTCAGGCCAACGTGCTGGAGTTCTGCTACCGATGATCGACAAGGTCACACTGCTCGAGGGTATCGTCACCGCCCTCGAAGCCGATATGGAGGTGCTACGCCGTGCGGCCCAGACGGCGTACGAAGCGGCCACCGCCGAAGAGAACATCGCCGAGAACAAGTACGACACCCTCGGCCTGGAAGCCTCCTACCTGGCGACCGGCCAGGCCCGGCGCACGGCTGAGATCCGCCAGGCGCTACTGACCTATCAGCAACTGCTGTTACGCGATTACGACCCCGCGCGGGGTGTGCAGGTGAGCAACCTGGTGATCCTTGAAGATGAACAGGGCGAGCGGCGGCGGCTGTTCCTCGGCCCAGAGGCGGCGGGGCTGAAGATTGGCCAAGGCGATGGGCTGGTGACGGTGATCACGCCGCGCTCGCCACTGGGGCAGCAGCTGGTCGGCAAGAAGGTCGATGATGAGCTGGGGCTGGGGGCGCAGGTGTTCTATATCGTTGAGGTCGTCTGAACCGGCCTCTTCACCGGCAGGCCCGCTCTCATAGAACAAAACATAACTCATTGATCAGCTTGGCTCAGTGGGAGCGGGCTTGTCCCGCGAACACCGGCGAAGCCGGTGCCATTCACCGCGTCGCCCCATTCGCGGGACAAGCCCGCACACAGTGGCCACAGTTCTCAGCGCAGAGGGGCTGAGTGATCGTCTACTCGGTCAACGCATCGAAGCGCCTGGCCCACTCCCGTTCGGCAAACTGCTCCACGACAAAATCGATGAACGCCCGGGTCTTGCCCGGCAATAACTTGTGCTCGGCGTAATACAGGCTGATGTGCCCGTCGTTCACGTACCAGTCCGGCAACACACGCTGCAAGCTGCCGGCCTCCAGATAGGGCACGACGAATGGCAAGCTGACCAGGGCGATCCCCAATCCCTGCTGCGCCACCACGCACGCGGCATCCGAATCGCTCATGGTCATCGCCTGACGCAACCGCAAGGGTTGTTCCTCCTGCCCACGGCTGGTCAATGGCCAGGAACGAACCCGCCCGGTCTGCGGAGAGCGGATCAGGATCCCGTCATGGCGCTGCAGCGCCTGGGGATCGTCGATAGGTGCGTGACGCTCCAGATAAGCGGGAGCGGCGACCAGCACCCGATGCGCTGGCGCCAGCTTGCGCGCCACCACGCCCAGCGGTAGCTCGAAACCGCCGCCAATGGCGGCGTCGAAACCCTGGCCGATCAGATCCACCTGACGGTTATCGAAGTGCCAGTCCGGGACGATCGCCGGATACCGCCGCAGGAACTCGCCCAACAACGGCAGCACGTACAGCCGCCCGAACACCGTGCCCATGCTCACCCGCAGCAGTCCGGCCGGTTGCCCTTCGGCGCTGGCCAGATTGGCCACGGCGTACTGGATGGTGCGAACGCTGTCGCTGACTTCACCCAGAAAACGCTGTCCCGCTTCAGTCAAAGTGAGCTTGCGGGTACTACGCTGGAACAGCCGCACCCCAAGACGCGCTTCCAGCTGCGCGACATGCTTGCCCACTGCCGCCGGGGTGATGCGCAGGCGCCGGGCCGCCTCGGCAAAACTGCCCACCTCGGCGCTTCGGATGAAGCACTCGAGGGCGTTGAAAGACTCCATGGCCATGATTACCAACCAAAGGTTTACTCTGATAATCGCAATTGCCATCTTATCAGCAGGTAATCGACGGTCGATACTGCGCTCATCCAAGGCATCCGGCCTTGCTTCCAGCAGGAGATCAGCATGTCCACATCACTCAACCTCGAAGGCAAAGTCGCCTTCGTCCAAGGCGGCTCGCGCGGTATCGGTGCGGCCATCGTCCGGCGTCTGGCCCGCGAAGGGGCCCAGGTCGCCTTTACCTACGTCAGCTCGGCAGGCCCGGCCGATGCCTTGGCCGAAGAAATCAAGGCCACTGGCGGACAGGCCCTGGCCCTGCGCGCCGACAGTGCGGACGCCGCCGCGATTCAACTGGCGGTAGACGACGCGGTGAAGGCCTTCGGGCGCCTCGATATCCTGGTCAACAACGCGGGTGTGCTGGCCGTGGCCCCGGTCACCGAGTTCGACCTGGCCGATTTCGACCGCATCCTGGCGGTCAACGTGCGTAGCGTGTTCGTGGCCAGTCAGGCCGCCGCACGCTACATGGGCCAAGGGGGACGCATCATCAACATCGGCAGCACCAATGCCGAACGCATGCCCTTCGCCGGTGGCGCGCCCTATGCCATGAGCAAATCGGCACTGGTCGGCCTGACCCGCGGCATGGCCCGTGACCTGGGCCCGCAGGGCATCACCGTGAACAACGTGCAACCGGGACCGGTGGACACCGACATGAACCCGGCCAGCGGCGAGTTCGCCGAAAGCCTGTTACCGCTGATGGCGATCGGGCGCTATGGCCAGGTGGACGAGATCGCCAGTTTCGTCGCTTATCTCGCTGGCCCAGAGGCCGGCTACATCACCGGCGCCAGCCTGACTGCCGATGGCGGCTTCGCCGCCTGATAAACTGGGGCCTCACGCCCCAGTTTTTTTCTGATTTCGAGAGATCCATGAGTTCCCCTACCCTCAGCCGCGCGCTGATCCTGCTGATGGCCGTGGCCACCGGTCTGGCCGTGGCCAGCAATTACTACGCCCAACCCCTGCTGCACAGCATCGCCGAGCAATTCGGCCTGAGTACCGCCAGTGCCGGCAGCATCGTCATCGCCGCGCAATTGAGCTACGGCGCCGGCCTGTTGTTGTTGGCGCCCTTGGGCGATCTGTTCGAGCAGCGCCGGCTGATCGTGATCATGACCACCCTCTCCGCCCTGGGCCTGGTGATCAGCGCCTGCGCGCCAAGCCTGCCCTGGCTGATCCTTGGTACCGCGCTGACCGGGCTGTTCTCGGTGGTGGCGCAGATCATGGTGCCGCTGGCAGCCACCTTGAGCGCGCCACACCAACGCGGCCGCGCCGTGGGTACGCTGATGAGTGGCCTGCTGCTGGGCATCCTGCTGGCGCGCACCGCCGCCGGCTTCATGGCCGAGCTCGGCGGCTGGCGCAGCATCTACGTGCTGGCCGCGGTACTCATGGGCGTCAGCGCGATTGCCCTGTACCGCAGCCTGCCACGACATCACAACCCTGCCGGCCTGACCTACCCGGCGCTGATCGGCTCGGTGTTCCGCCTGTTCGTCGAAGAGCCGCTGCTGCGCCTGCGCTCACTGCTCGGCCTGTTGGCCTTCAGCCTGTTCGGACTGTTCTGGACCCCCCTGGCGTTTCTCCTGGCCCGTGAGCCCTACCACTACTCCGACGCCGCGATCGGGCTGTTCGGCCTGGCGGGCGCGGCGGGGGCGCTCTCGGCCAACTGGGCCGGGCGCCTGGCCGACCGCGGCAAGGGTTCGCTGGGCACCACCGTTGGCCTGGTGGCATTGGTGCTGTCGTGGGTGCCGCTGGGCTTCGCCGAGCACTCGCTGGTCGCCCTGCTGGTCGGCGTGTTGCTGCTGGACCTGGCGGTACAGCTGGTGCACGTGAGCAACCAGAACGCGGTCATCGCCCTGCGCCCGCAGGCACGTACGCGCATGAACGCCGGCTACATCACCTGCTATTTCATCGGCGGCGCATTGGGCTCGCTACTGGGGACGCAGCTGTTCCAGCACCTGGGCTGGTCAGGCATCGTCATGGCCGGCCTGACGATAGGCGCGCTGGCGTTGCTGGTGTGGTGCCTGGCCGAAAGCAGACGCAAACGGGCCAAACAGGCTGTCGCCTGACGGTTGACCTGCCTGGGGTGGAGAAGCCTTCGCAGGGGGCGCCTGATAAGATCGACGTTTTTGTCTGCGCCCCTGCCTAGGAGCTTCACCCCATGCCCCTGCTTCGCCCTCACCTGCCCCTGAGCCTGCTCAGTCTGGGCCTGGCCCTGCACAGCCCCCATGGTCTGGCCGACGACAGCGTGCAGCTCGCGTCCATCGAGGTCGAAGGCAATGCCATCGATGATGGCTACCGGGTGCAACAGGCCTCGGTGGGCGGCTTCCAGCCCGCGCCATTGCTCGATACCCCGGCCTCGATCAACGTGTTTGGCGAACAGTTGCTCAAGGACCGCCAGGTCCGCCTGCTCAGCGAAGTCCTGCAAAGCGATGCCTCGGTCGGCGAGAGCTACGCGCCTATCGGCTACTACGAGAACTTCAACGTCCGCGGCTTCGAGCTCAATGCGGCCAGCAGTTACCGGATCAACGGCCAGGCCATCGCCGGCGAGCAGAACGTGGCCCTGGAGAACAAGCAACAGGTCGAACTGCTCAAGGGGCTGTCGGGCTTGCAGAGCGGTGTGTCGGCGCCTGGCGGACTGATCGACTACGTGACCAAGCGCGCCGCCGACGTGCGCAGCGTGACGGTGTCGAGCAACGAACAAGGCGAGCGCTACCTTGCCACCGACCTCGGCGGCTGGTTCGGCAGTGAGCGGCAGTTCGGTCTGCGGGTCAACCTGGCCCATGAGGACATCCGTTCCTATGTCGACCATGCCGACGGTAAGCGCGACTTCGCTGCGCTGGCCTTCGACTGGCAGGTCAGCGCCGACGCCACCTTGCAGCTCGATGCCGAATACCAGCACCGCGAGCAGCTCTCGGTACCTGGCTACCAGTTGCTCGGTGGCAGCGAGGTGCCCCACGGCGTCGACCCGGAGGATCGCCTGGCCTACCAGCGCTGGGCCAAGCCTGTGCAGAGCGATTCACTGAACCTTGGCGGGCGCTTCCAATACCGCTTCGACGATGCCTGGAGCGGTACCCTGAGCGCCTCGCGCAGCCAGGTGGTGATCGACGACTACAGCGCGTTCGCCTGGGGCAGCGACAGCGGCTGGCAGTCGCATTTCAGTCCGGACGGCGACTATGACATCTACGATTTCCGCAGCCCTGACGACACCCGCCGCACCGATGAGGTCCAGGCCACCCTCGATGGCCGCTTCGATGCCCTGGGCGTCGGTCACGAACTGACCCTCGGTACCAGCGCCCAGCGCCGCACCCTGGACCAGCGGCCCTACTACAACGAGTTGCTCGGCAGCGGCAACATCGACACCGGTGCACCCAGCCTGGACCCCTCCAGCAACCCCATCGGCAGCAGCGAGCGGCGCCTGGACAGCCGCCAGTACGGGCTGTTCGCCAGCGATCGCGTGACCTTCAACGAGCAGTGGCAGGCACTGATCGGCGCCCGCGAAGTCCGCCTGGACGAACGCACCTGGGACGAGGACGGCAATGCCGGTCGCCATACCCGCCAGTACCAGTTGTTGCCCAATGCCGCGCTGATCTACAAGCCATTGCCCGACACCACCCTCTATGCCAGCTATGCCAAAGGCCTGTCGGCCGGTGGTACCGCGCCATGGTACGCCTCCAACGCCAGCGAAATCCTCGCTCCGACGCTGTCGCACCATCTGGAGCTGGGCGTCAAGCAAGACTGGCAAGGCATGAGCTTCAGCGCCGCGCTGTTCCAGATACGCCAGGCCTACCAGTACGCCAAGCCGCAAGGCAGTGAGTTCGTCTACGTGCAGCAAGGCCAACAGAAGAATATCGGCCTGGAGCTGGGCGCCAGTGGTTGGGTGACCTCGAAGTTGCAGGTACAGGCCAGCGCGGCGGCGATTCGGGCGCGTGTGAAGAACAGTGGCACCGCGCAATACGAAGGGCACCAGGCGATCAACGTACCGCGCCTGCGGGCAGCGCTTCAGGCCGACTACAGCCTGCCGGTGCCAGGCCTGGCCCTGCTCGCTGGCGCACGCTACAGCGCCAGCAAGTATGCGAGCCAGGCAGGGAACGTCGAGGTGGGTGGGTATACCGTGTTCGATCTTGGCAGCCGCTATCGCACGCGGATTGCGGGGTATGACACGACGCTGCGGCTGACCGTGGATAACCTGTTCGACAAGCGCTACTGGCGTGATGTGGGGGATTACCTGGGGGATAACTACCTGTTCCAGGGAGCGCCACGAACAGCGCGGGTGTCGGCTTCGGTGGCATTCTGAGGCGGGTGGTGGTGTAGGGCGTTGGTTTGGGGGGGCGGCGCGGGGTGTGCACTTGAGGGGTGTTGTGCCGCACAAATCGAGCGCCGCGCGGGCGGCGCTCGATAGATGCAACACCAAATTCCTCCAGCGCACACCCCAAATCCCCAACCTCACCCCTACCGCGCCGAAATGCAAAAAGCCCCCGCACTTTTCAGTACGGGGGCTTTTCGGAATGTGGCGGTGAAGAAGGGATTTGAACCCTTGATACGATTTCTCGTATACACACTTTCCAGGCGTGCTCCTTCGACCACTCGGACACTTCACCGTTTTCTCTTCAAGCTGTTCAGCCTGTCGAGGCGCGCTAATTTAGTGGAACGTCTTTCACTTGGCAAGTATTTTTTTCAGAAATTTCATGCGTTTAAGCCAACGCCGCGAAAACACGGGGCTATCAGGGCAATGCTGCCAATCAAGCCTGCGCTTTTACCTGCAGCCGCCGCCCTGCCCCGACAGACCAAGGCATACAGCCCGAACGCTGACTGGTCAGTCAACCTTGCCGCTTTACCTGACCCGCGACGCTGGGTAACGTCTGGCTCACGCCACCCAAAGGACTCTGTCATGAGCGAGCTGATTACTTACCACGCCGAAGATGGCATCGCCACCCTGACCCTGGACAACGGCAAGGTCAATGCCATCTCGCCAGAGCTGATCATCGCCTTCAATGCCGCACTCGATCGCGCCGTGCAGGAACGTGCGGTGGTGATCATCACCGGCCAGCCCGGCATTCTCTCCGGCGGCTACGACCTCAAGGTGATGACCAGTGGCCCCAAGGAAGCGGTCGGGCTGGTCACCGCCGGCTCCACCCTGGCCCGTCGGCTGCTGTCGCATCCGTTTCCGGTAGTCGTCGCCTGTCCCGGCAATGCGGTGGCCAAGGGCGCCTTCCTGCTGTTGTCGGCCGACTATCGCATCGGCGTCGAGGGGCCCTACAAGATCTGCCTGAACGAAGTACAGATCGGCATGACCATGCACTACGCCGGCATCGCCCTGGCCCGTGATCGCCTGGGTCGCGCGGCCTTCCAACGTGCGGTGAACAACGCCGAGGTCTTCGATCCCCAGGGCGCGGTACAGGCCGGCTTCCTCGATCGCGTGGTGCCCGCCGAGCAATTGCAGGAAACCGCCCTGGCTGCGGCACGGGAGCTGAAAAAGCTGAACATGCTGGCGCACAAGAACACCAAGCTCAAAGTGCGCAAGGCCCTGCTCGACGAGCTGGACGACGCGATCATTCGGGATCAGGAATACATGGGCTGAGGCCCTGTAGGAGCGGGTTTACCCGCGAAGAGGACAGCACGGTACGCCTGACGCAAGGTTTGCCCCGGACAGTGCACAGTCGTACACTGCGGCGCGACAGTCTGGTGTGAGTCGTATCATGCTCTATTCGCTTCGCATGCTCCTGCTGGCGGTGCACTTTCTGCTGGTGGGCGTCGCTGGCCTGCTGATCGGCCTGTGCCGCCCGTTCAACCCCGACAACAGTCGCCTCTTCGCCCGCCTCTACAGCCTGCCGGCAACCTGGTTCATGCGTCTGCGGGTCAAAGCCGAGGTCGGTCCGCTGCGGGACCAGCCGCCCGGCTGCGTGATTGTCGCCAACCACCAATCCAACTTCGACCTGTTCGTGCTCGGCCACGTCGTGCCCCGGCGCACCGTCGCCATCGGCAAAAAGAGCTTGGGTTGGATTCCGCTGTTCGGCCAGTTGTTCTGGCTCGGCGGCAACGTGCTGGTGGACCGCAGCAATGCCTACCAGGCGCGCAAGGCACTGCAACTGACCACCCGCATCCTGCGTAACGACACTTCGATCTGGATCTTCCCAGAGGGCACGCGCAACAGCGGCGAGCACCTGCTGGCGTTCAAGAAGGGCGCGTTCCACATGGCCGTGGAAGCCGGTGTACCCATCGTGCCGGTGTGCGTCAGCCGCTATGCCCGACGCCTGAACCTGAACAGCTGGCGCCGGCGCACGGTGATCGTGCGCTCGTTGCCGCCGATCAGCACGGCAGGGATGACCCAGCAGGACGTGCCCGCGCTGATCGAACAGTGTCGTACCCAGATGCAGCAGAGCATCGATCGCATGGAAGGCGAGCTGGCCAGCCACCGCTGAGTTGCTCTGCGGCCGCGAACGGACCAAGCTGTAGGGCGTGTTCAACCGAAGAAGCGGGCCACCATGGGTCGAGTCGTCGCAGCGGCGGTGTACAGCGCCGGCAGGAAAGTCACCAATATCAGCATCGACCAAGGCCGTGAGTGGGCGAGCAAGCCCGGGCACTTCGTCTGGATCGGCCTGGAAGAACCCAATGCCGAGGAACTGGCCAACCTGCAATGCCAGTTCCATCTCCACGAGCTGGCCATTGAGGACGCATTGGAGAAACACAGCCGACCGAAGCTGGAAACCTTCGGCGACGCGCTGTTCATCGTCACCTATTCACCGGTGCGTCACGAGGGCCGGCTGGAATTCATCGAAACCCACATCTTCGCCGGCAACGGCTACATCATCACCTGCCGCAACGGCCACTCCAAATCCTACGCCCTGGTGCGCCAACGCTGCGAAGCACGGCCACTGTTGCTCGAACACGGCGAGGACTTCGTGCTCTATGCCCTGCTCGACTTCGTCACCGAGAACTACCAGCCGGTCAGCGAGGCGATCCATGGCGAGATCGAGGAACTGGAGCGAAGCGTGCTCAGCAATTCGCTCCAAGAGGAAGACATCCAGCGTCTGCACAGCCTGCGGCGGGACATCCTGCGCTTGCGCCGCTATGTGGCGCCGATGGTCGAGGTGAGCGAAGAACTGCAACGCCTGAGCTTCCCGTTCATCGACAAGAACATGCGCCCGTACTTTCGCGATGTGCAGATCCATGTCACTCGGCAGATGGAAGACCTGGCGAGCATCCGTGACATCGCCAGCCAGACCATCGAGATCGGCATGCTGCTGGAGGCGTCGCGGCAAAGCATCGTGCAGCGCAAGTTCGCCGCCTGGGCGGCGATCCTGGCCTTCCCCACGGCGATTGCCGGTATCTACGGGATGAACTTCCAGAACATGCCAGAGCTCGGCTGGCACTACGGCTATTTCACCGTGCTGGGGGTCATCGGCCTGGGGTGCGCGGGGTTGTACGCGAGCTTCAAACGGTCGGGATGGCTTTGAGGGCCCTATCGCCGGCAAGCCGGCGCTTACAGGCGATAGGGCCTGGCCAGGTCAAGCGGCGCTGTCGCTGGCCTTGCTGACCGGCTGCTGGATGAAGCGCATCATCCACTCGCCCACCAGATCGCCCTGGTGCTCGGTGGCCAGGCTGGCGATGGCCTTGTGGTAGACCTCGTCGCCCAGGTATTCCTGGCGCGCATCGAGCAGTGCCCGGGAATAGTCGTGGACGAACTCCGGGTGGCCCTGGAAGCACAATACCTGGTCACGGATGTGGTAGGCGGCGTTGGGGCAGAAATCGCTGGAGGCAATCACCGTGGCGCCTTCCGGCAACTGGGTGACCTGGTCCTGATGGCTGATGAGCAGGGTCAGCTCGGACACTTCCGGGTCCATCCACGGCGCATGGGCGGCCAGTGAATAACGGTGGATGCCCACGCCCCAGCCTTGCTCGGCGCGCTCGGCCTTGCCACCGAGGGTGAGCGCCAGTAACTGATGACCGAAACACACGCCCAGCAGCTTCTCGCCCCGCTCGTAAAGCTTGAGCAGATAGGCCTTGAGCGTCTGGATCCATGGATCGCTGCCGAACGAATCGGCCTTGCTGCCCGTCACAAGGTAAGCATCGAAGGATTCGTCGTCCGGGGGATAGTCCCCGTTCATCACGTTGTACACGAAGAACTGCGCTGCGATCGGCTGACGCGAGAAGAGCTGCTCGAACATCCTTCCGTAACCCTGGTACTGCGCGGTCAACTCCGGTCGCAGGACATCGGTTTCAAGGATGCAGATGCGTAACGACATAGGGATAGTCCTGGACGACATGGTTGGAAAACTGTTGTAGAGACTGACGCGAAAGCCACGTACAAGCAAGTAGGCCGCGCTGACGAACGGTCACATTTCGTCGGTCGGAGGCGAGCGAGGTCGCAAGTGTCTAGCCGGAGCATGACAGCGGTATGGCAGTTGGCCTCATAGCTGTCAGGCATTTTAAGCGTGGTCTTTTAGTACAAAGCGTTCTTAAACGGGGATGATGCACACCCTACTGTTGGTTGTATATCCACGTATCAGAGGCAAGCGGTGCAGGCGTTCACGTTTCGCCACCGCGATCGACCCGAAGCACGCCAAGGAAGCCCAGGGTATTCAGGAATAACAACAAGAAGGCGGTCCGCCATGTTCAGACAACCGAAAGTTCGCCAAGCCGGGCTCATTGTGTTCGCCACCACGCTGCTGTTGATCTTGCCGAACCTCACACGACTGTTCGGATGATCCCGGCTGTGGCCTTGCTCGCAGCGCGCAGGTAACCTGCCGACCTCTATGGTTGGAGACCTGCCATGCGCCACTGCTTAGCCCTCCTGGCCCTGCTGCTGTGCCTACCGCTGCACGCTGCGCAATTGCACTTGGTGCTCCGCGACTCGTCGCGTACCTGGAGCAGCGCCGAGCTGCTCGAGCATGCCCAGGCCGAGAACATCCAGATCGACCTGGACGTGTCGTACAAGCGGCCAATGCACTACCGCGCAGTACCGCTGGCGGCACTGCTCGAGGGGGTGAAGCCTGGAGACCACCTGCAGGCGGTGGCATTGGATGGTTTTGCCGCAGAAATGCCGGCCGAGCCGTTGCTGCGCAGCGGTCCTGCCCGCGCCTGGCTGGCCGTGGAAGACCCGGCCCAGCCCTGGCCGGCGCTAGGTAACGGCAAACCCAGCGCCGGGCCGTTCTACCTGGTGTGGACCGACCCGCAGGCAGGCGGTATCCGCCCCGAGCAATGGCCCTTCCAGATCGCCACGATTCGTCGTCTGGCGCCCGTTGCACAGCGATTCCCTGCGTTGCGCCCCGATCCTGCCCTGCCGGCCGACGACCCCATACGCCAAGGCTTTGCCCTGTTCCAACAGAACTGCCTGGCATGCCACCGGCTCAATGGCGCTGGCGATGCGCAGTTCGGGCCGGACCTGAACATCCCGCACAACCCGACCGAGTATTTCCAGCCGGGGTATCTGCGCCAGTACATTCGAGATCCGCAAAGCCTGCGAGCCTGGCCGCAGGCACGGATGCCGGGTTTTGCCGAAACGGTGTTGAGTGAGCAAGAGCTGGATGCCTTGTTGGCCTATCTGGGGCACATGGCCAGTCGGAGACCCTGACGTTTTTGCTGGCCTCTTCGCGGGCTTGCCCGCGAAGAGGCCAGCGCAAGAGGTTCAGGCAACCGGCCGCTCGTGCTTGACGCCCCACCCTTCGACTTCGCCGCCATAAGGCGAAACGACCTGTTCGAAGGTCTCCTCGAAATCTCCGATTCCACCATACGTGGCGTACATGACCTTGCTCAGTTCCAGGTGCCAGGCGCCGTCATCGAGCTCGCGCACCTGGGCATTGAGCGACTCTCCGCGAAATTGCCTGGCCGCTCGCCGCGCCCCTGCTTCATCGGGGAATACCGCATAGAACTCGATGGGATGGATGCGGGTGAAGTCGAAACCGCCAGCTTTCATCTGGCGCAGGACATTGCTGCTGATATCGTCGTTTTGGCTGCTCATGAAACGTCCTCCTAACTTGCGATGGATAGACTTTCCGTGCACTGCGCACTCACCGGCGAGGCCGGCGGGTGGAGTTGATAGAGCTGATGCAAGACGCGAATCGAACCGGTACGGGCCGCAAGATAGCCCAGCACCTTCCATCAGCGTAGTGGTTGCCAGGGCGCTACGCCAATAGGTGACTCAGGGCGCTTCCTGAATACGGCTGATGGTCACGCCGCTGTGTTCCTTGAGCCAGCGTGCCGTGGGTGACGAGGTGCGATCCTGGAAGTCGTTGAGGTCCAGCTCATCCATGACCGGGAACAAGTGCGAGCGAATCGCCCGGGCGGCGTCTTCTTCGCTGGGGCGTTCGTCGGCCCGCAGCAGCAGCGACGTCGGTTCGCCTTTCTGGTCGGCAAAGATGACTTCCCACGCTTTCATTGAACGAGCCCTCTCAGTCAAGGAACAACAGTGTGTGATGCCTGTATACCTTGACCTTGGAGGGATAGCGTTCGTTCAGTCGTGACGCGGGGGGCCGCCGGGCGGCCCCCGTAGGCCTTACTTCGGCTTGCCGTGCACCACACCGGCGGTGTTGTCCAGCAAGCTCTTGGTGGCGGTCTGGATGTAGGCTTCGAGCTTTTTCAGCATTTCCGGTTGGTCCGGACTCTCGATCAGCTCGGCCTTGAACTCGCGACCCAACTGATAGCGGTACAGACGCGGACTCATGTCCTTGGACTCGATGAGGATGCGATCGCCCTGCACCAGGCCGACGATCTGCTCGCTGCCCGATGGCTTGATCATGCCCACGCCCGGGTCGCCCTCTGGCAGGTTGAGCAGGTCACGGCCCCAGCATTGGTGACGGGTCTGGCCACCGAGGCGGCCCATGATGGTCGGCACGATGTCGACCTGGGTACCCACGGTGTGGTCGACAGCGCCGAACTTCTCCTGGATACCCGGAGCGATCAGCAGCAACGGCACGTTGAAGCGGCCCAGGTCGAGCTCGGTGACCTGATCCTGGTTGCCAAAGCCGTGGTCGCCGACGATGACGAACAGGGTGTCCTTGAAGTACGGTTCTTTGCGCGCCTTCTCGAAGAACTGGCCCAGCGCCCAGTCGGAATAGCGCATGGCGGTCAGGTGCTCGTCCAGGCGGCCTTGGCCGGTGACCTTTTCGACCGGCAGGTCCTTGGGCAGCGCATACGGCGTGTGGTTGGACAGGGTCTGCAGCAGCGCGTAGATCGGCTTCTTGTCGTCGTGCTTGGCCAGTTCCTCGGCACCGCGGTCGAACATGTCCTGGTCGGACACACCCCAGGTCGGGTCGGAGAACACCGGGTCGACGAAATCGTTGCGGCCGATGAAGGTGGTCATGCCCTGGTTGCCGAAGAAGCCGGACTGGTTGTCCCACGCGAAGTCGCCGTTGTAGACATAGACGTCGTCGTAGTCGCGGGCGCCGAGCAGGGCCGGCAGGCCGGACAGCTTGTGGCCGCCTTCGGGGGTCTGCATCAGGTATTCGAAACCTGGCAGGTTGGGGAAGCAGGCCATGGTGGCGAACATGCCCTGGTGGGTATGGGTGCCGTTGGAGAAGAAGTGGTCGAACAGCAGACCCTCCTTGGCCAGCTTGTCGAAGTTCGGGGTGATGTTGTTCGGGCTGCCCAGGGCGCCCACCGAGTGGCCGGCGAAGCTCTCCATGAGAATCACCACCACGTTCTTGACCGGCAGGGTGCGGTCGGCTGGCGGCAGGAAGTCACGGCGCACCGGGGCTTCGTCGGCATCGACCAGGGTGTCGTGCGGCGTCAGCAGCAGATCGCGCACGCTCTGCTGGGCCACGCCCTGGTCGAGCACGGGCTTCCAGATGTTGGCGCGGTCTTCGCCGAAGCGGCTCTTGGCGGCGTCGATCAGGGTCAACGTGCCGTTCAGACCCAGCTGGTTGACGAAGTTCGAATCGGTGGTGAAGGCATCGCCCCAGCGCATCGGCGGGCCCTGGCGCAGGGTACCGCGGGCAGCCACCACGGCCATCAGCAGGATCACCATGAACACCGCCAGGCGGTTGTACCAGGGCGTCGGCGCGATCGGGCGGTCGTTGCGGGTCAGGCGATCGATGCCCTTGAACAGCAGGCTCAGCAGCCAGGTGCCGACCAACCAGGCCAGCAGGTAGCGTACCACCGGGAAGCCGTACCAGAGCATGCTCAGCACGGTCTTGGGATCTTCCTGGATGTACTGGAACACCAGGCCATTCAGGCGCTGGTGGAATTCGCGGTAGAAATCCATCTCCATCAGGCCGAGGAACATCACCACGCTGGCGGACAGGGTCAGCCAGAAGCGGAAGACGCCGCGCCGGGCCATGGCCCAGGGGCTCAGGCACGCCAGCAGCAACGGGATGCTCAGGTACACCACCACCCGCAAGTCGAAACGCAGGCCGTTGAGAAAGCCTTCGGCGACGGTCGAATAGGGCGTGGTGCCGATCATGTCGCTGTTGTAGACCAGCAGCGCCAGGCGCACGAGGCTGAGCATGAGCATGATCACCAGGCCGCTCAACAGCGTGTAGGCCAGGTGGGACTTCAGGGTAGGCGCGTAGGCGGCTCGCGCGCCCTGGCGCTTCAGGGCATCCGTGTTAGCCATGAATGGAGGGATCCTAGGATTGCGGTTTGCGAAGAGGTGCGGGTCAAGACCAACGCAGTATTGTGCGGCGGGGATTCTGTTTAAACCAATGTGAAAATTTTGTCACTGGGCTGTTTCGGACTTTGTCTGGACCGGCGCTTTCGTCCGCTCAGGCAGGGCGGACGCGCTCAGATGCGCACGTCGCCCCGCGGCCCGGCGATGGCCCAGATGACCAGGCCGATGACCGGCAACAAGGCGATCAGCAGGATCCACAGCACCTTGACGCCGATCTCCCGCGGGCTTTTGATCACATTGAGGATCGCCCAGATATCCAGAGCCAGGATGATCAGGCCGACCAGGCCGTTGAAGGTGGACCCCATGAGCATGCTCCCTTGCACGTGCTTTGCTGGACAGCATAGCCCTATCGAGGCGATAGAAGGGAATCCTTGGCCGTTTCGACCGGTCAGTGGATAGACTGCTGCAAAGACCAGAGATAGAGGTGCCCATGCCCCCAGCCAACAGCCCCGCCGCCGAACCCGACAACCTGATCAGTGCCTGGCGCCAGCAAGCCATCGATTCGCCTTGGCTCAGCGCCGGACTGGGCGCCAGCCTGCTGGTGGTGCTGGCATTGCTGGCCATCAGCGTGTGGAACGCGGTGCACGGCGAGCATTCGCAGAACCTGCACCTGGCCGCCCTGGGTGGGCTGTCGGGCTTCGCCGCCACCGCCCTGGGCGCGGTGCTGGCGGTGGTGCTGCGCGACGTCAGTGCGCGTAGCCAGGATGTGATGCTGGGCTTTGCCGCCGGCATGATGCTCGCCGCCAGCTCGTTCTCGTTGATTCTGCCGGGGCTCGATGCCGCCCGTGAGATAACCGGCAGCGGCCCCGCCGCAGCCTTTACCGTGGTGCTGGGCATGGGCCTGGGCGTGTTGCTGATGCTGGGGCTTGACCGCTTCACCCCGCATGAACACGAAAGCGTCGGCGCGTGCGGGCCGCATTCGGACCGGATCAGCCGGGTATGGTTGTTCGTGCTGGCGATCACCCTGCATAACCTGCCTGAAGGTATGGCGATCGGCGTGAGCTTCACCAACGGCGACATGAACATCGGCCTGCCGCTGACCAGCGCCATCGCCATCCAGGACATTCCGGAGGGCCTCGCGGTGGCCATGGCGCTGCGGGCCACGGGCCTGTCGAACCTGAGAGCGGCATTGGTGGCCATCGGCTCGGGCCTGATGGAGCCGCTGGGTGCGGTGATCGGGCTGGGGATCTCGACCGGCTTCGCCCTCGCCTACCCGGTCAGCATGGGGCTGGCGGCGGGGGCGATGATCTTCGTGGTGTCCCACGAGGTGATCCCAGAAACCCACCGCAACGGGCACCAGACCTCGGCTACCCTGGGATTGATGGGTGGGTTTGCGGTGATGATGTTTCTGGATACGGCGTTGGGCTGAGGGTTTCCATCGCCTGGGCTGGCCTCTTCGCGGGACAAGCCCGCTCCCACAGGGACCGCACTGTATTCGAAATTGGGGTAATCCTGTGGGAGCGGGCTTGTCCCGCGAAGAGGCCAGCGTAGATATCAGACGTGCACCGCGACCTTCAACGCCTCCAGCGCCGGCTCCACCTTGATCCCCAGCTCGCCCCCCAGCTCCAGCACCCGCGCCAGGTCCTGCTGGCCAACCATCACCATCTGCAACTCGTCATCGAGCAACTGGCTGAAATTGAGCAGCACATAGCCTCCGGCCTCCTTGTTCAACGCGCCCATCTGCACCTGGATGCGGTTGAGTGCGGTCAGTGGCTCGGTGCGTGCCAGTTGCTTGGGCTTGAGGGTGAACGGCACGCTCTGGTCGAACGAGTCGCTGATCTGCTGGAACAACGCCTGGTAACTGTCGGCCTGGAACACCACGGTATCCGGCAGGCTGCCGAGCACCACCCATTCACCCAGGGGAATGGGGAAACTGTCGTCGTAATTGATATCCGGGTTGGCGGCCAGGAAAGCGGCAGGGTCGGCGTAGGCCTGGGCGGCCTCGTCGGCGATGCGCTCGATGTCTTGCTCGCGCATGCAGCCGGCGCCAATGAGGCTGATGAATTCGAGCAACTGGTTTTTCATGAAAGGGGGCCTGCGACGGGTGAAAAGTCGCCAAGGATAGCCGCAAACGCCCCCTGGCGGTTAGCCGGCCAGCATTTGCAGGCGCGCTGCAGCGTCCACCGCGCCCATGGTATGGGCCGCCATCAGCGCGCTGGCGCCACGGGCGTCCTGACGTGTCGGGTCAGCACCCTGAGCCAGCAGGTAGTCGAGGATCTCGCAGCGGTTGAACATCGCCGCCAGCATCAACGCAGTACGTCCGTCCTGCGCCGTGGCATCCACCGGCACGCCATTTTCGATCAGCAACTGGATCATCTCCAGGTCGCCCTTGAACGCCGCTCCGGCAATCGGCAGCTGGCCGTTGTCGTTGGCGATCAGCGGATCGGCGCCATGGGCCAGCAGAACCCGTACCGCAGCGTGGTGACCGTGGTAGCTGGCAAGCATCAGCAGGGTATCGCCCTTGTGATTACGCAGGTTCGCTGGCAGGCCGTTGGCCAGCAGACGTTCGAGCATCTCGGCGTCGCCCTGGCGGGCGCGGTCGAAGACCTGTTCGGCGAAAGCTGCCGCTTCATCCTGGCTCATCTGGGTAGGCGTGGGTTGTGCGGACATCGGAACCTCCTGGCGTCAAAGATTGCCCAAGTGTTCGTCAGGCAAGTGCGCAGGGTCAAAGGTTCAGAATCTATGGGGACAATAGTTTCGTGCAAATTGCACTGTGCAAAATGCACGACCTTGCAGGCTGCACGAAAGCCATTCTGGAAAATAAAGCTAAGTCGCTGATTTTAAAGGATTTATCAGACCGACTAGATCTGGCACGGTCACTGCAATCATCAACTCACGTCTGCAAACACATTCAGTCAGGAGTTGATATGGACCTCATCCAGGAAAAATTCGTCTCGGTGTTCCCCGCCTACCAGGTTGCCACCCAGGCGCGCCCCGATGGTGGCGTACTGCTGACCCTTCGCGCTGCCGACGGTAAAGTGACCCGCCGCGTGCTCACCTATGGGCAACTGCACAGCGCCGAGCAACTGTCCTGGGCGATCAGCGCGATCCGCCGCGATCTCGCTGAGCAAGCCAGCGAGCTGCCGGTGATTTCGATGCTGCAGAGCCAGCAACGCTTTGCCCTGCCGACCTATCGTTGAGGTTGTCTGCTCCGGCCTCTTCGCGGCGGTTCGCCGCGAAAGGGCCGGCACAGGCGTTAGAGCTCGTCGATCCCCAGAAATTCCCTGGCGCCCGCATCTCCGGTAAACACCGCCTGCGCGCCCTGCTCATCGGCAAACACCCGCAACGCCAGGCAAAACGGATTATCCCCCAGCTCCACCCAGCGCCGCGTCCCAGCCGGGACCACCAGTCGATCGCCCTTCTCGCAAAGCACCGCGAACACCTGCTCGCCCAAGCGCAGCCCGACCTGTGCCCGCCCACCGACCACCGCGAACACCTCCTCGGCACCTTGCACATGCTCATCGCGCAGATCCACCTGCGCCGGGTCCGCTCCGTCACGGTTGACCAGCTGGAACGCGCGGCTGCCGTGCGCCGTCATCAACTGATCCAGGTATTCACGGCAGGCGGCCAGGGCATCTTCCGCACTGCCACCTGGCCGCACGCGCAGCTCCAGCGGGCCATGAGAAAAGCCAACCCCATACTCGGCCAGGGTCGCGGCGATGTCGTCGTGATGGGTCAGCACCTTGTGCGGCGAGGCGGGGCTTGCAGGGTGGAAAACGCAGAGGATGCTCATCAGGGGCTTGTCCTGGTCGATGGCGAACGGAAGGCAATGATAACGGCTGCGGCCAGGGCTGCGGCGCTGGCCATACCAAAGGTGAAGGCGGGGCCCAGCAGGTTCCAGCTGTAGCCCGAATACAGCGCGCCCAGGGCGCCCCCGGTACCTGACAGCGCCGCATACAGGGCCTGGCCCTGGCCTTGCTGGCGGGCGCCGAAGCTGGCCTGGACGAAGGCGATGGCGCCAGCGTGGAAGCAGCCGAAGGTGGCGGCGTGCAGCACCTGGGCAACGACCAGTACGGCAGGCTGGTCAGCCAGATTGCCCAGCAGCAGCCAGCGCAGCGCGGCCAGCAGGAAACTCAGCAACAGCACCCGCTGCACCGAAAAGCGCGCGAACACGCGGCTCATGAACATGAACATCAACACCTCGGCCACCACGCCGAGCGCCCACAGCAGGCCGATCTCGCCACGACTGTAGCCCAGGTGCTCGAGGTGCAGGGTGAGGAAGGTGTAGTAAGGGCCATGGCTCAGTTGCATCAGCGCCACGCAGGCGTAGAACGCCAATACCCCAGGGGCCCGCAACTGGCCCAGGAAACCGCCGGCGGCGGTGCGCTCGCCCTGCTCCGAGGGCTGGGCATTGGGTACCCACAGGCTGGCGGCGAAGATGCCGGTCATGATCACCAGAATGGCCACCGGGTAGATGTCCAGGCTCAGCCACTCGAACAGCCGCCCCAGGCCGACCACGGTGAGGATGAAGCCGATCGAGCCCCACAGGCGCACCTGGCTGTAGCGCGAGGTCTGGCCGTGCAGGTGGGCCAGGGTAATGACCTCGAACTGCGGCAACACCGCGTGCCAGAAGAACGCGTGCAGGGCCATCACCAGCGCCAGCCAGGCGTAGCTCTTACCGAGGAAGATCAGCGCGAACGCGGCCAGGGTCGAAAGCGCCCCCAGGCGCACGATGAGCAGGCGCTGGCCGCTGCGATCGCCCAGCCAGCCCCACAGGTTGGGAGCGATGCAGCGCATCAGCATGGGAATGGCCACCAGCTCGCCGATGCGCGCCGGAGGGAAGCCCAGGTGGTCGAAGTACAAGGCCAGGAACGGCGCGGTGGAACCGAGCAGGGCGAAGTAGAAGAGGTAGAAGCTGGACAGGCGCCAGTAGGGGATCGGGGGCATGGGCAGTGGGCCGGTAATGATGTTGCCTGTGCTGGCCTGTTCGCGGCGGTTCGGCGCGAACAGGCCGGTACAGGCAACCAGGGGCATCAGTCGATTCAGAGCTGCCCGAGCACCGGGGTCGACACCTTCACCTCGGCGTTCTGCGCCCGGTGGCGCAACAGATGGTCCATCAGCGCGATGGCCATCATCGCCTCGGCGATCGGCGTGGCACGGATGCCCACGCAGGGGTCGTGGCGACCCTTGGTGATGACATCTACCGGATTGCCATCGACATCGATCGAACGGCCCGGGGTGGTGATGCTGGACGTCGGCTTGAGCGCCAGATGGGCGACGATCGGCTGACCCGAAGAGATGCCACCGAGGATGCCGCCGGCGTTGTTGCTGAGGAAGCCTTCCGGGGTCAGCTCGTCACGGTGCTCGGTGCCGCGCTGGGCAACGCTGGCGAAACCGGCGCCGATCTCCACGCCCTTGACCGCGTTGATGCTCATCAGCGCATGGGCCAGCTCTGCATCCAGACGGTCGAAGATCGGCTCGCCGAGGCCTGGCATCACGCCTTCGGCGACCACGGTGATCTTCGCCCCGACCGAGTCCTGGTCGCGGCGCAGTTGATCCATGTAGGCTTCGAGCTCCGGCACCTTGTCCGGGTCAGGGCTGAAGAAAGCGTTCTGTTCGACCGAGTCCCAGGTCTTGAAGGGGATTTCGATCGGGCCGAGCTGGCTCATGTAGCCGCGCACGCGGATGCCCTGGGTGGCCAGGTATTTCTTGGCGATGGCACCGGCGGCGACGCGCATGGCGGTTTCGCGGGCCGAACTGCGGCCACCGCCGCGGTAGTCGCGGATGCCGTATTTGTGGTGGTAGGTGTAGTCGGCGTGGGCCGGGCGGAACAGGTCCTTGATCGCCGAGTAGTCCTTGGATTTCTGGTCGGTGTTGCGGATCAGCAGACCGATCGAGCAACCGGTGGTGCGGCCTTCGAACACGCCGGACAGAATCTCGACCTCGTCGGGCTCCTGGCGCTGGGTGGTGTGACGGCTGGTGCCCGGCTTGCGGCGGTCGAGATCGTGTTGCAGGTCGGCCAGGGACAGTTCCAGACCCGGCGGACACCCATCGACAATGGCGACCAACGCCGGGCCATGGCTTTCGCCTGCGGTGGTGACAGTGAACAGCTTGCCGTAGGTATTGCCGGACATGGACGCTCCGCGAGTCTGAACGAAAGCGGCAGTATACGCGGCTGGCCAGGAGATTTGCAGCGCCACACCCCACAACACCGACGAAGCCCTCAGAACCTTCACCCAAACCCCCTGTCAAACGCTTATCTCCCCATGTAGTACCCCATGATGTCGCGCCTCGTCGCTCTCCTGCTCCTGCTCTGCACCGGTCTGGCCCAGGCCGCCGCCCCCACCGTGCTGCACCGCCCCATCGACCTGGACACCGGCCAGGGCGTGCTGCATGGCAGCCTGCTGCTGCCGCAGCAAGCGACGCCACCACCGGTGGTGCTGATCATCGCTGGCTCCGGCCCGACCGACCGCAATGGCAACAACCCTGGCGCCGGGCGGGTCGACAACCTCAAGCGTCTGGCCTTGTTGCTGGCCGATGCGCACATCGCCAGCGTGCGCTACGACAAACGCGGCGTGGCCGCCAGTCAGCCGGCCACGCCCGACGAACGAAACCTCAGCGTCGAGCGCTATGTGGCCGACGTGGTCGCCTGGAGCCGCAAGCTCAAGGCCGACCCACGCTTCGGTCCGCTGATCCTGATCGGCCACAGCGAAGGCGCCCTGATCGCTACCCTGGCGGCTGAACAGGCTGGCGCCAGCGCGGTGATCACCCTGGCCGGCAGCGGTCGGCCGATGGCCGACGTGGTCCGCGAGCAACTGGCCGAACGCCTGCCGCCGGCGCAGTTGGCCAAGGGCAGCGCCCTGCTCGACCGCCTGCAGGCCGGGCAGACCAGCCTGGACGTGCCGGCACCGCTGCGCCAGGTGTTTCGCCCCAGCGTCCAGCCCTACCTGATCTCGTTGTTCCGGCAGAACCCGGCGCAGGCCTTCGCCCGTCTGCCGATGCCCGCGCTGATCATCCAGGGCCGCAACGACGTGCAAGTGGACGTGGCCGATGCCGAGCGCCTGAAGGCCGCCAAGCCCGATGCCCAGTTGGTGCTGATCGACGGCATGAACCACATGCTGCGCATCAGTCCCAAGGACATGAGCCAGCAGCGCGAAAGCTATTTCAATCCAGAGCTGCCACTGGCCCGGGAACTGGGCGAACGGGTGGTCGGGTTCATTCACGGCTTACCGGCAACTTGAGCTCAAACTTCAGTCAAGGCTGCCGATAAGGCAGGTATCGGCGGTGATTGAGACCGCTTGCGGTCCATTCGCGGGGCAAGCCCGCTCCCACAGGCGCAATGCATAACCTGTCCTGTGGGAGCGGGCTTGCCCCGCGAATGGGCTGCACCGCAGCCCCTGTCGGCGCCCGCCCGTATCTGAGGAAACGCCCTGATGACCGAAGCCCCCGCCGCCGTAGAGCCGGCCGAAGAGCCGCAAACCCCGGACAGTGCCCCGCTGCCCTGGGACGACCTGACCGCCGAACACTTCCAGCTACTGCGCCTGGCCCCCTTACCCACCGACCGCAACAGCGGCGTACGGCCCTTGCGCTTCGTGCAGTTCGGGTATGCCGAGCGCAACGACAAGGCCCACAGCCTGCTGCGCATGGAAGTTCGCCTGCCCGGGCAGAAGACCCGCAAGGAACAGAACCAGCTCGACATACGCGTCGATCATGCCGAGCACCGCGTGTACATCGGCAGCGACAGCGGCCTGCAGCTGGAACCGCTCAACCGCGGCCTGGGCCGCTACATGCTGGCGCAAGCCGTGCACTGGCTGCAGCGCCGCTGGCCGCACTATCAGGTCGAGGGCATGGCGCTGCCAAGCAAGGACGCGCTGAACGAAGACTCACGCCTGCGCCGCGACCAGTTCCTGCGGGCGATCGGCATCGAGGTGGAATATGCCGACCCGCAGCACCTCAAGGGGCGCACGGTGGAGGCCACGGTCGGCCAGCTCAAGGGCGGCTGGAACAGCGAGAAAGTGCAGCGGCTGGACCTGCTCGATGCAGCGAACATGCTGCAGCAGGCGGACCAACAACTGATGGAGAAAGAAGCGCAACTGCGCGAACGGAACGAACGGGTGGCCAAGTATCAGCGCGAGGATACCGGTTTGCGATTCACCATCACCTGCCTGATCGCGTTCGTGTTGTTCCAGGTCGGGTTGTTCGTGTGGGTGGCGTTGCGGTAGGTCTGACGGCGCAGTTGTTGCGCCTGGGAGAACGAGCGCAGCGCGGGCGGCGCTCGATCTCCCAGGCGCTCGATATCTGAACGCGACGATCAAACCCGCGCCTTGAACAACTCTTGATGCTGGCGACACTGCTCGGCAGTCAGCATGAACACCCCATGCCCGCCCCGCTCGAACTCCAGCCAGGCAAAATCCACCTCCGGATACAGCGCCTCGACGTGAACCTGGCTGTTGCCCACCTCGACGATCATCAAGCCCTTCTCGGTCAGGTGATCGGCCGCCTCGGCGAGCATCCGTCGCACCAGGTCCAGGCCATCGTTGCCACAGGCCAGGCCCAGTTCCGGCTCGTGGTGATACTCGGCCGGCATGTCGCCAAAGTCCTCGGCATCGACATACGGCGGATTCGACAGGATCAGGTCGAAGCGCTGGCCCGGCAGCCCGGCGAAACCGTCGCCCTGCACGGTGTACACGCGCTCTTCCAGGCCATGACGTTCGATGTTCTGGTTGGCCACCTCGAGGGCTTGGAACGACAGGTCGGCCAACACCACCTCGGCCTCGGGGAAGACGTCGGCGGCGACGATACCGATGCAGCCGGAGCCGGTGCACAGGTCGAGAATGCGCGCCGGCTCGTTGGCCAGCCACGGCTCGAAGCGTTTCTCGATCAACTCGCCAATGGGCGAACGCGGCACCAGCACGCGCTCGTCGACCACGAACGACATACCGCAGAACCACGCCTCGCCCAGCAGGTAGGCGGTCGGCACGCGTTCTTCGATACGGCGCTTGAGCAGGTGTTGCAGGCGCACTCGCTCATCGTCCTCGAGTGCGCAGTCCAGGTAACTGTCGGCCACCTCCCAGGGCAGATGCACGGCGCCCAGGACCAGCAGGCGAGCTTCGTCCCAGGCATTGTCGGCACCGTGGCCGAAGAACAGATCGTGCTCGTGGAAGCGGCTGACTGCCCAGCGGATGTGGTCGCGCAGCGTGCGCAGACGGGATGTGATCACGGGGTACTCCTCTTTACAGACCGTACAAAAGTCTAACAGCCCCACCCGCACAAATGTTCCCCGCGATTCCCTGATACATAGCCACAGGCCAGTAACCACGCCAGTTTTGATGTCAACCATTCCCATTGACCTCAAGGCAGGGGACAATAGCGCTACAAAAGCCCTATCCAAGGAGCCCTTGATGTCCGTTCCAACCACGATGTTCCGCCTCACTGGCCGCGACTATCCGCCGGCCAAGCTGAGCCAAGCCAGCCTGATCATCATCGATGCGCAGAAGGAGTACCTGAGCGGTCCTCTGCAACTGTCGGGCATGGACGAGGCCGTGGCCAACATCGCCCGGTTGCTCGAGGCCGCTCGCAAGGCGGGCCGCCCGATCATCCATGTTCGCCACCTCGGCACGGTCGGTGGGCGCTTCGACCCGCAGGGTCCTGCAGGGGAGTTCATCCCCGGCCTGGAGCCGCACAGCGGCGAGATCGTCATCGAAAAACGCATGCCCAATGCATTCAAGAACACCCAGTTGCACGAGACGCTGCAGGGGCTCGGGCATCTGGACCTGATCGTCTGCGGTTTCATGAGCCATTCCAGCGTGAGCACCACCGTGCGCCGCGCCAAGGACTATGGTTATCGCTGTACCCTGGTGGAAGACGCCTCGGCGACTCGCGACCTGGCATTCAAGGATAGGGTGATCCCGGCCGCGCAGATCCACCAAGGTGAAATGGCCGTGATGGCCGACAACTTCGCCTGCGTCGCCCCCACCGCCAGTTTGATCTGAGCGCATACCGCCCGGCAGCCGGGCGGAACCGGAGAGCCCGCGCCAGGTCGAATTCCTGATGTCCAGAGAGGAAATCGGAATGAAGATCAAAGGCAGTTTCGACGCCAAGCGCCTGCGCCCGCGTGAACCGCGCAACTGGGGTGCACGCCTGGCGGCCGGCCTGTCCGCCCTGCTGGCAACGCTGGGCGTGCTGCTGGCCATGGCCGGCGTGTCTGGCCTGTTGGGCAACTACGAAGCCCTGGCCGACCTCAATGCCAACCGGCCGATGGCCGCGGTGGTGGCCGTGGTGGGCTTGCTGTTGCTGTACCTGGGTGTGCGCTTCTGGCGCCGGAGCCGCATCCGCCTGCGCCGCGGGCGCGAGCTGAATCTGTCGCCGCATTTGATGAAGAAACACGAGTGAGGCTTTTCGGTTCGCTGCTCAAAGGCCCCCGCCAAATGCCAGGCATGCGCCGTAGCTGTGGGAGCGGGCTTGCCCGCGAATAGGCCGGTACTGACGCCACAAGGCCATTAGCGTAAACTACGCCGCCCTAGCGGAGGCATCATGCAAGACGACGACTTTTCCCTCTTCCACGCCGAAGTGCGCGGCGTCAAGCCGATCAAGCACGACCGCGCCGATGTCGGCAAGCCCAAGGCTGACCGCAAGCAGCTCGCCGGCCTGCGCCAGGCGGCGACGGTGCGCAGCGACCAGACGCTGGTGATCGACGGCCTGTCCGACCAGTTCGTGATCGACGTGGGCGCCGAGGATGAGTTGATGTGGCGCCGTGACGGCGTACAGGAAACCCAGATACGCAAGCTCAAGCTCGGGCAGATTCCGTTCGAGGGCAGCCTCGACCTGCATGGCATGAGCGTGGAAAAAGCCCGCGAGACCTTGTGGGCGTTCATTGCCGAGGCGACCCAGCTCGAAGTACGCTGCGTGCGCGTGACCCACGGCAAGGCCGCACGCCTGGACGGCAAGCGGCCGATGATCAAGAGCCACGTCAACACGTGGCTGCGTCAGCACCCACAAGTGCTAGGGTTTACCTCGTGCCAGGCCCGCCATGGCGGCACTGGCGCGGTCTATGTGATGCTCAAGCGAACCATGATGGAAGGCCGCGACGAGTAGCGCCGCGCTTGCAGCGGCGCCATTGCCGCCGTACCCTTCTTTATTTGCGATTTTTCCCACAGGTAGATCAATGTCCCTGGAACAGAACTACACCGAGATCCTCAGCCAGATTGGCGAGGACGTCTCCCGTGAGGGCCTGCTCGACACGCCCAAGCGGGCTGCAAAGGCCATGAAGTACCTTTGCCGCGGTTACGAGCAGACGCTGGAAGAAGTCACCAACGGCGCGCTGTTCTCCTCCGACAACAGCGAGATGGTGCTGGTCCGGGACATCGAGCTTTACTCGATGTGCGAACACCACATGCTGCCGTTCATCGGCAAGGCCCACGTGGCCTACCTGCCGAAAGGCAAGGTACTGGGCCTGTCCAAGGTCGCGCGGATCGTCGACATGTTCGCCCGCCGCCTGCAGATCCAGGAAAACCTCAGCCGCCAGATCGCCGAGGCCGTGCAACAGGTCACCGGTGCCGCTGGCGTTGCCGTGGTCATCGAAGCCAAGCACATGTGCATGATGATGCGCGGTGTCGAGAAGCAGAATTCGACCATGCTCACCTCGGTGATGCTCGGCGAGTTCCGCGACAATCCTGCCACCCGCATGGAATTCCTCGGCCTGATCAAGTGATCGCCGCGTGACCCGAGCCGGCCCCCAGGGGTCGGCTTTTTCATTTCAGGAGTATGTTGCCAATGATCGTCAAAGCCCTACGGGTCGGCCTCGGCCAACTCATCGTGTTCGGCGACTGGATCAGCCGCCCGGCCAAGCGCAAGCGTGATGCCGCGGCCCAGGCACAGGTCGACCAGGCGGCCAAGGACCTGACGCTGTATCAGTTCCATGCCTGCCCGTTCTGCGTGAAGACCCGCCGTACCCTGCATCGGTTGAATGTACCGGTCGGGCTGCGGGATGCGAAGAACGACCCGGTGCACCGCCAGGCACTGCTGGAAGGCGGTGGTCGGGTGAAGGTGCCTTGCTTGCGGATCGAGGAGGAAGGCCAGGTGACCTGGATGTATGAGTCCAAGGACATCATTGCGTACCTGGACAAGCGGTTCGCGTAACCCTGATAAAATCGATCGTCTGCTTCGCGGGCAAGCCCGCTCCCACAGGGGCAGCACAGTATGTAGCAGCTGTGCGGTCCCTGTGGGAGCGGGCTTGCCCGCGAAGAGGCCAATACAGGATTACTCCACCATCGGCACATGCCGCGGATGGCTGGCCACCCTGGCCAACCAGGCCTGCACCGCCGGGTAATCCGCCAGATCGAACCCACCTTGATGCGCCACATGGGTGTAGGCATACAACGCCACATCGGCAATCGAATACTGGTCCCCCACCAGGTACGGCGTCATCTGCAACTGCCGCTCCATCACCTTCAACGCCTTGTAGCCGCCCTTGTGCAACTTGCGGTATTCGTCCACGCGCTCGTCCGGCAGCCCCAGATAGAACTGGATGAACCGCGCTACCGCGATGTAGGGCTCATGGCTGTACTGCTCGAAGAACTGCCATTGCAGCACCTGGGTGCGCAGGCGCGGCTCGCTGGGCAGGAACTCGCTGCCTTCGGCCAGGAAGTTGAGGATGGCATTGGACTCCCACAGGCAGGTACCGTCCTCCAGCTGCAACACCGGCACCTTGCCATTGGGGTTCATGGCCAGAAATTCCGGCGTTTGCGTCTCGCCCTTGAGTATGTCCACCGGCTGCCACTGACAAGGCTGACCCAACAAGGCGAGCATCAACTTGACCTTGTAGCAGTTGCCCGACTGGTAATCCCCATAAACCTTGTACATCACCCCTCCCCTCGTGCAGTTGCACAGCATTTGCCCAATAGTGGCAACTGTACGGCCAAAAGCAATACCTGCTGTATGGCAAAGATCACCTGCCCACGGGTTAGGCTGAAAAAACTGCTTACACCTCTACAAGGATTTTCCCATGACCGATGCCACCTCCGCTCGCCTGCGGCCTTTGGCAGACAGTTCCGCCTCGGCGGTGGTCGCCGGCTTCATCGCCATGCTCACCGGCTACACCAGTTCCCTGGTATTGATGTTCCAGGCCGGCCAGGCAGCAGGCCTGACCAGCGCGCAGATCTCTTCGTGGATCTGGGCGCTGTCGATCGGCATGGCGGTGTGCAGCATCGGCCTTTCCTTGCGTTACCGCACGCCGGTGACCGTGGCGTGGTCCACCCCCGGAGCGGCACTGTTGATCACCAGCCTGGGCGGGGTCAGCTACGGCGAGGCCATCGGCGCGTACATCACCTGCGCGGTGCTGGTGCTGATCTGCGGCCTGACCGGCAGTTTCGATCGCCTGGTCAAACGCATTCCAGCCTCCCTGGCCTCGGCATTGCTGGCCGGCATCCTGTTCAAGATCGGCAGCGAGATCTTCGTCGCCGCCCAGCACCGCACGGTGCTGGTACTGGGCATGTTCTTCAGCTACCTGCTGGTCAAGCGCCTGTCGCCACGTTATTGCGTGCTGGCCGCGCTGCTGGTGGGCACGGCGTTGTCGGGGGCCCTGGGCCTGCTCGACTTCAGTGGTTTCCACCTGGAGGTGGCCAAACCCGTGTGGACCACGCCGAGCTTCTCCCTGGCAGCGACCATCAGCATCGGCATACCGTTGTTCGTGGTGGCGATGACCTCGCAAAACATGCCAGGGGTGGCGGTGCTGCGAGCCGATGGCTACCAGGTCCCGGCCTCGCCGCTGATTTCCACCACTGGCCTGGCGTCGCTGCTGCTGGCGCCGTTCGGCGCGCACGGGGTCAACCTGGCGGCGATCAGTGCAGCGATCTGCACCGGCCCGCATGCCCATGAAGATCCGGCCAAGCGTTATACCGCCGCGGTCTGGTGCGGAATCTTCTACGGTGTCGCCGGCACGTTCGGCGCCACCCTCGCGGCGCTGTTCGCCGCACTGCCGAAAGAGCTGGTGCTGTCGATCGCCGCCCTGGCGCTATTCGGCTCGATCATGAACGGGCTGAGCGTGGCCATGAGCGCGGCCAGGGAGCGTGAGGCGGCGTTGATCACCTTCATGGTGACGGCGTCGGGGTTCACGCTGTTCTCGGTCGGTTCGGCGTTCTGGGGGATCGTGGCAGGGGTGCTGACCTTGCTGATTCTGAATCCGCGCCAAGCTTGACGCATCCGCACAAAGGCCAGCGCGCGTCCTGCGCGCTGGCACCGTTCACAGCCTGAAATGCCCTACCATGCCCTGCAAGTCGCTGCCCAAGCGCGCCAGTTCGACGCTGGAACGCGCATTGCCCGCCATCGCCAGCGCCGCCTGATCGGCACTGCCGCGGATATGGGTGACGCTGCGGCTGATTTCCTCGGCCACCGAGCTTTGCTGCTCCGCTGCAGCGGCAATCTGCTGGTTCATCTGCTGGATCAGCGACACCGCAGAGGCGATGCTGCCCAAGGCGCTCTCGGTCTGCAGTGCGTCAGCCACCGCCAGCCGCACCAGCTCGGTACTGCCACGGATCTGCGTCACCGATAGCTGGGCGTTGCCACGCAGGCTGGCCACCAGCTGCTCGATCTGCTCGGTGGACTGCCGGGTACGCCGAGCCAATGCCCGCACCTCATCGGCCACCACCGCGAAGCCACGCCCCTGCTCGCCCGCCCGCGCCGCCTCGATCGCCGCGTTGAGCGCTAGCAGGTTGGTCTGCTCGGCCACGCTCTTGATCACCTCCAAGACATCGCCAATGGTGTGGATCTCGGCGCTGAGGCTCTCGATACCGGCGCTGGCCGCCTCGGCAGCTTCGGCCAGTTGTTCGATACGCTGCATGCTCTGGCGCACCACCTGCTGACCGCTGTCGACCTTGTCGTCGGCGGCCTGGGCGGCCTCGGCAGCCTGCTCGGCATTGCGCGCCACATCGTGCACGGTGGCGGTCATCTGCTGCATGGCAGTGGCCACCTGCTCCGTTTCTTCCTTCTGGCTGCCGACTTCACGGTTGGTCTGCTCGGTCACCGCCGACAACGCCTGGGCATTGTCGGCCAATTGCTCGATACCTTGCTGCAAACCACTGACGATGCCTGCCAGCCCCTGCTCCATCTGCTGCATGGCCTGCATCAACTGACCCACTTCGTCACGCCGCGGCGCATGGGGCGGGTGCACCAGCTCCCCCGCCGCGATGCGCTGGGCGCGATCGATGACGCCCTTGAGCGGCAAGACCAGTGCCCGGGTGATCAGCCAGCCGGCCACTATCCCCACCAACAAGGCAAGCCCCGCACCCAGGGCGATGGCCAGGCTGTTGCGCGAGAGCTCCGCCTGCATGGCCTGCTGCTGCCCGGCGTAGGCCTGCTCGACGCGCTGGGTGACCTGACCGGCGCGGGCCTGCAATTGCGCCTTGAGGCCCTGCTCGCGGCCCAGCAGGTCGGTGTATTCATCGAGCTTCTCGGAGAACCCGGCAATGTGCCCGGCCACCTCGCCCAGCACACTGCGGTAGCCAGGGTCCGCGACCGCCGTCTTGAGCTGGTCGACCAGATTGGCGGCATCGACCGTTTGCGCAATGCGCTCCTGGCCCTCGCTCGGCTCGCCCTTGCGGCTCTTGTCCAGGCGCACCCGGGCCTCGTCCATGGCCTGCATCATCAGCCGCGATACCTGGCCGACCTGGGCGGCCTGTTCGAGGAACTCGCTGCCCTGCTGGCCTTGGGATTGCTTTAGGGTATAAACGCCATCGTCGGCCAGGCCGGCCTGGACCACATCGAGATTGCCGCCCATGCTGGTGACCGCCCAGCTGGCCGTGTCCAGCGCCAGCTCCTTGGCCTGGACCACGCCAACGAAGGCATCGAAGGCCTGGCCATAGGCGGCCAGGTCCGCTTGCACCCCGTCCAGCCCAGGCAAGCCCTGGACCCGCTCGACCAGATCCTTCAGGCCGCCACGCAAGGCCTCGGCCTGCTGGTTGTCGGAACGCAAGGCGAACGCTTGCTCATGCTCGCGCAAGCGCAGCAGGTCGGTGTTGAACTGAGACAGTTCGCGCAAGCCTTCGAAGCGCTGGGCCACACCCTGCAGCGCGGCGATGCCGATGGCTGCCACGGCCAGGGTCAACAACAACACCAGGGCAAAGCCCAAGCCGAGCTTGCGGGCCATGCCCAGGTTTGCCAACACACCGTGCCGGGTCGTGCCCATGGCGATCCCCCTTCAACTTGTCAGGCTTTGCCGAAAGGCCAAGAGTGGCAACAGCGCCCGCCAGGGACAAGGGCTTGGCGCCACGATAGTGTCAAATGAGTATCACCGTGTCGCTTTCAGCGAGATGAAGGTCGCCCTGTGTGCGGAAACAACGTCTGGGTGGCCGCAGCCTGCCAGTGGGCGACACGATTTGGCTGGTCACCTGTTCAGATGACGCTCGAGCATCATCAGGTCCGCAGTTGGGCTACCATGCTTGTCGGTGATATTAGGCACCGGCCAGCATCAACAAGGTAAATTGATCGAGTTTCCCTTGTCAGCCCTTTTCGAGGACACGCCATGACCCAGACCAACCGCCGCTTCCTGCTCAGCAAACGCCCCGTCGGCGCTGTACGCCGCGACGACTTCACCTTCGAGAACGCCCCCGTCGCCGAGCCAGCCGAGGGTCAGGTCCAGGTCCGTAACCTGTACCTGTCGCTGGACCCGGCCATGCGCGGTTGGATGAACGAAGGCAAGTCCTACATCCCACCGGTAGGACTGGGCGAGGTGATGCGTGCATTGGGCGTAGGCGAAGTCGTCGCCTCCAAGCACCCGGACTTCAACCCAGGCGATCACGTCAACGGCCCGCTGGGTGTGCAGGACTACTTCACCGGCGCCCCCCAGGGCCTGTATAAGATCGACCCCAAGCTCGCCCCCCTGCCCCGCTATCTGTCGGCCCTGGGCATGACCGGCATGACCGCCTACTTCGCGCTGCTGGAAGTCGGCCAGCCCAAGGCCGGTGAAACCGTGGTGATTTCCGGTGCCGCCGGTGCCGTGGGCAGCATTGTCGGGCAGATCGCCAAGATCAAAGGTTGCCGTGTGGTCGGTATCGCTGGCGGGGCGGAGAAATGCCAGTACCTCAAGGATGAATTGGGCTTCGACGGCGTGATCGACTACAAGGCCGAGGATGTGCTGGCCGGGTTGAAGCGCGAGTGCCCCAAGGGCGTGGATGTGTATTTCGACAACGTGGGCGGCGAGATTCTGGATGCGGTGCTGACGCGGATCAACTTCAAGGCACGGATCGTGATCTGCGGGGCCATCAGTCAGTACAACAACAAGGAAGCGGTCAAGGGTCCGGCCAACTATCTGGCGCTGCTGGTGAACCGGGCGCGGATGGAAGGGTTCGTGGTGATGGACCATGCCAAGGATTATGGCAAGGCGGCGCAGGAGATGGCTGGGTGGTTGGCCAGTGGGCAGGTGAAGAGCAAGGAGGATGTGGTGGAGGGCTTGGAGACCTTCCCTGAGACGTTGTTGAAGCTGTTCAGTGGCGAGAACTTTGGCAAGTTGGTGCTGAAGGTCTGACCACTTCCTCAAGCCCGACGCAGCCCCCTGTGGGAGCGGCCTTGTGCCGCGAAGGGCTGCGCAGCAACCCCAGATCTAAAGCCCCGAAAACCTCGCTCCTGCAGGATCATCAGGCGGAAAATACGCCGCCGAATCCTGTAGGACCAGGGCGCCGAGCCGCCGCGAACACGGGCGGAGCCTGTGCCATTCAGCGAGGTGTCTGCTTCGCTACGTTCCGCTGCTGGCTTTACGCCCGCTTCCGCCTCAGCCATCATACCCGCGCCCTGATTCTGCCAACCGACGCAGCCGCAGTCACCCACCGGAATTGCACCTTGAAATTCGACCAACTTCTCGAATGTTGGCGCCTGGAAATTTCCAATAAGAAAAAACCTGGCCGCCGTACCAGCCTGTTTTTCAACGTGATCAAACGAGCGCGCAAGTACAACGTGCTGCGCTACCTGTTCATGTTCCGCCTCGCCCAGTATCTCAATGCCAAAGGCGGTCTGCGCCGGGCCTACGCTCGACGCCTGAATCAACGGTTGAATCGCAGGTATGCCGTGGATATCGGTCTGGACGCCTGCATCGGCCCAGGCCTGCGCATTGCTCATCTGCCAGGGGTCGTCATCAGCGGGTATGCCCAGATTGGCAGAAGCTTCTTCATTCGCCAGAACTGCACGGTGGGCATCAAGACGCTTGGTCAAGAACACTACTCATTGGTCATCGGCGATAACGTCAGCCTGGGCGCCAACAGCTGCATCATTGCCGACCAGTTGAAGATCGGCAACAACGTCACCATTGGCGCAATGTCGCTGGTGAACAAAGACATCCCTGACGACTGCGTGTTCTACAACCAGCGCACCGCCACTTGCATGCAGAAGTGATCAGCGCCCAGTGCAGTTCAAGCCTTCGGGAAGATGAGTGATTCCGCCTCGCCGATAGTCACCTTGGGAATCACGGACTCCGGGATTCGGGAAGTTGCCGACAGGTTGTAAACCGCGAAACGCTCATCGACCACGCGCTCGGCCATCAACTTGAGTGCTGGCAGGATGCGCCGTTCATAAGCCTCATCCAGCCCACAAGGCGAAACGGCGCGCCCGGCCGTTTCATAGAACCGCCCTGCCGCCTGATCGAGATCCACGCCAACCAGAAACACTTGGTTGAAGCCCAGGTGATAGGCGATCTGCAGCGCGACGTAGGCCACGGTGCGGGCATCGAAGTACCCTCGGGAAAGATCCTTGCTAAAACCCAGAGTGCGCGAACGGTGATCCCAGAAGGCACGGCTACGCACCAAGTCCGGGTCTGGGTTGAAGGCGGCCTCGTAGACGCTCGAGCGGCTAGCCTTCACCAGTGGGTAAAGTTCCGCATCGGTTGAGGATGGAACGGCTTGTATTTGATCCGGCCATAACGCAACACGCTCACTCAGCCGAAGTGCGTGCGCGTAGAGATCAGGTTGCTGAATGGGAAAGCCCGTATCGGTGCAAACATAGAAATACGGATTGATAGCGTGATCATGAAACATCGAGATCGCGCCGTTGAGCGTGATCATGGGGATATCGGCAAAACGCTGAAGGGGAAAATCTTTCGCAGAGCTCCCCGAAGCCACAATGAATACAGGCCCCTGCGCAATATCGCGGCAGCTTGAAAAATCCCTGACCGAGCTTTGCCGGGCGGGCGTTCTGATGCTAACTGCTTCCACTCTACCTCCACCAAGTTCTGCGCGGGCGGGAGTATACAGACTTCCGACAAGCGTTGTTCGCGCTTTTCCCACATTGTCCCCACACCTGCTCGTGCAACGCCAGAGGCGCGAATCGACCTGCTTTCAAATTTTTTACTTCTACAAATCAATGAGATATCTCGACTACTTTGCCAGAATAATAGCATTGCGCCTTCATTGTTCAGCCGTTATATTCCTCGCCGCCCGTCGGCCAGGACGCTTTACGCGCCTTTCGATGTATGACCTCTCGGTTGCAGCAATTGCACCCCGTATAGAACTGGACCCACGCGCCCGGCGCGTAGCCATCCCTGGAAGGACAATCAGAACAATGAAGCCGATCAGACTTTTCTGGTGCCGTGGCAGTGGCCGTGACAATGCCGCCCAACAGAATTTCGGTGACTACCTGTCTGCCGACATCGTGGAGTTCGTCTCCGGCCGCAAAGTGGAGCACGCGTCGATTCGGCGTGCGGACATGATCGCCATCGGCAGCGTCCTGGGGCGGGAAAAGAAGGCCAAGACCTGGGGTTTCCCGCGCAAGCTGCATATCTGGGGCACCGGCTCTGGCAACCCAGACGATGTATTCTCTGGCCGGCATCACTTTCATGCGGTACGCGGTACCAAGTGCCTGAGCCAGATTCGCGGAAAAAAAGTCAAACCCGTACTGGGCGATCCGGGGCTGCTGTCGGCTTCGCTGGTGAACAAGCCGATCGACAAGTGCATCCGCGTCGGCCTGATTCCGCATATTCGTGATCGAAAGAACACGCGAATGGCTGAACTGTTGACCAGGATCCCCGGCGCTAAGGTGATCGACGTCTATTCGCCCGTGAAACAAGTACTGGCCGAGATCGCCTCTTGCGATTTCGTGCTGTCGACCAGCCTGCACGGACTGATCGTCGCGGACTCCTATGGCGTGCCGAACCAGTGGCTATCAACGAATCGCTGCCCTCGGTGGGAATACAAGTTCCAGGACTACTACACCAGCTTTGGCATCGATAACCCAGCGCCGCTGACGGTTGATGAGATATTGCTGGATCAGTCGTGGACGATCGATGCTGCCTTGCAAGCGTATGCTCGACCGGGGCTGGATGACATGAAACAAGCGCTGGTGAAGGCTTTCCCTGATTTCTGAGTACGTCTTGCGATTTCTATCAATGCGGCGCGGGCAGAGTGCGTTATCCGTAGGACTTTTCCGAACCTGCAACCGGATGCTTCAAAACAAAGCAGGTTCGGAACTATCCTACGCTCACCGCAGAAGTTTCATTGTTGTCGGGCCAATACCCCAGGAATAACGTTCCTAGGTCACCAGTTGATGGTGGCCGGGTGTGAGAAACCCGACGAACAAATGGCGGTACCGTTATGGCGGTCGTGTGCGGGCAGACTTCGGTCTGGCCGAGGTTTGCCTTTGTTCTCGGTTTTCTCACCCCGCGCATGGCCGCCACCCAAAACCCGTGAGAAAAGTTGAAGTGGTGGCTCCTTTCACAACAAAGGTGCCCTATGAAAAAGAAAATCGTACCCGACCCTCCAGTCGATCGCTCCCCCCGTTACACAGTTCCCGCCCACATCACCCGCGAAGATGCCATATTCTCTGCCAGCAGGCTCATGGAGAGCTTCACTCACGCCAGTAACCGGTATCTGAACGCAGAGACCGAGGAACATGCCAAGGCCGCCCTCAATGACATGACGATCTCCAGCGATTTGTTGGCTGCGGTGCTCACCCACCTTCACACACTGGAAGGTAGCCAATGAAGGCTATTCTCGGCACCCGCTCCACCGCAGGCCAAACCACGTTTTCCGAGTTGTACGCAGTACGTCCAGGTATTCCCCTCGACCATGCGTTTTCGGAGCTCTCCGCCCTCCTGGGCTGCATCGAGCATTTGACCGAGGAGGCGGAAATGGAGAGTAACCTGATCGCGGGCAGCGCGGCGCGCATGCTCAGCGCCATGGCCAAGGCGCTGATCAACGACATGGAGATTGGCTTGAACTGCGGTGGTTGATCCACACCGAAGCGGCGCAACCGGCAATAAAAAGGGCCGGCATCAAAATGCCGGCCCTCCTTCACGCCATCGTCAAGGCGACGATTAACCGCGAATCTCTGCCACCACTGCTGCCAATGCTTGAGCCGGATCCGCCGCCTGGCTGATCGGCCGACCAATCACCAAGTAGTCAGAACCTGCATCCAGCGCCTGACGCGGCGTCAGGATACGACGTTGATCGTCCTGAGCACTGCCTGCCGGACGAATACCAGGTGTCACCAACTGTAGCGCAGGATGCGCAGCTTTCAGCGCAGGCGCTTCGAGCGCCGAGCACACCAGGCCGTCCATCCCCGCCTTCTCAGCCAGTGCCGCCAAACGCAGCACCTGCTCCTGCGGATCGACATCCAGACCGATACCAGCCAAGTCCTCACGCTCCATGCTGGTCAGCACGGTCACGCCGATCAGCAAAGGCTGCGGGCCGGAACGCTTGGCCAGGACCTCACGGCAGGCCGACATCATGCGCAGGCCACCAGAGCAATGCACGTTGACCATCCAAACACCCATCTCGGCTGCAGCCTTCACCGCCATGGCCGTGGTGTTGGGAATATCGTGGAACTTGAGATCCAGGAACACTTCGAAGCCCTTTTCGCACAAGGTTTCGACGATACCCGAGGCGCTACTGGTGAACAGTTCCTTACCGACCTTCACCCGGCACAGGGCTGGGTCGAGCTGGTCAGCCAGCTTCAGGGCTGCGTCACGGGTGGGGAAATCGAGGGCGACGATCAGGGGCGTCTGGCAGGCGGACATGGGCGGGTCTCTTGGCAAGTCTTGAACGGCGCGCATTGTAAACGAAGTGGGCCGGGGTTTGGGGGCCGTGGGTCATCGGAATTGGCCTGGCATCGCGCCACTCCTATAATTGAACCAATGGACCGGGTAATTGCTCAAAAATTGTACAAGCGACGCCTGACAGCTCTAAGGAGAATGACAATGCCCTGGTATGCATGGCTGATACTCATCATAGCCCTTGGCTCCATCGTCGGTGGGCTGATGATGTTGCGGGATACGGCGAAGAAGCTGCCGTTGACTGAGGAGCAACTGCGTAAGGTGCATGAGCGGAATGCCGAGGCGGATGCCAAGGATGCGCAGGATCGTTAGACGCGATGAAATGGCGTCGGGGCAGGTCGTGCCCTGCCCCGGCCAGTTGGGTTACTCCACTACCAGTTTGCCTCGATTCCGCTCCAGCAAGGCGTTGCCTATTCCCTTGATTTCCAAAAGTTCATCGACTGAGGCGAAGGGGCCGTTGGCGTCGCGGTAGGCGACGATGGCCTCGGCTTTGGTTTTGCCGATTCCGGCTAACTCCTGTTGCAACGTGAAGGCGTCGGCGGTGTTCAGGTTCAGAAGGCTGGCGGGGGTTTGGGCTTGGCTGACCGCTGGCGCTGGGTCGCTCGGGAGGCTCGTGGTCGTAGGGGCAGCACTGAGGTTGAACGACAGGCTGGCGAACAGGGGAAGCAGAAGGTGTTTGAGGGTGGATTTACGCATTAGGGGTCACTCCTGTGAGGTTGGGTTGAAAGCAGCAGCTCCTTGGCTGCTTTTTCAAGCTAGCGGGTCACGGAGGATTCGCCTAGCTTCTGCGGATGAGTAATAGTTACTAAATTAAACGTGAACGTTCTTATCTGTATGCAGGGGAAAATCAACCTACAGGAGGGTGTCAGAAATTTTGTGTTCGGGCATAACATGAGTAAGAGGTGCATGTATGCCAACCAAAAAGAAACCCCTGCGTGACCTGCCCAAAATCCCCAAAGAACTGCTGGAGCAGTTCGGTGAGG
>NZ_JAHWIW010000019.1:0-117336 GCF_025377065.1 Pseudomonas sp. HD6422 | reverse complement strand
TGATGATGGTCTCCGAAGTAAAAGCACCCTGCGAAAGCGTACGCCTCGCAGGGTGCCGGGGTGACCATCTCATTAAGGGACCCGCCGTAAAGGCGGAAGGGGCCAGTAGCGCCGCTACACACAATGGATCAGCTCACGATCTAGATGCCAAGCCAAGCCAAGCCAAGCTCCCCGACAATCCGTGAAGAACCAACCCTTCGCCCATACCCAATCGATGTCATCAACTCCCTGGAAACGCCGCCTTGAGCGAAATCTGACCCCCGTCGTCGGACGCCGGATCTTCGGCATTCATGCGCAGACAGTGCTGCTCGGCCTCGGCCTTGCTCGGATAACTGGGTTTCAAGCGCTCCTTGGCGAGATTGTCGTAGATGTCGAAGCCACCCCCTACGGTCGCCGCGTAGTACCGGCTACCCATGCGGAACGACTCCTTTTCGATCGGGACCGCTGGAACGATAACAAATCTCGATTGCATGTTTCGTGCCTCCCCAGGCAGAGACTTTAGTATTAGCCGGACTATGGACAACCAGCAAGTTCGCTCATGCAAGCAATCGATTGCGGGCACACCGGATAAAACGGACACCAATTGGTCGCGCAAGAAAGCGGATGCACTGCGCCAGGTGCATCGGTACAGTTGCCGACACCGTTGATTTTCGCAGGAGCCTGTCCATGCCCAGCGCCTATTCATTGATGCAATCGCCGGTCGGCATGCTGACCCTGGTGGCCCGTGGCGATTGCCTGGCGGCGGTGCTGTGGGAAGACGAGCGGGAAAACCGGGTTCGTTTGGGTGATCTGTACCGCGATGACGGCCACCCGGTACTGCTGCAGACCGCTCGTCAGCTAGGCGAATACTTCGCCGGCGGTCGCCAGCGTTTCGACCTGCCACTGGACTTCGCAGGTACTGCCTTCCAGCGTCGAGTGTGGGCAGCGCTGTTGACCATTCCTTTTGGCGAAACCCGCAGCTACAGCGACATCGCTCGCCAGATCGGTAACCCTAGCGCCGTGCGGGCGGTGGGCGCCGCCAATGGCCGTAACCCGATTTCGATCATTGCCCCCTGCCATCGGGTGATCGGTGCCAGCGGCGGGCTGACTGGCTTTGCCGGTGGCTTGCCGGCCAAGCAGTATCTGTTGGCGCTGGAGGGGCGGCAAAGCCTGGCGTTGGCGTTCTAGCTGAGCCAGGTTGCAATCAGGCAAATCACCATCGCGAGTAGCGAACCGGCCATCAACGTGTAGTGTCGATGGGCACGCTGCGCATGGGGTTTCACCTCGCGCAGATACTGTCCAGGTGGTGGGGCATCGGGACGATGACGCAGGCCTTCGGCGATGTCAGCGAGCTGCCCCCTGATCAACAAGCCAACGAGGTAGTAGGTCGAGGCATAGCTGGCCAAGACCAGGAGCAGATATTTCATCAGTACAAACCGTCCAGTGGCAGGATGCTCGCAGTTGCACTGACCGTATCCAGCAGCACCAGTCCCTGGCTATGTTCATCCAATGCCGCCAGCATGCGGCCATGGCTATCCCAGGCTGCCGAACCGCCGGCACCGATGAAGCAATCGGAGGCGCCCACGCAGTTGGCCATGAGCACGCTCATGCCCAGGGTGCGTGCGACCTCGGGGTAGTGCTCGTAGCCCTCGCGCAGGCCTTTCGCAGTCTTGGCCACGCTCACCAGATAGATATCCGCGCCCAGGGCCTGGGCCTGGGCAGCATGCTCGATGAACATCGACTCGTAACAGATGGCCGGTGCGATGCGGTGCCTGCCTGCCGCGAATACCACCGGCTGGTTCGCCGCACTGAAGAATGGCAATTCGTCGGCATGCAGGCGTTGCTTGGCGTACTCCAGGCGTGGTGCACCAGGACCGAGAATCGGCATGCCGATACGGATACCGTCGGGGGTCGGCAAGGGCAAGCCCACCGCCACCGTGATGCCATGGCGGTCGCAAGCGGCCTGCAACGGGTCGAGTCTGGACGAATTCAACGGCAATGCCACCTGGCGCGCCAGTGCCGGCTCATAACCCGTCAATGACAGTTCGGGGAAGACCACCAGCCCTGCGCCCTGTGCGGCTGCCTGGTCGATGCAATACAGGTGGCGCTCGAGATTACGCTGCAGATCGCCCTTGTAGGCAGCCAATTGCACGGCGCATAGCTTCATGGTGGTGCCCATCCCTGGTCCGCTCAAACATCGAGCATACTACCGCTGGCTTTGCCAGTACCAGCACGGATGTCAAGTCGATGAAGGCGCGGTACGCTGAGGGAATCAGCCACCCGCCTGCGCTTCTCGAAGTGCAGGGGGCATCCAGGTAGGCACGGTTCTGCGCATGGCGCGACAGCAGAGGAACAGCGTAATGAGCCGCTTTCGGCAACTGAAGGCCAACACCCTGGGGCGCGACCTGGCCGTGGGCGATATCCACGGCCATTTCCGCCGCCTGGAGCAGAGCCTGGAGGCGGTGGACTTCGACCCGGCGGTCGATCGCCTGTTCAGCGTGGGCGATCTGGTCGACCGCGGCCCTCACAGCGAAGAGGCCTTGGAATGGCTCGCACGGCCTTGGTTCCATGCCGTGCAGGGCAACCACGAGTCGCTGGCGATCACTTTGCTGCGCGGCGGTCGCCTGGAGTTGGACATGTACCGTGCTGCAGGCGGCAGTTGGTTCATCGACATGCCGGTGGCGCAGCAGCAGCGCTATGTCGAAGCATTCGCGGGACTGCCGATTGGCATGGAGGTAGGCACCGAAGCCGGGCTGGTCGGTCTGCTGCATGCCGACAGCCCCTTCGCCGACTGGGCTACCTTGCGTAGCAGTCTGCAGACCGAGGTCGACCCGCAGGTGATCGAGGTGTGCCAGTGGTCCAGGCGCCGGCTCAAGGAGGACGACAGCGAGCCGGTGGCAGGCCTGCGCGCGTTACTGGTCGGCCACACCCCGGTCCGACGCGCCAAATGCCTGGGCAATGTCTGGCACCTGGACACCGGCGGATGGGCCAACGGCTATTTCAGCCTGATGGAGTTGGCCACCCTCAGTGTTATCAGCCCCACGCCAGACGCATGATCAGCGCCGTGGCCAGCACGATCAACATGGCCCCGCATGTGCGCTCCAGCCAGGGCAGGGCTCGGGAAAAGCGGCGCAGCACACGTTTGTTGCCGATCGCCAGCGCTACCACCAAGTCCCATACCAGCACGACGCCGAACATCCAGCCTGCGTAAACCAGTTTCCAGCCAAGGCTGCTGCTGGCCACCATGCTCGCCAGGCTGGCATAGAACAACGCGTTCTTCGGATTCAGTGCCCCTGAGGCAAAGCCCATTCCCAGGTTGCGCCAAGCGCTGCTGCTGGTGGCGTTTCCCCCGCTGACGCAGAGGTTGGATTGGCCGGCGTGGCGCAGGAACAAGCCACCGATATACAGCAGGTAGGTAGCCCCCACCAGTTGCAGGGCGATGAACGACGCACTGCCTTCGCGTAACACCGATAGGCCGGCGAAAGCGAGGGTGATGAACAGGCCATTGGCCAGGGCGATGCCTATGCAGACACCGCCGGCAGCCCGCCATCCGGCGTTGATCGAGGTGCGCGCGACCAGGAAGAAATCCGGGCCGGGTGACAGCAGAGCGAGGAAGTGGGCAAGGGCGACGATCAGGAACTGCTCCATGGAACTGGCTTTCTCGGGTGGAAGAACGCGCAGTCTGCAAGCGACAGAGCTGACCGTATTGAAGATTATTGCACCGGCCCATGAGCCTGGCGGTAGCGTCCTGGGGTCATGCCAACGTGCGCCTTGAACGCCCGCTGGAAATGCGCCTGGTCGGCGAACCCCAACCGATAAGCCACATCGGCCAGTGCCACGCCTTGGCCGAGCAACTCCCGGCCCTGGTTGATCCGGGCATTGAGCAGGTAGGCATGTGGGGTCAAGCCAGTGGCAGCTCGGAACGCCCGAATCAGTTGGTAACGGCCCATGCCGGCGGCTTGGGCGAGCACGCCCAGGCTGAGTTGGGCAGCCCCTTCGGCGTCGATCCGAGTAATCACTGCATGCAGGGTCGCCGGGGCCAGCGCTGGGACTGGCGCGGCTTCAAGGGTCGGTTGTTCGGTAAAAGCGTGATCGCCGAGAAAGGCCACCAGCGCCGCCTCCTTTTCCAGTATGGCCGCGCTCGAAAACAGTACATCGTTGAGTTCGCAGAACTGCCGGTACAACTGCGGGCAATGACTGATCCGCGCCGGTGCGCCGGGTGCGGCACAGGCCAAGCCGGCTTCCAGGCGCAATTGCGCCAGCCAATCGGCACGCACATGCAGCATCTGATAGCTCCAGGCTTGCCCTGGCTCGGGATTGCAGGCATGTACCCGCTGCGCAGGCACCAACACCAGGGTGCCGGGAGTGAGGCGTTGCTGGCCGCCTTCGGCGCCGCTGAATCGGCTGTAACCGGCATCCACTGCACCGATGGAGAAGGTCGGGTGACTATGGGCCTTGTAGCAGGCCCGGCTGTGGCAGGCGCGGCGGCTCTCCACGAAAGGCAGCGCTGGGTCGCGCCAGAGCTCGTTACGAGACATCGATGGTTCCTCGTTCAGGCCGTCAGCTTAGCAGCGTAGGCGGTCTGCCCGTACAGATTTTCCCGTCAGCTGTACCTTGACCCATCGTCCGCTGGCCGCCGACAGTAGCCCTCTGTCGCAAGGAGAACGAAATGGACCTGTCGAGCCTGCTGCTATTCATCCCCGCCTGTTTCGCCCTGAACATGGCGCCGGGTCCGAACAATCTGCTGTCGCTGCACAACGCCAGCCGCTTTGGCCTGCGCACCGCCTGCCTGGCTGGGGGCGGACGACTGCTGGCCTTCGCCGGCATGATCACCCTGGCGGCGATGGGCTTGGCGGTGGTGCTGCATACCAGTGAATACCTGTTCCTGGCGATCAAGCTGATCGGCGCAGCCTACCTGTTCTACATCGCCTGGCAGCTGTGGCGGGCGCCGGTGGGCGAGGTGACCCAGGCCGACGATCAGCCACGGGGTACCTGGCGCCTGGCGCGCCAGGAATTCTGGGTAGCCGCTGGCAACCCCAAGGCGATTCTCATCTTCACGGCCTTCCTGCCGCAGTTCGTCTCGGTGAATAGCAGCACCCCGGTGAGCCAGCAGTTTCTCTGGCTAGGTGTGTTGTTCCTGTTGCTGGAGTGGTCGGCCATTGCCATCTACGCCGGGTTGGGAGCGTACCTGCAACGTTGGTTCAACCAACCCAGGCCGCGCCGGCTATTCAACCGGGTGAGTGCATCGTTGCTCGGTTGTGCCGGTCTTGGCCTGTTGGCGGCGCGCCGCTAGAACTGCCAGCGCAAGCCCAGGTTGACGCCGCTGGCTTCCTGCTCGCGGCTGTCCAGGTTGCTCGTGTACTGCACCCCGCCATGCAGGCTCAAGGCCTCGTTGATCTGGGCCACCAGGCCGGTTTCCAGTTGTACCGCAGTGTAGCGGTAGTCGGTCTTGATCTTGTCCACGTCATCGAAGGTCAGCGTGTCCCGACCGCCGTCACCGTGCCACAGGTTGACCTGGGCATAGGGTTGCAACAGGCGCCCGCTGCTACCGGTGAACGCGCCTTCCAGGCGCACACCGAGTCGCCCGGTGAGTTCGACCTGGGCGTCATGGCTGATGCGCGAAACACTGTCGTTGGCGCTGTCCAGCGAGACCTTCTGGGCGATCAATTGCGCCTGTGGTTCTATGGTCCAGCGTTCGGCAACGCGGATGGGGTAGCCTGATTCCAGCGATCCGGTCCAGGCGTGGCCGTCGATGTTCAGTTTGTCGCCTCGGTCCGAGCGGGCGCGGCCATCGAGCTTGGTGTACTGCAGCACGCCATCGACGTACCAGCCCTGGGGCCCGACCAGCGTCCAGTAACCGCCGACGCTGTCGCCATCGAGTTTCAGATCTCCGACGCTGCGGTCCTCGACGGCCAGGGCGAAGCCTTTGACATCCGCATCGAGCCGGCTGTGACTGACGTACAGGCCCAGGTGCTGGCGATAGCCCTCGTCGCTGACCTTGGCATAAAGATCCTGGCCGACCTTGAAACCGTACACATCACCATCCAGGCTCGGGCTTACGGTGCCGCTCCATTGCTGGCGCAGCGCGCCGCCGTAGGCTTGGCCCCAGCTGGCAGGCAGCCGGCCCTGGCCGCTCAACAACTGCTGGTCGCCCTGGCGTTGGTGGAACGTGCCCAGTGCCTGACGCGCGATGATCGCCGCGCCGCGTGGTGCGGCCGCATAAACCGGCACTTCCGGGCGATACAGCGGCACGCTTTGCCCGGCTACCGGGGCCGGCAGTTCGGCCTGTCCTGGCGCCGGCGCGGCGACAGGTGGAGTCACCGGAGGTTCGACCGGCGGCTCTCCCGGCGTTTCGGCAGCCGGGGCGGGGGTCGCCACCAAGGTCGAGCGCAGATACCAGCTATTCTCGCTGCCAGCGGTCACGCCGCCTTTGAACAGGCGATAATCGTAAGCCCCAGCGGACAATGTCTGGGTCTGGACGAACGCCGAGTCGCTGCTGGTGGCACCGTCGCGCGCTTCGACGACCTGGATACCGTTCTGACTGGTAGCAGCGCCCGCGCCGCCGAGGTTGCTGATCTGCAGGCCAGTGCTGCCGCTGAGAGTGCCTTGGCTCACTATCAACCGGTCGGAGTCGGCATCGTCGCCTGCGAGCACGCTGTTGAGTTTCAGCGTGCCGTCGACACCCTCGTAGTCGCCGTTGATGGTCAGCCTGCCTTGGGCATCGTTGCCGGCGGTGAGATCGATGGTCCCGGCATTTTGCACCGTTGTCATCTGCCCTGGGTCCTTGGCGGTGACCGTCCCCTGTCGGGATATCAGCGTACTGCTGGCATCGACAAGCAGAGAGCCGGTTCCAGTCCCAGGTTGCTCAGCGCTACCGTCGCCCAATGTCAGGGTGTCGTCCAAGGTGAGTTGGCTGTTGTCGACCAGGCTGATGTTCTCCCAGTTGACGTAGCGGGCGCCGCCGTCGATCTCGCTGTTCTGAAAAGTCAGGGTATCGTTGCCCAGGCCGCCGTCGAGCTCGGTGGTCAAGGTGTCGGCGCCCAGGCCCATGATGGTCGCCTGGTCATCGCCCAGCCCCATGTCGACCCGTGTGCCGATAAGTCCGCCGCTCCAGGTGAACTCGTCGTTTCCCGCGCTTGCCAGGACACTCCCTTGCAACAGGCCGCCGGCAATGGTGATCTTGTCCACGCCGCCGCTGGTACTGATGTTGCCGCCGATGGTACCGCCGCGCAGGATGATCGTGTCGTTGCCAAAACCGCTGACCAAGTTGCCGTCGATGCGGGTTTGCACGGCGGTATCCTGCGACATCTCGAAGTAGTTGTCAGCGAGTTTGAGGTCGACGCGGCCGATCTGGCCACCTTTGAACAGGGCGAAATCACCGTCCTCGAAGGCCCCGACGATGCGCCCGTCGGTCATTTCGAAGGTGTCGTAGCCCTGGCCCTGGTTCAACGACTGAACCGTTCCGCCGGTCATGGTGAAGTCGTCGATGGCTTGGGTTTGCGAGATGGCGCCCAGGTCGTCACCGGGCGAAACCGTCAGGGCTTCGGCATGGACCAGCAATGGCAGGGCTAGAAGAGGGATTGCTACGGGCGAAAAGCGGTGAGGGCGGCGCATGGCAGGTCTCCATATCCATGGTGACGGCCACTGCGTGAAGCGCGGCTGGCTGCCCTTCGGCCGTGCCTGAGTTATATGGAATGCGCCGTACAGCAACAACTAGCAATAATGACTGGTGGCTCCTGGCCATCAATCGCGGTAGAAGGTCTGCACCAGGTGGTAGCCGAACTTGGACTTGATCGGCCCATGGACCACGCGCAGCGGCTTCTTGAAGATGACCTGGTCGATTGCGCCGACCATCTGTCCAGGACGAACTTCACCCAGATCGCCGCCTCGCTTGCCCGATGGACAGGTGGAAAACTTCTTGGCCAACACGTCGAAGGCTTCGCCATTGGCGATGCGCTGCTTGAGCTTTTCGGCTTCCTCAGCAGTCTTGACCAGGATGTGGCGGGCTTGAGCTTTCATGGGGCACCTGTGCTTCGGGCAAAAAAAGGCCGCCATTATGCCTGATCACGCAGCTCCGTGCGGTCGCGGAACTGCTCGAGGGCCTCGGGATTGGCCAGGGCGTCGGTATTCTTCACCGGCAAGCCATGCACCACGTTACGCACCGCCAACTCCACCAACTTGCCGCTGAGGGTGCGCGGGATATCGCTGACCTGGGCAATCACCGCCGGCACATGGCGCGGCGTAGTGTACTGGCGGATCACCTGGCGAATGCGCTGGCGCAGGGCCTCGTCAAGCTGCAGGCCCTCACGCAGTCGCACGAACAACACCACGCGCACGTCACCCTGCCACTGCTGGCCGATGGCGACGCTTTCCACGACCTGCTCGATCTTTTCCACCTGGCGGTAGATCTCCGCAGTGCCGATACGCACGCCTCCGGGGTTGAGTACCGCGTCCGAGCGGCCATGGATGATCAGGCCGCCGCTGGCACATTGCTCGGCATAATCACCTTGCGCCCAGACCCCTGGAAATAGGCTGAAATAGGCTTCCCGATAGCGGCTGCCATCGTCGTCGTTCCAGAAGCCCAGGGGCATGCTCGGGAAGTGGCGGGTGCACACCAGTTCGCCTTTTTCACCGACGATCGGCTGGCCGTGCTCGTTCCACACCTCCACGGCCATGCCCAGGCCCTTGCACTGGATCTGCCCGCGCCGCACCGGCAAGGTCGGGTTACCCAGCACGAAGCACGAGACGATGTCGGTGCCGCCGGACATCGAGGCCAGGCACAGATCGGGTTTGATTTCGCGGTAGACATAGTCGTAGCTGTGCGGGGACAGCGGCGAACCGGTGGACAGGATCATGCGCAGGCTGTGCAGGGCATGGCTCTTGGCTGGTGTCAGGCCATGTTGTTCCAAGGCCGCCAGGTACTTGGCGCTGGTGCCGAAGACGTGAATGCCCTCGGCGTCGATCAGGTCGAGCAAGCGCTCGGGACCGGGGTGGAAAGGCGAGCCGTCGTACAGCAGCAATGTGGCGCCGACCGCCAGGCCACTGACCAGCCAGTTCCACATCATCCAGCCGCAGGTGGTGTAGTAGAACAGCACCTCGTCGGCCTTGAGGTCGTTGTGCAGGCCGTGTTCCTTGAGGTGTTGCAGCAGCACGCCGCCCGCGCGGTGAACGATGCACTTGGGCACGCCGGTGGTGCCGCTGGAATACAGAATGTACAGCGGGTGGTCGAAGGGCAGGGAGGCGAACCGTGGTTCGCCGCCAGGTTGGTAGAAATCCTGCCACAGGCTGACCCGGGGTGCGGTGAACTCATCCGCTGTCGTCTGCGCCCGGGTATAGGGTACGACCAGCAACTGCTCGAGAGCGGGCAACTGGGCGCAGACCTGGTTGATCTTCTCGACCATGTCGATGTGCTTGCCGGCATAGTCGTAGCCTGCGCAGGCGATCAGCATTTTCGGCTGGATCTGCCCAAAGCGGTCGATGATGCCATGCAGACCGAAGTCGGGGGAGGAGGTCGACCACACCGCGCCGAGGCTGGTGCAGGCGAGCATCGCGACCAGGGTTTCCCAGGTATTGGGCATCACGGCGGCCACGCGATCGCCTGGCTCGATGCCCGCCGCCTGCAAAGCCCGCTGCAGACCGGCGACCTCGGCCGCAAGCTGATGATGGGTGAAGCTGCTGCGGCTGCCGTCCTCGCGCAGGGCGACGATGGCAGTGCGGTCATCGCGGCGCTGCAGCAAGTGCTCGGCGACATTCAGCGTGCTGCCGGCAAACCATTGGGCATCGGGCATCTGCATGCCTTCGTTGAGCACCTGGGTCGGCGGTGTGTGCCAGCGGACATGGAAAGTGTCGGCGACGGTCTGCCAGAACGCCGGGCGCTGTTCGATGCTCCAGCGATGCAGCGCGGCATAGTCGGCCAGTTGCAGGTTATAGCGCAGGTTGACCCGGCGGCGGAAAGCCTCCATCCGGCAGCCCTCGATCAGCGCCGTGGAGGGGCGCCAGAGCACATCGGTCATGCCGAACCTCCTGACGAAATGCCAGTGACAGCGTCACCGCCAGACTGCCGGTGATGACGCCATCGGATGAAACGCCTTACTCCACTGTAGCTTTTTGCACGTCGTTCGACGCTGACCACACCCGATAACGCACCTCGACGCCTTCGGGCACATATACCACCACCGGCAACTTGCTGTTGTAGCGCAGCAGGAAACCGTCACCGATCACGGGTACGAAGGCATCGGTCTTGCTGCCATCGGGGCAGGCCATCAGGGTACTGGCCGGGCCGCTGACGTTTTCCAGGCGATAGTACGGGTAGCCCCAGCCTTGCACAGTGTGCTCTTGCAAACTGCCGCCCAGCCGCTGGCGGTTGCAGTCGACCTTGAGCGTTTTGCCGGCCAGCACCTCCAGCTTGTAGGCAGACTCATCGGTCTGTGCCGGCAAGTGGATCACCTGCCGGGTAAAGCCTTTTTCCGCTTCTGGGTAGGGGGCGACATCCTTGAGGGCGGCGGCCATCACGGGGGCGATGCTCGCCAGGCTCAGGGACAGGATCGCGGACAATCGGCTTAGGCGCATAGGGCCTCCTTGCTATGAAAAGGGGTGCGAGGCCTCTGCCAGGCACGCTTGGCCCTTCACTGGGCCAACCAGCCGCCGTCGACGTTCCAGGCGGCGCCGCGAACCTGGCTGCCAGCCTCGCTGCACAAGAATAGTACCAGCTCGCCCAGGTGTTCAGGTGTGACGAATGCCTGGGAGGGTTGTTTCTCGGCCAGCAGTTCGTGCTGCGCCTGCAAAGGGTCACCCCCTTTGGCAGCACGCTCGTCGATCTGCTTCTGCACCAGTGGGGTCAGGACCCAGCCGGGGCAGATGGCGTTGCAGGTGACGTTGCTGGTGGCGGTTTCCAGCCCCACGACCTTGGTCAGCCCGACGACGCCATGCTTGGCCGCCACGTAAGCCGCCTTGCCGGTCGAACCGACCAGGCCATGCACCGAAGCGATGTTGATGATCCGTCCCCAGTTGCGTGCACGCATCCCCGGCAGCGCCAGGCGGGTGCCATGGAAAACCGCGGAGAGGTTCAGTGCGATGATCTTGTCCCAGGCCTCGACCGGGAACTGCTCGACGGGGGCGACGTGCTGCACGCCGGCGTTGTTGACCAGGATGTCGAGTCCGCCGAACTCGCGTTCGGCCAGCGCGAACAGGGCCTCGATCTGCGAGACATCCGCCAGGTCCGCGGGATGATGCACGACATTCACGCCATGCTGGCGGATGCGCGCCAGGGCCTCGGCCGGGTCGCCAAAGCCGTTTAGCAGGATATTCGCCCCGGCCTGGGCCAATACCTGGGCGATACCCAGGCCGATACCGCTGGTAGAGCCGGTCACGAGTGCAGTCTTGCCTTTGAGGGTCATGGGTCGCTCCTTGTTCGATGTCGCTAGTGTAGAAGCTGTTTGCGACCTCGCCTGCGAGCCGGGCTAGCGGCGTGGGTCGAAGGCTTCGCGTAGGGCGTCGCCGATGAACACCAGCAGGGAGAGGATCAGCGCCAGGGCGAAGAAGGCAGTGAAGCCCAGCCAGGGGGCTTCCAGGTGCTGTTTGCCCTGGGTCACCAATTCGCCCAGCGAGGCGCTGCCGGCCGGCATACCGAAGCCGAGAAAGTCCAGTGCGGTGAGCGTGGTGATGGCACCGGTGAGCATGAACGGGACCAGGGTCAGCGTGGCGTTCAGCGCATTGGGCAGGATATGCCGCAGCATCACCTGGCTGTCGGGCAGGCCAAGGGCACGCGCGGCCTTGACGTATTCCAGGTTGCGCCCACGCAGGAACTCAGCGCGCACCACGTCCACCAGGCTCAGCCAGGAAAACAGCGCCATGATGCCCAGCAACCACCAGAAATCCGGCTCGACGAAGCCGCTGAGGATGATCAGCAGGTACAGGACCGGCAGCCCTGACCAGACCTCCAACAGGCGTTGCCCGAGCAGGTCGACCCAGCCGCCGTGGTACCCCTGCAAGGCTCCGGCAGCCACGCCGATCAGCACGCTGACGAAGGTCAGGGCGAAGGCGAACAGCAATGATACGCGGGTGCCGTACAGTACCCTGGCCAGTACGTCCCGGCCTTGGTCATCCGTGCCCAGCCAGTTGCTGGCGCTCGGCGGACTGGGGGTCGGTACCTGCAGGTCGTAGTTGGGTGTGTCCGCACTGAAGGGAATGGGCGCGAAGAGCATCCAGCCACCTTGGCCTTCGATCAGCTGGCGCACATAGGCGCTGCGGTAGTCCGGTTGGAAGGGTAACTGCCCACCGAAGGTCTGTTCGTCGTAGCGTTTGAGCGCCGGAACGTACAGCTCGCCTTTGTAGCCCAGCAGCAGCGGTTTGTCGTTGGCCACCAGCTCGGCGCCGAGGCTCAGCAGCAGCAATCCGGCGAACAGCCACAGCGAGACCCAGCCCAGGCGGTTACGCCGGAAGCGCTGCAGGCGTCGTCGGGAGATCGGTGAGAGCATCAGTGCGCCCTCGCGTCGAAGTCGATGCGTGGATCGGGCACGGTGTAGGAAAGATCGCCGATCAGGCGGATCAGCAGACCGGCCAGGGTGAAGATGAACAGCGTACCGAACACTACCGGGTAGTCGCGCGATACCGCCGCCTCGTAACTCATGCGCCCCAGGCCATCGAGCGAGAAGATCACCTCGATCAGCAGCGAGCCTGCGAAAAATACCGTGATCAGCGCCTGGGGCAGCCCGGCCAACACCAGTAGCATGGCGTTGCGCAGCACATGACCGTACAACACGCTTCGCTCGCTCAGGCCCTTGGCCCGGGCGGTAACCACGTATTGGCGGGAGATCTCGTCGAGGAAGGCGTTCTTGGTCAGCAGCGTCAAAGTGGCGAAGCCGCCGATCACCAAGGCGCCGACCGGCAGCACCAGGTGCCAGAAGTAGTCGGCGACCTTGCCCAGCAGGCTTAACTGGTCGAAATCGTCAGATACCAGGCCGCGCACCGGAAACCAGTTCAGCGATGTACCGCCGGCGAACAGCACGATCAGCAACAGGGCGAACAGGAACGAGGGCAGCGCGTAGCCGACCACGATCAACGCGCTGCTCCAGGCATCGAAGCGGCTACCATGGCGCACCGCCTTGCGGATACCCAACGGTATCGACACCAGGTAGGTGATCAGCGTGGCCCAGAAGCCCAGCGACAGGGTCACCGGCAACTTGTCGAGGATCAGGTCGGTGACCTTGGCGCCACGGAAGAAACTCTGGCCGAAGTCCAGCCGGGCATACTGCCCGAGCATCAGCCACAACCGTTCAGGCGCGCTCTTGTCGAAACCGTACTGGCGTTTGATAGACTCCATCAGCTTGGGGTCCAACCCGCGGGTCGCCCGCGACTGCCCGTGTACGGCTTCGAGACGTGCGCCCGGTGCACCGCCGCCGATGCCCTGCAAGCGGGCAACCGCCTGCTCGACGGGACCGCCGGGTGCGGCCTGGACGATGACGAAATTGACCAGCAGAATGGCCAGCAGGGTCGGGATGATCAATAGCAGGCGACGCAGGATGTACGCGGTCATGGCGAGCCCTCGAGACGTTCGTGCATCTGTTCGCGGGTCAATGCCTCGGGGCTGATTTCCCACCAGCTGTCCAAGCCTTCGTCATAGCTCGGCTGGACCTTGGGCAGGCCGAAGCGGTTCCACCACACGGTCGAAGTGCCCGGCGGGTAATAGTTGGGAATCCAGTAGTAGTTCCACTGCAGCACGCGGTCCAGGGCATGGGCGTGGCGCAGCATGTCGGCTTGGCTGTCGGCGCGCACCAGGCCGTCGATCAGGCTGTCCACCGCCGGGTCCTTGAGCACCATGAAGTTGTTCGAGCCGGGGTCGTTGGCCGCCGCGGAACCAAAGTAGTTGTACAGCTCGGCCCCGGGTGACAGCGTGGCCGGGTAGCCGGTGACGATCATGTCGTAGTCGCGCGCCATCAGCCGGTTGACGTACTGCGCCGAATCGACGTTGCGGATCTCCAGGGTGACGCCGATCTGCGCCAGGTTGCGCTTCCACGGCAGCAGCAGGCGCTCCATGCCGGATTGGCCATTGAGGAAGGTGAACGCCAGGGGCTCGCCCGCCGCGTTCACCAGACGATCGCCTTGTGGCCGCCAGCCGGCCTGTTGCAGCAGCGCCAGCGCTTGCAACTGCTGGGCGCGGATGATGCCTGAGCCATCGGTGACTGGCGCCTTGAACACCTGGCTGAAGACCTCGTCGGGGACCTTGCCGCGTAGCGGCTCCAGCAGCGCGAGCTCGGCCGCGTCGGGCAACGCGCGGGCTGCCAGCGGGGTATTGGAGAACAGGCTTTGCTGGCGGATGTACAGGTTGCGCATCATCTGCCGGTTGCTCCACTCGAAATCCCAGAGCATGGCCAGCGCCTGGCGAACCCGCCGATCCTTGAACTGCGGTCGGTCCAGGTTGAACACGAAACCTTGGGCTGGCTGCGGCTTGGCGGGCGCCAGGTGAGCACGGCGCAGGCGGCCATCATCCAGCTGCGCGCCGTTGTAGCCCAGGGTGTAGGCAGTGGCGGAAAATTCGCGGTTGTAGTCGTAGCCCCCGCCCTTGAGCACCTGGCGGGCGACCTCGGTGTCGCCGAAGTACTCGATGCGCAGGCGTTCGAAGTTGTAGCGACCGCGATTGACTGGTAGATCCTTTGCCCACCATTGCGGATCACGCACGAAGGTGATGCTCCGGCCGTTGTCGATCCGGCCGATGCGGTAGGGGCCGCTGCCGACGGGCTTGTCGAAACCGGCGCCATTGGCGAAGTCGCGGTCTTGCCAGTCATGCTCGGGCAGTACCGGCAGGGTGGCCAGGTCAAGGGCCAGGGTGCGACCGTGGGGTTGCCTGAAGTCGAAGCGTATCTGCCGCGGGCCTTCCACGGTCACCTTGAGGACATCGGCGAATTGGGTCCGGTACCTGAGGCTGCCCTGGCTCATCAGGCGCTCATAAGTGAAGCGCACATCCTCGGCCCGCACCGGCGTGCCGTCGGCGAAGGTGGCGCGCGGATCGAGCTCGAAGCGTAGCCAGGCATCGTCGGGGCCCCGCTCCATGCGCCGGGCGATCAGCCCGTAGACGGTATAAGGCTCGTCGAACGAGCGTACGGCCAGTGGGGCATACAGCCAGCCATCGACTTCACTGACGCCGATCCCTTTGTCGATGTAGGGCAGGATGTGGTCGAACTGACCGATCTCCAGCGCCGAGCGGCGCAGACTGCCGCCCTTGGGGGCGTTGGGATTGACGTAATCGAAATGATGGAAACGTTCGGCGTAGCGGGGCGCTTCGCCGTAGACGGTGAGGGCATGGCTAGGGGCGGCCTGCGCGATGATGCTCATGCACAAGCCGACCCCCCCGAAAACCCACGCCCTGATAGCGGACGTCAGCAACGGTCGTGACTTAGTCCTGACGGCTGGTCACTTCCAGCAGGTGGTAGCCGAACTGGGTCTTGACCGGGCCCTGCACGGTGTTGACCGGCGCACTGAAGACCACGGTGTCGAACTCCTTGACCATCTGGCCCGGGCCGAACGAACCCAGGTCACCGCCCTGGCGGCTGGACGGGCAGGTGGAGTTTTCTTTGGCGACTTGTGCGAAGTCGGCACCGGCCTCGATCTCGGCCTTGAGTTCGTTGCACTTGTCTTCGGTGGCAACGAGGATGTGACGGGCGGTTGCGCGTGCCATGGGGTACTACTCCTTGGGTTTAAAGGGTCAAGCCTAGCGCACTTGCGCGCCCGCTGTCTCCAGCCTGGAGGCTGCGCCGCGCAACAAGGCTTCGGTGGACGCCCAGCCCAGGCAGCCATCGGTCACCGAAACGCCGTATTTGAGCGGGCCTTTGCCCAGTGTCTGGCAACCGTCGAACAGGTGACCTTCGAGCATCACCCCGACGATCGAACGGTCACCGGCCAGGCGCTGACCGAGCACGTCCTCGAACACCGCAGGTTGGCGCGCAGGGTCCTTGCCGCTGTTGGCGTGGCTGCAATCGACCATGATCCGCGTATCCAGCCCGGCCTTGGCCAGGCCCTGGCGTGCCTGGGCGATGCTCGCTGCATCGTAGTTGGGGCCTGTGTGGCCGCCGCGCAGTACCAGATGGGTATCGGGGTTGCCCAGCGTCTCGATGATCGCCGGGTGGCCTTGGGCATCCATGCCGAAATGCCGGTGGGGGTGGGCAGCGCTGCGCATGGCATCGCAGGCAATGCCGACGCCGCCGTCGGTGCCGTTCTTGAAGCCGACCGGCAGCTCCAGGCCGCTGACCATCTCGCGGTGGACCTGCGATTCGGTGGTGCGGGCACCGATCGCCGCCCAGCCCAGCAGGTCGTCGAAGTATCCCGCTGCCATCGGTTGCAGCAGCTCGGTCGCCACCGGCAAGCCACGCTCGATCATGTTGAGCATGAGCCCCCGCGACAGCGTCAGGCCCGCGTGCATGTCGTCGCTGCCGTCCAGGTGCGGGTCATAGGCCAGGCCTTTCCAGCCCACTGTGGTGCGTGGCTTCTCGACATAGGCGCGCATCACCAGCAGCAGTTGGTCGTCGAGTTCACGGCTGAGCGCGGCCAGGCGGTCGGCGTATTCGAGGGCTGAGCGCGGGTCGTGCAGAGAACAGGGGCCAACCACCACAAGCAGGCGCGGGTCGCGGCCTTCGAGGATCGCGCGGATGGCCAGGCGCTGCGTTTGCACTTGCTGGGCGAGCTCGTTGGAAAGCGGCATCTGCTGTTTGAGCAGGTGTGGGCTGGGCAGACGCTGGCTGACGGTGGTATTGGCAGCTTGCGCTGGGGTCAGGGGCACGGCGAGGTTGGAAGCTTGCATGGCGTTTGGATTCCCTGGGCGGACGGCGGGTTCGGTCCCGCTCGGTCGGCCCTATCGAGGTGTTCGACTGATCGTTGATTGCGTGTTGTCTGCAGCATTGCCACCGGAGACGGACCGATCGGAGGCGGCAGGCTGGCCCGAGCGGGATTGGCTAAATCGCCAGGCGAAGGTGCTTGCGTAGTAATAGGTGGCGTAGTTCATGAATCTGTCCTCGGTGAGAATCGGTGTTTGTGAAGGCCTGGAAAAGCAAAACCCCCGGTCGGGGAGCCGACCGGGGGTTTGAGTATTCTCATGTTCGGCGGCCCCTCGAAGGTGGGCGCCGTGTGGGTATCAGCGGCGCCTAGTGGCTAAACCAATACCCAAAATAAAAGCTCACGGGAGCCTTACGACCGGCAACGGCCAGCACGCGGCGCTGCGGGCGACCGGTGTGGTTGGCAGAGTTGCAGGTGAGGTTCGACATGTTGCTCTCCAGTGAATGGGCCTGAGCTTACTGCAGGCAGCCCAGGCTGTTCAATGGTTAAATCCTATCGGCGTGATTATCTGCAGCTTTTTCACAACGGATAGTGCTTGAGTTCCCGGGCAATCAGCATGCGCTGGATCTCGCTCGAGCCTTCGTAGATCTGGGTGATGCGTGCATCGCGGTAATAGCGCTCGACCGGGTAATCCTCCAGGTAGCCATAACCGCCATGCACCTGGATCGCCATCGAGCACACCCGCTCGGCCATTTCCGAGGCGAACAGTTTGGCCTGCGACGCTTCGGACAGACACGCCTTGCCTGCGCTGCGCAGGCGCGCCGCATGCAAGATCAACAGGCGTGCGGCGTTGACCTGGACCTGCATGTCGGCCAGCAGGTTGGCGACGCTCTGATGCTCGTTGATGGGTTTGCCGAACTGGATACGGTCACGCGAGTAGGCCAGTGCCGCTTCGAATGCCGCCCGGGCGATGCCCAGCGCCTGGGCGGCGATACCGATGCGCCCGCCTTCGAGGTTGGACAGGGCGATGGCCAGGCCCTTGCCGCGCTCACCGAGGAGGTTGGCTGCGGGAATGCGGCAGTCATCGAGGGTCACCGCGCAGGTGTCGGAAGCGCGGATGCCCATCTTGTGTTCGCTGCGATCAACCTTGAAACCTGGGTTGTCGGTCGGCACCAGGAAGGCCGAAAGTCCCTTCTTGCCCAGCTCCGGGTCGGTCACCGCGAAGACGATGGCCAAGCCCGCCCGGCGTGCGTTGCTGACGAATTGCTTGGCCCCATTGATCACCCAATGGCCATCGACCAATTCGGCGCGGGTGCGCAGGTTGTGGGCTTCGGAGCCGGCCTGGGGCTCGGTCAGGCAAAAACAGCCGATCACCTCGCCGCTGGCCAGGCGGGGCAGCCAGGCTTCTTGCTGCTCGGGGCTGCCGTAGGCCAACAGGGGGCCGCAGCCTACCGAGTTGTGGATGCTCATCATTGCCCCAGTGGCGCCGCAGCCGGCGGAGATTTCCTCGACCGCCAGGGCATAGGCGACATAGTCGGTGTAGCTGCCGCCGAAGTCTTCCGGCACCACCATGCCCAGCAGGCCCAGTTCGCCCATCTTGCGCACCACGCCGTCATCGATCCAGCCGGCCTTTTCCCAGGCCTGGGCATGGGGGGCGATCTCGCCACGGGCGAAGTCCCGGGCCATGTCGCGGATCATGATCTGCTCTTCGCTCAGTTCCAGGTCTTGCATCTGTGTACTCCCGGCTCACAGGCCTTCGAAGAATTGGTCCACCCGATGGCGGTCCAGGCCAGCCAGGGTTGGCGGGTTCCAGCGGGGTTGCTTGTCCTTGTCGACGATCAGTGCGCGCACGCCTTCGATGATGTCGCCGTGCTGGAACCACTGGCGGTCCAGGTGCAGCTCCATGGCGAAACAGGCTTCGAGGGGCTGGTGGCGGCCGCGACGAAGCATTTCCAGGGTTACCGCCATGGCCAGCGGCGAGCGGCTTTCCAGCAAGTCGGCAGTGGCCAGGGCCCAGGCATGGCTGTCGCCGACGGTCACGGTGCGTAGTTGCTCGACGATCGAAGGCACGTCGGGCAGGGCGAAGAAGTGATCGATGACTGGACGCAGCGCCTCCAGGGGCGCATTGGGCAAGGTCTGCGAACCCAGGCGAGCCAGTAGTTGCTGCAGGGCTTTGAGCGGATGATCGCCCAGCTCCAGGCGCTCCAAGCCCTGGTCGAAGGCGGTAAGCTTGTCGCTTGGCAGGTACCAGTCGGCCAGTCCGCAGTACAGGGCATCGGCTGCTTGGATCTGACTACCGCTGACCCCAAGGTAGGTGCCCAATTCACCGGGGATACGCGAGAGGAAATAGCTGCCGCCGACATCCGGGAAATAGCCTATACCGACCTCCGGCATGGCCAGGCGGCTGCGCTCGGTGACGATACGCAGGTCGCAGCCCTGGGCCAGGCCCATGCCGCCGCCCAGGGTGAAGCCGTCCATCAGCACCAGCACCGGCTTGCGGTAGTGGTGGATGCACAGGTCGAGGGCGTACTCTTCGACGAAGAAGGTCTCGTGCAGGCTGTCGCCGGCCTTGAAGCTGTCGTGCAGCGAGCGGATATCGCCGCCGGCGCAGAAGCCTTTGGGGCCTTCGCCACGCAGGACCACGGCGTGTACCTGCGGGTCCACGGCCCATTGGTCCAAGTGCTGGCGCAAGCTGCGAACCATGTCGAGCGTCAAGGCGTTGAGGCCGGAGGGACGATTGAGCGTGAGGTGGCCAATCTGGTTACGTACCTCGGCCAGTACATGATCCGTTGCCGAGATGTGAGCGTGCGCGGTCATCGCGTTCTCCCTGCTTTTTTATTGGTTTTCCACGTAACGTCTGGGGTGCGCTGGAGGATGTTGGGATCCTGGCATGCGTAATTGCCTGGCACAATGGATAAAAGTGCAGGGGCATCGTGCATTTTTATCTCCTGCTGACAATAGCAAGTTTCTGCAGTGGTCCCTATGTATAGCGATGGAGAAGCGCCGCAACGGGATCCTTTACCCTGAGCGTAACGAACCGCCGTCCACCTTGATTGATCCCCCATCGGCAGCGGCCTAAGGTGCGTCCACGACAGCGAAACCGTGGAGTCACCAATGACTACAACCAAGAATCCACCGCCGCAATGGTCGCGGCGACGCGCCGAAAAGCAGCGCCGCCTGGACCAGGTCAGCCACCTCGCCGACGGCGTGGTACTGCCGACCGAGCGCATCGTCGAGGCTCTGCAGTTGCTCATCGCGCCCGGCGACCGCGTGGTGCTGGAAGGCAACAACCAGAAACAGGCCGATTTTCTATCCCGCTCGCTGGCCAAGGCTGACCCGGAGCGTCTGCACGATCTGCACATGATCATGCCCAGCGTGAGCCGGGCCGAACACCTCGACCTCTTCGAGCGGGGCATCGCCCGCAAGCTCGACTTCTCCTTCGCTGGTCCCCAGAGCCTGCGCATCGGCCAGTTGCTCGAAGATGGCCTGCTCGAAGTAGGCGCCATCCACACCTATATCGAACTGTATTCGCGCCTGCTGGTGGATCTGATTCCCAACGTCACCCTGGTCGCCGGCTTCATGGCCGACCGCGATGGCAACCTCTACACCGGCCCAAGCACCGAGGACACGCCGGCGCTGGTGGAGCCCGCGGCGTTCAGCGACGGCATCGTCATCGCCCAGGTCAACCAACTGGTAGACCGCGTGGATGACCTGCCACGGGTGGACATCCCGGCGTCTTGGGTCGATTTCGTGGTGGTGGCCGACCAGCCGTTCTACATCGAGCCGTTGTTCACCCGAGACCCGCGCCACATCAAGCCGGTGCACGTGCTGATGGCGATGATGGCGATCCGCGGGATCTATGAGAAACACCAGGTGCAGTCGCTCAACCACGGAATCGGCTTCAACACCGCGGCCATCGAACTGATCCTGCCGACCTACGGCGAGTCACTGGGGCTCAAAGGCAAGATCTGCCGCAACTGGACCCTCAATCCGCACCCGACGCTCATTCCCGCCATCGAAACCGGTTGGGTCGAAAGCGTGCACTGCTTTGGCACCGAACTGGGCATGGAGGACTACATCGCCCAGCGTCCAGACGTGTTCTTCACCGGTCGCGACGGCTCAATGCGCTCCAACCGCATGATGTGCCAGTTGGCCGGGCAGTACGCGGTCGACCTGTTCATCGGCGCGACCTTGCAGGTCGATGGCGATGGCCATTCTTCCACGGTGACCCGCGGACGTCTGGCTGGCTTCGGCGGCGCCCCGAACATGGGCCATGACCCCCGTGGCCGCCGCCATGCGACGCCAGCCTGGTTGGACATGACGGTACCCGACACGATGCTCGAGCGCGGTCGCAAGCTGGTCGTGCAAATGGTCGAAACCTACCAGGAAGGCGGCAAGCCCACCTTCGTCGAGACCCTCGACGCAGTTGGCGTGGCGAAGCAGGCGGGCATGCCTCTGGCACCGGTGATGATCTACGGCGATGACGTCACCCACCTGCTGACCGAAGAAGGCATTGCCTACCTGTACAAGGCCCGCACCCTCGAAGAGCGCCGGCAGATGATCGCCGCTGTCGCCGGCGTCACCGCCATCGGCTTGCGGCACGACCCCAAGGACACTTTGCGCCTGCGCCAGCAAGGGCTAGTGGCGCTGCCAGAAGACCTCGGCATCCGCCGCACCGATGCCAGCCGTGAGCTCCTGGCCGCGCGTAGCATCGCCGATCTGGTCGGATGGTCCGGCGGTCTCTACAACCCGCCTGCGCGCTTCAGGAGCTGGTGATGATGGCACTCAACCTTGTGGCAACGGGCATGCACGCGAAGCGGTCAGCCCAGAACAGCGACGTGGCCTTGGCCGACCATCTGGCCGACCTGGCAGTCGAAGCCCTCATCGACGAGGCCGATCTGTCGCCCAAACCGGGCCTGGTCGACCGGCGCGGCAGCGGCGCCCATGCCGACATGAGCCTGAGCATGATGCACGCCTCGGCCTTGGCACTGTGGCCCTGCCTGCGGGCAATGGCCGAAGCCGCCCAGGCCCACGCTACGATCGGCGTGCCGCTGCGCGCCGCGCTGGGCCGTATCGGCAGGGAAGGCGAAGCGGCGATGCTGGCGACCACCGGCGGGGTCAACACCCATCGGGGTGCGATCTGGGCGCTCGGCCTGCTGGTGGCGGCCCGTGCCCTGGACAGCGAGGCCGATCCCCAGGCGCTGGCCGCGCGGGCAGGGCGAATCGCCCTGATCGCCGACCCATACGTCAGCGCTGGCGACAGCCATGGTAGCCAGGTCCGCCAGCGTTATGGCGCCGGCGGCGCCCGCGAGCAGGCCCAGCAGGGGTTTCCTGCGGTCATCGACCACGGCTTGGTGCAACTGCATCGCAGCCGCGCCAATGGCGCCAGCGAAAACCATGCACGGCTCGATGCCTTGCTCGCGATCATGGCCGCCCTTAGCGACACCTGCGTGCTCTGGCGGGCCGGTGCCGATGGTTTGCAAGCCGTGCAGCAGGGCGCGCGCAATGTGCTCGGCGCAGGTGGCAGTGCCACGCTGGCGGGCCGTCGTCTGCTGCGCGTGCTGGACGCCCAGTTGCTGCAACTCAACGCTTCTCCGGGGGGCGCTGCCGACCTGCTGGCCGCCTGCCTGTTCCTCGACAAAGCCGGGAGCCTGTGACATGGAAACCCTGACCTTCAAATACCCCGCCGCCGAACCCGGACGTGGCCGCACCCTGGTCGGTTGCGTCAGTTCCGGCGACCTCGAAGTGCTGATCGAGCCGGGCAATCCCGGCAGCCTGGACATTCAGGTGGTGACTTCGGTCAACGGCAGCGCTGCCCGTTGGACGCAGTTGTTCCAGCGCCTGTTCGAAGGCCGCAGTTTGCCGGCCGTGAAGATCGATATCCACGACTTCGGCGCCACTCCGGGCGTGGTGCGCTTACGCCTGGAACAAGGATTCGAGGAGATCACCCATGACTGATTCCGAACGTCTGCTGCAAAGCCGCAGCTTCGTCGAGCTCGGCGCGCGCCAGCGTGCCCAGGCCTTGCTCGATCCGGACACGTTCCGCGAGTTGCTCGGTCCGTTCGACCGACTAATGTCGCCCTGGCTGCCACGCCAAGGCATCGTGCCCCAGGCCGATGACGGCGTGGTCATCGCCAAGGGGCGCCTGGCCGGGCGCAACGCAGTAGTGGCTGCAATCGAAGGTGGTTTTCAGGGGGGCAGTATGGGCGAGGTGGGCGGCGCCAAGATCGCCGCTGCCCTTGAGCTGGCCATCGAGGACAACCGTAACGGCATCCCTACCTGCGCCGTGCTGCTCCTGGAAACCGGTGGTGTGCGCCTGCAGGAAGCCAACCTTGGCCTGGCGGCGATCGCCGAGATCCAGGCGGCGATCGTCCAGTTGCGTGGCCACCAGCCGGTGATCGGGTTGATCGCAGGTTCGGTCGGCTGTTTCGGTGGCATGTCCATCGCCGCCGGGCTGTGCAGTCACCTGTTGGTCACCCGCGAAGCGCGCCTGGGGCTCAATGGCCCGCAGGTCATCGAACAGGAGGCGGGCATCGACGAGTACGATGCCAAGGACCGTCCATTCATCTGGAGCCTGACCGGCGGCGAGCAGCGTCATGCCAGTGGCTTGGCCGATGCCTACGTGTCCGACGACCTGACTGCTGTGCGCGAGCAGGTGCTGCAGCTGTTGCAGGCGCCCAGCGCTGCCCGCGCCAGCCGTCCTGACTGGTACCTCGAACGCTTGTCCAGCCTAGGCAGCGACGTCGCCCAACTCGACGGCGCCGACGTGCGTGCCCTCTATCAAGGAGATGCCCGATGAACCGTGCCCTCAATTGGCTCCCTGGCCTGGCTGGCGGCGAAAGCCTGCCTGGCTATCCCGCTTCGCTGCGGGTGGTCGACGCGGAACTGGACAATCGTCTGGCACGCTTCATCGCGGTGGTGCCCGATGCCGACAACCCCTTTCCCCGGGCTCGCGCCGGCGAGGTCGGATTGCTCGAGGGCTGGGGCCTGGCCAAGGCGGTGAACGAGGCCGTGGCGGCGGATCGGCATGGCGAAAAACGCGCCATCGTCGCCGTCATCGATGTGCCCAGCCAGGCCTACGGCCGTCGCGAAGAAGCGTTGGGGATCCACCAGGCACTGGCCGGCGCGGTCGAGGCCTATGCCCAGGCGCGGCTGGCCGGGCACCCGGTGATCGGTCTGCTGGTAGGCAAGGCGATGTCGGGTGCGTTTCTCGCCCATGGCTACCAGGCGCAGCGGCTGATCGCCCTGGATGACAGCGGTGTGCTGGTGCACGCCATGGGCAAGGCGGCGGCAGCGCGCATCACCTTGCGCAGCGTCGAACAACTCGAAGCCCTTGCCGCCGAGATTGCGCCGATGGCCTACGACCTGGACAGCTATGCCTCGCTGGGGCTGTTGTGGCGCCGCTTGAGCGTCCAGGACGCCGAGTCGCCGACCCCGGCAGACATCGCCCAAGTGCGCGCCTGCCTGGCTGAGGCGGTCCGCGATATCGGCGCCTCCACCGACCTGACCTCGCGCCTGGACGGCGAGAACCGCCGCGCCTCTCGCGAGGTCCGGGCCCGTCTGCGCCAGCAGTGGCAGGAGGCGTGAGATGAATGCGCCACGCCCGCACGACCTGCTCTGGGGCATGACCCCGGCAGATTTGCCTGAGGACAGCCCAGAGTGGGCGAGGCAGGTGGTGGCTAGCGGGCAGCCAGTGGTCGTGCGCCGAGCATTGTGCGCGGCGGGCCTGGTGGCGGTGGGCGTGCGCGGGCAGGGGCGCGATCAGCGCCTGGGCGTCGTCATGCGGCTGATGGATATACAGTGCCAGTCAGGCCCGGAGGCGTTGCGCTGGCAAGGCGAGGAAAGCCCCTGGCCGGCACTCCGGGCCCTGGCCAGCGCAACGCCGGTACTCGATGCGACTGGCCTGGGCTGGGGGCCGACCGGCGGCGTGGGCTATTACCTGGCCACCGGTCAACAGGTCCTGCACCTGGACAGTGATCTCGACCTGGTACTGCGTACGCCACGTTTCGTGGCGCGAAGCATGGCGCGTGACCTGCTGGATATTCTCGATCGCGGCCCCTGTCGCATCGATGTTCAACTGGAAACGCCGGCTGGCGCCATTGCCTTGCGTGAATGGGCCAGCGGTGCTTCGCGGGTTTTGCTCAAGTCGGCCCACGGTGCGCGCTTGCTGGCCGATCCGTGGCGAGCCTGCGAGGACGCGGCATGAGCAGTCTGTTCGCCTTTCCTGGCCAGGGCGCCCAGCAGGCAGGCATGTTGCATCGCCTGCCTGCCGGGGCTCGGCCCTTGCTCGAAGCTGCCAGCGACGTGCTCGGCGAACAGGTGCTGGAGTTGGACAGCGAACAGGCCTTGCAGTCCACCCGTGCCGTGCAGCTGTGCCTGCTGCTCGCCGGAGTGGCCTGGGCTGGCGAGTTGATCCAGCGCAGCCCGGCCCCGGACTATGTGGCTGGTTTGTCCATCGGTGCCTATCCGGCGGCGGTGGTGGCCGAGGCCTTGGATTTCACCGATGCCGTGCGCCTGGTGGCGCTGCGCGGCGAGCTGATGCAGCGCGCCTACCCGCAGGGCTATGGCATGACCGCCTTGAACGGCCTGGACCTAGGCTGCGTCGAACAGTTGCTGGCCGAGGTTGGCGGCGAAGTCTTCGTTGCCAACCTCAACAGCGAAAACCAGATCGTGATCGCCGGTGCCGACGCCGCCATGGCCGAAGTGGCAGCGCGTGCTCGCCACCGAGGTCAGGGTATGGCCCGTCGCCTGGCGGTGAGCGTGCCGTCGCACTGCAGGCTGCTCGACGGCCCGGCCGCCGAACTGGCTGCTGCCTTCGCCAGCGTCACCGTGCGTCGCCCGCGCATCACGTATCTCAGTGGCAGCAGCGCACGGCCGATCTTCGATCCACAACGCCTGCGCGACGATCTGGCCGGCAACATGGCGCGGGTCGTCGATTGGCGTGCTACGTTGCGCAACGCCTATGAGCGTGGCGTGCGCCTGCATCTGGAAATGCCCCCCGGCAGCGTACTCAGTGGCTTGGCACGACCGGTGTTCGAACAGGGCCGCTGCCTGGCCCTGGAAATGACCTTGCCCGATACCGTCGACGCCTTGCTGCGTCAGGAGGTGAGCCGGCGCCAATAACTGCCGTGTTTTTCGAAGGACAACAACAAGCAACTTCGACCCAACGCGAGGACAATAACAATGATTATCTACGGTGTGGCCTTCCTGGCCTTGTGTACGCTTTTCGGCCTGTTCATCGGTGAGCTCCTGGGCAAGCTCCTGGGCATCCCGGCCAACGTCGGCGGTGTCGGTATCGCCATGCTCCTGCTCATCTTCCTCGGCAGCTACCTCAGCAAACGTGGCTTGTTCACCGGTAAAGCCGAACAGGGTGTGGAGTTCTGGAGCGCCATCTATATCCCGATCGTGGTGGCCATGGCGGCACAGCAGAACGTGCTCGGTGCGCTGTCTGGCGGGCCCATGGCCATTCTGGCAGGGACCGTGGCGGTCTTGGCGAGCTTCGCCATGGTGCCGCTGCTCGATCGCCTTGGGCAAAAGAAGCCTGAGGCGGTAACCGACAAATCCCTGACCACGCCGCAACGGTGACCGCCATGTACGAATCCATGATTAAAGTGATCAACGGTTACGGTCTGATCAGCGGCTTCGCCGTCATCGGCGTGACCATGTGGTTGTCCTACTGGTTGAGCGCGAAACTCACCCACGGCCGTCTGCACGGCTCGGCGATCGCCATCTTCCTGGGGCTGGTGCTGTCTTATTTCGGCGGTGTGATGACCGGTGGGCATAAAGGGTTGGTGGACATCCCGTTGCTCTCTGGTGTTGGCTTGCTGGGCGGGGCGATGTTGCGTGATTTCGCGATCGTCGCCACGGCCTTCGGCGTCAACATCGACGAACTCAAGCGCGCTGGGGTATCTGGCGTCATTTCGCTGTTCTTCGGTATCGCCGTTTCGTTCGTGGCGGGTGTCGGCGTGGCCATGGCATTCGGTTATACCGATGCGGTGAGCCTGACCACCATCGGTGCTGGCGCGGTGACCTATATCGTTGGCCCGGTGACCGGCGCGGCGATCGGTGCCAGCTCCGAAGTCATGGCCCTGTCGATTGCCGCAGGCCTGGTCAAGGCGATCCTGGTGATGGTGGTGACCCCCTTCGTGGCACCCATGATCGGTCTCAACAACCCGCGCACGGCGGTGATCTTCGGTGGTTTGATGGGCACTTCCAGCGGCGTCGCCGGCGGCCTGGCCGCGACCGATCCGAAGCTGGTGCCCTACGGTTGCCTGACCGCTGCGTTCTACACTGCGCTGGGTTGCCTGCTCGGGCCGTCTCTGCTGTTTTTCATCATGCGCGCCATTGCGCTGTAAGGCAGTGCTGCCTGGCCTCAGGTCAGGGCGGCGCTGTACATCCGGCATTCGGCCAGTAACGCCAACAGGTTCGGCTCGCGCTCGCGGGCCTTGAGAAACACCACGCCGATATGCTGCTGCAGCCGGTAGCGCGGCTGCAGCAGGATCAACCGCACGCGGTTTTCATACACGGCGGCGATGCGCCCTGGCAGCAGGGCGAAGCCGACGCCAGAGCTGACCATGCTGAGGAGGGTGAAGATGTCGTTGACCTGCATCGCCACCTTCGGTTCGAAACCGGCCTGCTGGAACACCCGCGCACCGTCACGGTGAGTGGCGAAGCCTTGGGTCAGGGTGATGAAGGTCGAGTCGGCCAGGTCGGCCAGGTCGACCTCGGCCTGCTCGGCGAAGGGGGAATCGATGGGTACGGCCAGAAAGATATCGTCGGAGAACAGCGGCAACTGCGCACAGGTCGGGTCGTTGATGCTGTCGTCCAGCGATACCAGGATCGCCTCGAGTTCATGGTTCTTCAGGCGCTGCAGCAAATCGACGTTCGAGCCCAGGTTGAGATCGATGTTGAGCTCGCTGCGGCGCAGCTTCAAGCCCATGACCAACTTCGGGACGGTCTTGACGGTCAGCGAGTAGAGGGCGCCGAGACGAAAACGCTCTGCATAGAACCCTGCTGCCTCGCGAGTCTGACGTACCAGCTGCTCGGCATCCTGGATCAATTGCCGGGCCTTTTTCTCCAGTACGTAGGCGCTTTCCAAAGGGATCAACTGGCGGCCTTCATGCTTGAACAAGGGACAACGCAGGGCACTTTCCAGGGAATGGATCGCCCGGTGTACGCTGACCGCGCTGGTCGAAAGCTCGGCAGCGGCCCGGCCCAGGTTGCCGCTGCGCATGAAGGCGAGAAAGGTTTCCAGTTTCTTCAGGGTCAGTTCTTCGTCGATCAGCATGCCGAAGGCTCAGGTAGGATTGCCCCGATCATGCCACAGAAGGTCACTGCCCGGGGCGGGCCTTCGCCGAGGCGCTTGTCGCTCAACCATCGGATTGTTCCTCCGGCGGCACTTGCCCCTCCGGCCAATCAGGCGCCTCCTGTTCAGGCTCAGGCGTAGGCACTGGCTCACCGGGGTCATGGGGTATCTCGTCGACATAGGGATCGGGGTGATTGGGGTGGGTCATGGCAGGTCTCCTGGTTGATGTCGTGCGGTAGGCAGCGGTCGCCCCAGGACTGTTCAGTCGGATTCGCCGAACGGGGGAACGTCGAGCCACGCAGACACTCCATTGCAGCAACGGCGCAAAACGGAATCTTGCCATGCTTATCAGCGCGATCAGCTTTTTCACCACCTTGGTTGCCATGGAGGTCGTCGCCTACCTGGTGCACAAGTACGTCATGCATGGGGTGGGGTGGGGTTGGCATCGCTCTCACCACCAACCACGCCATGGTGCATTCGAGAAAAACGATCTGTTCGCGGTGGTGTTCGCGGTGCTGGCCATTGCCCTGATCGCCCTGGGCAGCGCCGGGCTGTTTCCTTTGCAGTGGATCGGCGCGGGCATGACGGGATATGGCGCGCTGTACTTCATCGCCCATGATGGCCTGGTGCATCGGCGCTGGCCGCTGCGTTGGGTGCCCCGCAGCGGTTACCTCAAGCGGTTGTACCAGGCTCACCTGATGCACCATGCGGTACAAGGCCGTGACGGCTGCGTATCGTTCGGGTTCCTGTATGCCCCGCCTATCGAGCGCTTACGCCGTCAGTTGCGCGCGCGCCATGACGGGCCGCTATCCCGCCAGGACGCTGCCAGAGTCGCCCGTCCCGAGCCTGGGCACGGCACAGCCGACGCGTCAGCGAGCGCCACAGACCGCTGAGAATCGCGCCGAGCTTTTCCCTGCGCGAAGTCGCCAAGCGCCCATCCCAGGCATTGACGCCGGCGGCCTGCACCTTGATTCCGATCCGTCGATATACCAGCGCTGCCGTTGCCACTGCCCAGGCCGAGCGCCAGGGCAGGGCAGCGAGCCCCGCCTGCGCGCTGCGGTAGTAAGGTTCGGCCTCTGCCAGCAAACGCTCGGCCATGGCCGCCACGGCTGGCCGGTAGCGCGGCTCGGCCAGGCCCCAGGCCGGCACCTCGAACTCATCCAGCCAAGCCTGGGGCAGGTAACAACGCCCGACGCGGGCGTCTTCGACGATGTCGCGGGCGATGTTGGTCAGTTGCATGGCCAGGCCCAGATCGCATGCCCGGTCCAGCACAGCCGGATCGCGCACGCCCATCACCCGCGCCATCATCAGGCCCACCACGCCGGCGACGTGGTAGCAGTAACCCAGGACGTCCTGCGGGCGCGCGTAGCGCTGACCCGCGACATCCTGGGCAAAGCCTTCGAGCAGGTCGAAGGCTTCGTCGGGCGGGATGCCGTGGCGCTGGGCAACATCACCCAGTGCTGCGAACGCGGGCGTCTGGGCGGGCAACCCGGCGTAGATCTCGCGGGTCTGCCTTTGCAAGTCGGCAAGGCGCCGGCGGGCCTGCTCCGCGGGCAGGGGCAGGGCATCATGGCCGGCCTGCTGGCCATCGATCACATCATCGCAGTGGCGGCACCAGGCATACAGCAACATGGCGCTGCGCCGGGTCGCCGGATCGAACAGCCGGGCGGCTGCGGCGAAGCTCTTGGAGCCTACCGCGATGCTGTGTTCGGCATGCCGCAGCAGCGGGTCGGATCGTTGTTCGCTCATCGTGACAGGTCCTCCAGCATCAGCCCAGCGGTGGCCTTGGCCGATGCGATCACCCCAGGTACGCCGGCACCGGGGTGGGTACCGGCCCCGACCAGATACAGGTTGTGCAGGTGGGCGTCGCGATTGTGCGGACGGAACCACGCGCTCTGGGTCAGCAAAGGCTCCAGCGAAAAGGCCGAACCCAGATGGGCGTTGAGCTGTTCGCGGAAATCCAGCGGGGTGAAGGTGCGGCAGGTCACCAGGTCGTCGCGCAGACCCGGTATGTAGTGACGCTCCAGGTAGGCGAAGATGCGATCGCGATATCGGGGCCCTTCGCTCGCCCAGTCGATCGGAGCGTTGCCCAGGTGCGGCACCGGTGCCAGCACATAGTGGCTCGAACAGCCGGGCGGCGCCAGGCTCGGGTCGGTGGCGCAGGGTGCGTGCAGATACAATGAGAAGTCCGTCGGCAGCGCGGGTCCGTTGAAGATCTCCTCGACCAGCGCCTGGTAACGTGGGCCGAAGCACACAGTGTGGTGGCGCAGCTGCGGCTGGGCACGGCGAAGGCCGAAATGCACCACGAACAACGAGTTGCTGAAGCGCTTGCCCAGCAACCGGCGGCCTTCCTGAGCGCCTCGTCGATGCTGGCCCAGGAGTTCCGTATAGGTGTGCACCACGTCGGCATTGGAGGCCACGGCATCGGCCTGCCAATGCCGCCCATCCCGGCTGCGCACTCCGGTCAGGCGCTGGCCGTGGGTGTCGAAGGCGGCGACCTCGGCGTTGAGCTCCAAAGTCCCGCCCAGGTCGCGAAACAACTGCGCCAGGCCGTTGACCAGGGCGCCCGTGCCGCCCTTGGCGAACCATACGCCCCATTGCCGTTCCAGTGCGTGGATGAGTGTGTAGATCGACGAGGTCGCGAACGGGTTGCCGCCGACCAGCAACGCATGAAACGACAACACTTGGCGCAACCGTTCGCTGCGCACGAAGCGCGACACCATGGCATAAACGCTACGCCAGGCCTGCAGACGGGCCAGTTGCGGGCCGGCCTGGAGCATGCTGCGAAACGACAGGAACGGCACCGCGCCGAGCTTCAGGTAGCCCTCATCGAGCACCGATCGCGAGTACGCCAGAAAACGCCGGTAGCCTTCTACATCGGCAGCGTCCAAGGCATGGATCTGGCGCTCCAGCTGCTCTTGGTCGTTGCTGTAGTCGAACGTCGTGCCATCCTCCCAGCACAAGCGATAGAACGGGTTCACGGGCAACAGTTCGAGGTATTCGCCCATGGGTTTGCCAGCGAGGGTGAACAGCGCCTCGATGGCCGTGGGATCGGTGATCACCGTAGGCCCCGCGTCGAACGTGAAGCCTTGGTCGTGGTACACGTAGGCGCGGCCTCCTGGCCGATCGCGTCGCTCCAGCAAGGTGGTGTGGATACCGCTGGCCTGGAGTCGTATGGCCAAGGCCAGCCCGCCGATCCCTGCGCCCACCACCACGGCTGATTTTCCTTGAGTCATGCAGGCTCCTTGAACGATTGAGGGGAATGGCGCAGTGCGGCCCTCAACGCCTCGGCCACCGGGACGGGTGGTTTGCCGACGAGGATGCGCAGGCGGTCACGCCAATGGCTGTGGCCGGCGTAGAAACGGCCGATCAACGGTTCGGGCAGGCGATGAAAACGCTCCATCACTCGCCAGCGGTCGTCGGGGCGTCCAGCCAGGAACAACATGCGGTTGAGCAATCGATAGAAGCTCTGATCTCGCCAGCGTCGGTGCAGATAACGGCCCAGCTGGTCTGCCAGACCGTCGGCGTCAGACAGCGGCTGCTGGGCGAGCCAATCGGCCAGGCAGACCGCTTCGGGCAGCGAGTAACCGGTGGTGCAATGGAACAGACCGGCGCGCAGGCCAGCCAAGGGCTGGCCTCCCTGCGCGGCCCACCAGGCAGGAAAATCCTCGGCCAGGGTGATGGGCAGGACGCCGTGCTCTTCACGTATGCATGCGTGCACCTGCCAGCCGTGCTGGCAGGCATATTCGGCGATATGCCCGCGCAACTGTTCAGGCTCGGGAGGTTGCCCATCGACGTAGTGGGTGTCTTCGATCAACAACGTATCGGCGCTCAACGGCAGCACGTAAACGAAGCGATAGCCTTGGCCCTGGTACACGCGGGCGTCCATGAGGATCGGTGCGCTCAGGCCGTGAGGCCGCATCATGCGCAACACCTGGCCGAGAAATGCCTGCTGGCCCAGCACCCGGTGCGGACTGGCCTGGGCGCCACGGCCATCGATCACCACGCGGGCCTGCAGGCGCTCGCCGCCTTCCAGCGTCACCTGCTGTGCGCTGACCTGGCTAACCGCACAGTGGGTGCGTAGCGCCGGCCCCAGGGCGAGCTCGAGGCGCTCGGCGAAATGCTCGCTGGTGATGCTGGCATAACCGCTGGCGACACGACGCGACAGGTTCGGGAAGTGCACGTGGTAGGCCGGCCAACGCTTGACCACTAGCGGTGCCAACCAGTGCTGCTGAGCTGGGGTGAGGTCGGTATCGTGGAACGACCAGGTATGGTTGCCGCCGATCCGCGGCGCCTGTTCCAGGCACACCAGATCGAGCTCCGGACGCGCCTGGCGCAAACGCCAGGCGATCAGGCCGTTGGCCAGGCCGCCGCCGACCAGGATCAGGTCATGCTTCATGCCGGTTGCGGCCCGGGTCCGAGTAAGCGCGCCCGGCGCAGTTGCGCGAGATTGCGCGAGCCGGTGCAAAAGCAGGCAATACGCAATTGACGCAAGACCACGTCGAAGTGTTCGATGACGGCCTCGGTGGAGGTCAGTGCTGCCTCGAGCACTCCAGCCGCCTGGCCGACCAGATCGGCGCCCAAACGAATGGCCTTGGCGGCTTCCAGGCCGTCACTGACACCTCCCGAAGCGATCAGGCCGACCTCCGGTAACGCCCTGCGCACACCCAACAGGCATTGCGCGGTCGGAATGCCCCAATCGCGAAAGGCCAGGGCCACGGCGCGATCGGCGGCGCTGCTGGCGCGCTGGGCCTCGACCGCTGCCCAGCTGGTACCGCCAGCACCGGCCACGTCGATGATCTGTACGCCGGCATCGACCAGCGCCCGGGCCACCGTAGGCGAGACGCCGGCACCCACTTCCTTGGCGATCACCGGTACGTCCAGGACGCGGGTGAGTGCCTCGATCCTGTCCAGCACGCCCCGCCAATCGCGGTCGCCCTCGGGCTGGACCGCCTCCTGCAGCGGGTTCAGGTGGATGATCAAGGCATTGGCTTGCAGGCTGTCGACGGCCCTGCGCGCCAGATCCAGGCCATCGACCTCGCGCAGTTGCGCCGCGCCAAGGTTGGCGAGCAATGGAATGCTGGGAGCAAGCCGTCGTAGAGCAGGGGTCAGGCCCGTGGCCGGGCCCCCTTGCAGGCTCACTCGCTGCGAGCCTACCCCCATAGCGATGCCTAGCGCTTGGGCCGCTTCCGCCAAGTGATGATTGATGTGCTCGGCGCGCTGCGCACCGCCGGTCATCGAACTGATCAACAACGGCGCACGCAGGGAAATGCCCAGCAGCGAGGTGCCCAGGTCGATCTCGTCCAGGGCCATCTCCGGCAGCGCGCAGTGCTCGAAGCGAATGGCCGACCAGCCCGGGTCGACGGCGGAGGCAGCTTGTCCGGGGGCCAGCACGATGTCCAGGTGGTCGTCCTTGCGTTGACTCAGCAAGCTTTTCTTCATGCCCGCTCCATTGCCAGGGAATCATCCGAGGGCGCGTGAGGTCTGTGCAAAAGACAGGGGGGTTGTACAACGCAGCCCGATTTGTATAGCTAAGCCCAAAACGGCACAGCATGTGAGGCAACGGCAACTGTCGGTTCGTTCCTTCGACCTGTGCACCGGGTGCCGCGCAACCAATGAGGCAAGGATGACCACCATCGCCCACTCGCCCCAGGCCGCCGAGACCGGCTCGCTTGATTCGCTGATCCACCTGCAGGGCGCCATCGAAGCCCGCCTCGAGGCGTTGTTGCCCGCCGCCGGTAGCGAGCGCGACCTGGTGGCCGCTGCCATGCGTGATTGCACCCTGGCGCCAGGCAAGCGCCTGCGCCCGTTGCTGCTGGTCCTGGCAGCAGAAGGGCTGGGCGCCTGCCCCAAGGCCGCACTGGACGTTGGTTGTGCGATAGAGATGGTCCATGCGGCATCGTTGGTGCTCGATGATCTGCCCTGCATGGACGACGCCACCTTGCGTCGAGGCCGGGCCACCTTGCACTTGGCGTTCGGCGAGGATGTGGCGCTGCTGGCGGCGATCGCCTTGCTGTCCCGTGCATTCGCCCTGGTGGCCAGGCTCGAGGGTGTCTCGCCCCAGGTGCGTGCCGATCTGGTCGCGACCTTGGCCGACGCGATCGGTAGCCAGGGGCTGGTCAAGGGCCAGTTGCAGGACTTGCGTGACGGCATCCTGCCGCGCAGCGCCGAGCAGATCGTCGAGACCAACCAGTTGAAGACCGGTGCGTTGTTCGGCGCGATCCTGGCCATGGCAGGACACCTGGCCGATGCCACCGCTGCGCTGCAGGCATCGCTGCAGCGCTTCGCCGGCGAGCTTGGCCAAGCCTTCCAACTGTATGACGACCTGCGAGACCGCGACGCAGGTACCGGCAAGGATCCTGACAAGGATCACGGCAAGTCCACCTTACTGGCCCTGTGCGGCGAGGAGGCGGTCCGCGACCGATTGGCTGTCCACCTGGCCAATGCCGAGCATTACCTGGCCGAAGCCTCGCTCGGGGAGCGAAAGATCGTTCTGATGTTGCGTAGCGTGTTCACTTGCACCGGGTCGTCGCAATCAAACTTTCACGGCCCGTTGGGTTCTTCTGAACAACAACCCTCGCATGAAGGAGCCGAGCATGGAACACGACGACCGTAAACCCGCTGACAAAGTCCCCCACGTGGTGTCATCGGAGCAGGCGCAGCAGGGTGAACGTGCGCCCAAGCCCGTACTGGAACGCCCGGATCCTGATACCGAGGCAGTGGACAAGGTGATCACCCCCACCTCGACCCAGGAGGTCGAAGAACAGACCGAGGCCATCGAAAAACGCTTGCGCGACGTGGAGGGCAAGGCCAGTCGATGACCGGCCTTGCCACCTCGTCGATCAATGGGGCGCGCGGGGAATGGTCTTGAGCAGGTCTTCAGGACTGATGTGACCGACCACCTGCGCCACCGCACTGCCGGGTGTCGGCAGGTCGATGATGTGACTCTTCATCTTGCCGATCACGTGCATTTCACACGGCTTGCAGTCGAACTTCAGGGTCAGTACCTCGTCGCCCTGGATTAGCTGCATGGGGGCGACCTTGGTGCGTACGCCGGTGACGCCTTTGGCCTGCTTGGGGCAGAGGTTGAACGAGAAGCGCAGGCAGTGCTTGGTGATCATCACCGGCACCTCGCCGTGCTCTTCATGGGCCTCGTAGGCCGCGTCGATCAGTTGCACACCGTGGCGGTGATAGAAGTCACGCGCCTTCTGGTTGTACACGTTGGCGAGGAACGACAAGTGCGATTCCGGGTACACCGGAGGTGGCGTGGTTTCGGCCTTTCGCCCACCGCGCGGGTGAGCCTTGACCCGCGCCTCGGTGAGTGCCTCGATAGCTTCGCGGCGCAAAGCCTTGAGCTGCGAATTGGGAATGAAGAACGCTTGCGGAGCATCGAGTTCGATGGCGCTGGCGTGGTACTGGGTAGTCCCCAGCTGACCGAGCAGGTCGCGCAGTTGGTCGAGGGCCTGGGCTGGCTTGTTGGCCACGCCGAACGGTCCGTCCAGGGCCAGCTGGACACTGACGCCTTCTTCGCTGGTCGCGGTCAGGGTCAGACGCTCCTCGCGCAACCGCGCCTGCCACTGCACGCCGACCCGGCGTTCGGCCGAGGTGCGCAGCAGGGCTTGTTGCCAGTTGTGGTCGAGATTACGTGACAGCGGGTGGTTGGGACGCAGCTTGTGCAGCCCTTCGGGCATCTCGTTGGGCTCGACGCGGTAGCGGTAGCGTTTTTGACCGTCCTCATCGAATTCACCGCGTGGCTCGGCGATGTTGGCGCGGAACCCGACCACTTCGCGCTTGACCAGCACATTGAGGCCGTCGCCGTTGGTCAACGGCACTTCGGTGACCACCAACATGTCGCGCTTGCCGACTTTTTCGACGACGCCCACCGGCAGGCCGGTGAAGGTCGGCGAGTCGAAGGCGCCGATGTCGACCTTACGCTCACTGACGAAATAGTCGGTACTGCCGCGGTGGAACGTCTTGTCCGGGTCGGGCAGGAAGAAGTGTTCGGTACGCCCGCTGGAAGCGCGGGCCAGTTCCGGGCGGCCTTCGAGGATGGCGTCGAGCTGCTGACGGTAGTGGGCCGTGATGTTCTTCACGTAGCCCATGTCCTTGTAGCGACCCTCGATCTTGAACGAGCGCACGCCGGCATCCACCAGGTCGGCCAGGTTGGCGGTCTGGTTGTTGTCCTTCATCGACAGCAGGTGCTTCTCGAAGGCGACGACGCGGCCCTGGTCGTCCTTGAGGGTGTACGGCAGGCGGCAAGCCTGGGAGCAGTCGCCACGGTTGGCACTGCGCCCGGTCTGGGCGTGGGAGATGTTGCACTGGCCGGAGAAGGCTACGCACAGGGCGCCATGGATGAAGAACTCGATGGCGGCATCGGTTTCGGCGGCGATGGCACGGATCTGCTGCAGGTTCAGCTCGCGGGCCAGCACCAGTTGGGAGAAACCGGCCTGGTCGAGGAACTTCGCCCGCTCCAGGGTACGGATGTCGGTCTGGGTGCTGGCATGCAACTCGATCGGCGGGATGTCCAGTTCCATCACGCCCAGGTCCTGCACGATCAACGCGTCGACACCGGCGTCGTACAGCTGGTGGATCAGCTTGCGCGCAGGTTCGAGCTCGTTGTCGTGGAGGATGGTATTGATGGTGGTGAACACGCGCGCATGGTAGCGGTGGGCGAATTCGACCAGTTCGGCGATATCGCCGACTTCGTTACAGGCGTTATGGCGTGCGCCGAAGCTCGGGCCGCCGATGTAGATGGCATCAGCGCCGTGCAGGATCGCCTCGCGGGCGATGGCCACGTCACGGGCAGGGCTGAGCAGTTCCAGGTGATTCTTTGGAAGGGACATATCGTTATGGTTTCGGGCGGTCACGGTTTAGGGCGGCATTGTAGCGGTGAAATGGATTGGTGGCATCTTTGCCTGCCAAGAGGTGTGTGGTCTGTGCCGAAGATCAAAGGCTGATCCCCTTCAAGCACTCGACCAGGCGCAACGCTGCCGGCGACAGACTGCTCTCGCTGCGGGTGATCACCCCCAGTTCCCGTTCCAGCCCAGGCTCGGGCAGATACCGGCGGACCAGACGCCGCTCACCGTCATCCGCCGATTCCGGCAGCAACGCGATACCCAAGCCATTGCGCACCAGCGCCAAGACCGTGGACATGTAGTTGGCCTCCATGGCCACTCGTAACGTCAATCCACGCGCCTGGAACACCTGCTCGATCTGCGCCCGCACGCTGCTGTCGCGGCCAGTGAGGATCATTGGCTGCTCGTGCAGGTCGACAAGGCCCAACTCACCGCTGACCAGCGGATGCCCGGCAGGTACGAACAGACACAGGCGGTCGTGCAGCAGCGGTGTGAACGACAGCCCATGGCCAAGCCTGGCCCGTACTCCCAGGCCAAAATCGACGTCGCCATCGCGCACCCGCTCGGTGATGCGCTCGGCCACCAGATCGCGCAAGCGCACTTCGATACCTGGGTATTGCTCATGGAACACGGCCAGTCGTTCGGGGAGGGCACCGGCACACAGCGAGGGCAGGGCTGCCACGCTGACCACGCCGCGACGCACGGCGGCCAGGCCTTGGCTGGCGCTGACGATGTTGCCCAGGTCCAGCAGCAGTTTCTCCATCGCCGGCAGCGCCTCGCGCCCGGCTGCGGTCAATGCCACATGGCGAGGGCTGCGCTCCAGCAGTTCCACCCCCAACCAACCTTCCAACTGGCGGATCTGCACGGTCAGTGCCGACGGCGACAGGTGCAGGTCGTCGGCGGCGCGGGCGAAGTTGCCGCGTTGGACCACGGTGATGAAGGCGCGGATGTGCTGCAAGGCATTCTTCATTTTGTTTTTTCGAACGTGAGTGGCTTTAAATTGCAATTTACACGCGCCGTGGCCCTTCCTGATACTCCAGGCAACAACAAAAATCACATGCTGGAGTCGCCCATGCTCGCCCTCTATGGCGTCATTACCATTCTGTCTCTGCTTGTCGCGGTGATGAGCAAACGCCTCTCGCCGTTGGTGGCGTTGATCGCCTTTCCCATCATTGCAGCCCTGTTGGCCGGCTTCGGCCTGCAGACCAGCGGTTTCATCCTCACCGGGATCAAGAATGTCGCGCCGGTAGTGGGCATGTTCATCTTCGCCATCCTGTTCTTCGGTGTGATGACCGATGCCGGCATGCTCGATCCGATCATTGACCGCATCCTGCGCGCCGTCGGCACCCGGCCCACGCGCATCGTCTGTGGCACTGCGTTGCTGGCGTTGCTGGTGCACCTGGACGGTTCGGGTGCGGTGACCTTTCTGGTCACGGTGCCGGCGATGCTGCCGTTGTATACCCGCCTGGGTATCGACCGACGGGTGCTGGCCTGTGTCGCAGCGATGGCTGCCGGAGTCAACTTCCTGCCGTGGACCGGACCTGTGCTGCGCTCTTCCGCGGCCCTGCACGTGCCGGTGGCGGACCTGTTCCAGCCGCTCATTCCGGTGCAACTGGTGGGCCTGGCGTTCGTCTTCGCCTGTGCCTGGTGGCTGGGCCGGCGGGAGGAAAAGCGCCTGGGCCTGTGTGGCGGCAGCGATGTCGCCGCGCCGCAGCGTGCCCTCAGCACCGAGGAGCAGGCGTTGCGCCGACCGCGCCTGTTCTGGCCGAACCTGTTGCTGACGGTATTGGTCATGGCCGTGATGATCGCCGGCTGGGTCGACCCGGTGGTGATGTTCATGCTCGGTACCGTGATTGCGCTGTGCCTGAACTATCCTCGCGTCGATCATCAGCGCGAACGCATCGACGCCCACGCCAAGACCGCGCTGACCATGGCCAGCATCCTCCTGGCCGCTGGCGTGTTCACCGGCATCATGCAAGGTACCGGCATGCTCAAGGCCATGGCTGAGGTGGCGGTGCAGCAGATTCCACCAGGGCACGGGAAGTTGATCCCCGCGCTGGTGGGTTTCGTATCGATGCCACTGAGCCTGCTGTTCGACCCTGACTCCTTCTACTTCGGCGTGATGCCGGTGATCGCCGAAGTCGGCCGTTCGCTTGGCGTCGACCCGGTGCAGGTGGCCCAGGCTTCGCTGCTTGGGGTGCATACCACCGGGTTCCCGGTTAGCCCGCTGACCCCGGCCACCTTCCTGCTGGTCGGCCTGTGCAAGCTGGAGCTGGCCGACCACCAACGGTTCACCCTGCCATTACTGTTTGCCGCGTCGGTGCTGATGACTCTGACCGCGTTGGCACTGGGAGTATTCTGAAGATGAACACCCTGCGCATCGGCGCTGGCGCCGGTTATTCCGGCGACCGCGTGGAGCCTGCCGTCGAACTGGCCCGTGACGGCGATCTTGACTACCTGATATTCGAATGCCTGGCCGAGCGGACTATCGCCTTGGCCCAGCAAGCACGCCTGGCCGAACCCGAAGCCGGCTTCGATCCTTTGCTGGTCACGCGCATGCGGGCCGTGCTGCCCTTCGTCCGTCAGGGCAGTCGACGCCTGCGGATCATCAGCAACATGGGCGCCGCCAACCCACGTGCAGCAGCTCGCCAGGTCGTCGCTGTCGCCACTGAATTGGGGTTGCACGGGCTCAAGGTGGCGGCAGTGGAGGGCGACGACGTACTCGCCGTGCTGCGCGAACACCCAGATTGGCAGTTGGACAACGGTCTGAATGTGGCCGCTCTGGGCGAGCGCATGGTGTCGGCCAACGCCTACCTTGGGGTCGAGGGCATTCTCCAGGCCTTGGCCGAGGATGCCGATGTGGTGATCACTGGGCGCGTCGCCGATCCTTCGTTGTTCCTTGCGCCACAGTTGCATGCCTTTGGCTGGGCGGCAGACGATTGGCTGCGGCGTGGCCGCGGCACGCTCATCGGTCACCTGCTCGAATGCGCCGGGCAGGTCAGCGGAGGTTATTTCGCCGACCCCGGCGTGAAGGATGTCCCCGACCTGGCGCGGCTGGGTTTCCCCCTCGCCGAAATCGACTCCGAGGGCCAGGCATGCATCACCAAGGTCGCCGGCAGCGGCGGGCGCATCGACGTCGCGACCTGCACCGAGCAACTGCTGTACGAGGTGCACGACCCGGGCTGCTACTTCACCCCCGATGTGGTCGCTGACTTTTCCGCTGTGCACTTTGCCTTGCAGGGGCCGGACACGGTGCAGGTCAGCGGTGCCACCGGCACTCAGCGACCCGAACGACTGAAAGTGACCGTTGGCTATCGTGACGGTTGGATCGGTGAAGGGCAGATTTCCTATGGTGGCCCCAATGCGCTGGCGCGAGCCCGCCTGGCCGGGAAGATAGTCGAGCAGCGGCTGACCCTGACCGGCGTGCCGGTCGAGGAGCTACGTTGCGAGTTAATGGGCATCGACTCGCTGCACGGCAGTGATTTCGGCCACTCTGGCGAGCCCTGGGAAGTGCGCTTGCGCGTGGCCGGGCGCTGCGCCACGCGGGCGGCTGCCCAGGCCTTGGCCAACGAAGTGGAGACCCTGTACACCAACGGCCCTGCCGGCGGCGGCGGTGCCACCCGCCAAGTGCGCGAGGTGTTGGCAGTGGCCAGCCTGTACCTGCCCCGTGAGTTCGCCATCGCCCGTGTCCATCTGGAGGTCTGCCCATGACCGTCGCATTACATGAAATTGCCCATACCCGTACCGGAGACAAGGGCGATACTTCGAACATTTCGCTGATCGCCTATCGGGCGGAGGACTACGCCGTGCTGTTGCGCGAGGTCACGGTGGATAAGGTCGAGGCCTGGTTCGCCCATTTGCGCGATGCCGATGCGGGACCGGTTCGGCGTTACGAGCTGCCGCAGTTACGGGCGCTGAACTTCGTGTTGCCTGGGCTGCTGCGCGGTGGCGTGACACGGTCGCTGGCGCTGGATGCACATGGCAAGTGCCTGGGGGCGGCTCTGTTGGGGATGCAGGTGCGGCGCTAGACAGGGGAGTGTCGGGGGCCGCTTGGCGGCCCATTGTCAGAACTGGTATTGCAGCCCAGCCCCCGCATACCAGGACCGCCCCGGCGCCGCCTCGTAGTAGCGCCCGTTGCTGTCGCCGACGATCACCGAGCCGACGTACTGGCGGTCCAGCAGGTTATCCAGCCGCAATAACTGGTGGAAGGTCCACGGCCCGTAGTGCTGTTCGAACCGGGTTCGCCAGTTGAATACGGCATAGCTGGGCGCGACATGCTGGTCGTTGCTGTCCTCGACGTACACCTTGCTCCGGTATTGCCCTTCAAGCCCCATGCTGATGCCGTCGCGCGGTTTCCAGATCAGTTCGCCGAACAGGCTGGCCTGAGGCACGCCTGGGAGATGATTGCCCTTGTCGATGCTGGTGGTACCTTGGCTGAATGCTTCGTCATAGGTCGCATCGAGCAGGGTATAGGCCAGATTGGCCTGCCATTGGGCATTGAACTGGCGTTGTACGCTGAGTTCGAACCCGCGGCGCAGCGTCTTGCCGGCGTTACGGTAGCTGGTGCGCCCGCCTTCCGAGGCCGCCACCACGATCTCGTCCTTGGTGCGGATCTCGAAGATCGCGGCGTTGACCCGGGTGCGTTCATCCGGACGCGCCTTGAGGCCGAGCTCGTATTGGGTGCTGGTGGCCGGGTCGAGTCCGAAGTTGAAACCTTCCACGGCGCCGGGCGCATAGGCCATCTCGGCCTGGGTCGGGGTCTCGAAGGCCTTGCCGGCACTGATATAGCCGTGCAGGTCGGGGGTGAAGGCGTACATCACCGACAAGGTTGGTGTGGCGCGCTGGTATTTCTTCGAGCCACTGGCATCGCCGTTGGCCAGGTAGTGGTCGTCGACCTCCATCTTCATGGTGTTATGACGCAGGCCCGCGTCCACGGTCCAGCGGTCCAGCTCCCAGTGGGCCTGGATATAAGGGTCGAGGCTGGTGGCGGTGTCCTTTTCCTTGCGTCGCAACTCGCCCTTGACGCCCAGGGTGGCGCCGCTGAAGTTCTGGTAGCCGCGACGGTCGTCGGTGCTGCGGTCGTAGTCGGCGCCGACGGTCACGGTAAGGTTGCCGGGAGCGGCGGCGATGGGCTGGATCCAGCGCAACGTGCCCCCATGGAATTCACGGTCGAAGTCGACCACGCCACCGCCGCGGTCGTTGGCTGGCGCGCCCTTGGGAATCGACAGGTACTGGATCACGCTGCGCTTGCCGGCATACAGGTTGAACTGCAAGGTCGCATCGCCAAAGGCGCGCTCGTAGTTCATGCCCAGTTGCTGGTGATGGATGCTCTTGCGCGTGTCGTATTGCTCGGCTCGCTCGGACACCGACCGCGGATCATGCTTGTAGGCCTCCCAGGTCTGCCCAAGCGGATCCTCGGTGCCGTTTTGCTCCAAGGTACTGAAGATCAGCGCCAGACGGCTGTCCTCGTCGGGCCGCACGTGCACCTTGGCGAAGGTCTGGTCGCGGCGGGCCGAGCTGTGGTCGCGGTAGCCATCGGTGTCCATCCGCGAAGCGTCCACCAGGAAACCGGCCTTGTCGTCGCCACCTTCGCTGTACACGTGGTGCTTGTTGAACCCGTCGCTACCGAAGGTGGTTTCGGCGCCCACCTTGGGTGGACCTGCGCCGTCGCGGGAAAACATCTGGATGACACCGCCTGCATTGCTGCCGTAGATGGCAGAGGCCGGGCCACGCAGGACTTCTATGCGATCGGCCACATCCAGGTTCAAGGTGGCAGCCTGGCCTTGGCCGTCCGGCGTACTGGCCGGAATTCCATCGCTGAGCAGCTTGATACCGCGCACGCCGAACGCCGAGCGGGCGCCGTAGCCGCGTGAAGAGATTTGCAGGTCTTGGGCGTAGTTCTGGCGGTTTTGCACCACCAGGCCCGGCACCCGATTGAGCGCCTCCGACAGGTTCACGCCCAACTGGCCGTCGGCGATCTGCGCTCGGTCGACGGTGTCGATCGAGTACGGCAGGTCGAAAGTCGGATTGGGTACGTAGCTGCCGGTGATCACCACCGGCTCGAGCAACTCGAAACGGCTGGGCGGTTCGGCCTGGGCCAAGGGGCACAGGCTCAGGCCGGGGAGCAAGGCGCTCAGCGCTCTGCGGCGTAGAGAGGTATCGGGCATCGGGCAGCGTCCTGCTGGTGCAGCATCCTGGGGTCGGTCAGGCCTTGGCCGCCATGGCGGTCACTTCTACACGCATGCCCTCGAACGCAAGCGATGCCACGCCAACGGCGGCGCGGACCGGCCAGGGCTTGCTGAAGAAGCGCTGGTATACCTCGTTGAACACGGCGCGGTCGGCCATATCGGTGAGGTAGATGGTCAGGTGCAGGACGCGGTCCATGCTGCTACCGGCTTTTTCCAGAGCGTCCTTCAGGGCCTGCAGGGTGCATTCGCACTGGGTGACGATGTCGCCCAATTCCAGGCTACCGTCGGCACGAATCGGCACTTGGGTGGTGACCAGTACGCCATTGAACTCGGCGACGTCGGAGGAAATGGATTCGGCATCGGTGTCCGGAGTGAAGATGATGTCTGCGTTTGCCATGAGTCGTTTTGCCTTGCGACGTGGGAAAAAGTGCAAGCCTACGCGAGCGGCACGGGCGGGTCGAGCACGATGGCCCGGTCAAGGCACCGCTGGGCCATCGAGCATTGTCATCACCGGCCGTGCAGGTCAGAATCGCGCCCGATTCTGACGCTAGGGGTTAACGTTGAACGAACAGACATTGTCGAGGCGCCTTGAGCGCGTGGCGGCGCAGGTGCCGCAGGGCGCGCGCCTGGCGGATATCGGCTCGGACCACGGCTACCTGCCGGTGGCGTTGCGCCTGCGTGGGGTGATCGAAGCGGCAGTAGCGGGTGAAGTGGCGCAGACACCGTTCGCCTCTGCCCAACGCACGGTACGTGAAAACGGCCTGCAAGCGAGTATCAGTGTGCGTCTTGCCGATGGCCTGGCGGCCATCGAGGCGGATGATCGGATTACCGCCATCACCTTCTGCGGCATGGGCGGCCAGACCATTCGCGACATCCTCGAGCGCGGCCGCCGGCATCTGTCGGGGCGCGAGCGGCTGATCCTGCAGCCCAATGGCGATGAGCGCGAACTGCGTGAGTGGCTGGCGGCGAACGGCTACCGCATCGTCAGCGAAGAACTGCTGCGCGAACACCGTTTCGATTACGAGATCATTGTCGCCGAGCCGGGCGAGGGGCAGGCCTATAGCGCGCAGGAACTGTATTTCGGACCTTTGTTATTGCGCCAGCGCAGCCCTGCGTTCTTGAACAAATGGCAGCGCATGCTACGGCAGAAACAACAGACCCTGGCGAATTTCCAACGTGCCCGGGCGACGGTCCCGGAACATAAGACCCGCGATTTCGAGCGGCAGGTCAGTTGGATCAACGAGGTCCTGGCCTGAATCACAGGCGCGAACAGTTACCCATTTCCCGGTAGGCGATTTCGTGGGTCTGGCCTTGGTGGTCGATATAGACCATGTGCGAGGTACCCACTTCACAGTCGGCAGCATTGCTGTCCGGCGTGATCGAGACGACCTTGGCCACATCCATAGGTATGCCGTATTCGTAGTTGCTGCTGTTCGCCGATTGAGGGACTGGTTGGGCCGCCAACGCGGTGAAAGAGGCGAGGGTGGCCGACAGGGCAAGGAAAGCGATCGAATGTTTCATGGCAGGCTCCTTTATCGTGGATTTCTCATGATGTATTCAATGGTCATGCACAATAAATGGGCTATACCGTGATAGATTCCTGCCTTCGGCGTAAGAATATAGCGAGGATGCCACGCGGATGGACATGTTGCACGCCATGCGTACCTTCACCCGGGTCATCGAGTGCGGCAGTTTTGCGGCTGCTGCCAATGCCCTGGACATTTCCGCTGCGCAAGTCTCACGGATCATCGCGGAGCTGGAGAACCAGCTACAGACGCGCTTGCTGCATCGCACCACCCGGCGTTTGCGCATGAGCGAGGCGGGCGAGCGGTTTCTCGAACGGGCACGGCAGATCTTGCTGCTGACCGACGAAGCCATGGACGAGGCCCGTGGTGCGCACCTCACGCCGCGCGGGCGCCTGCGCCTGCACTGCCCGCATGGCATGGGCATGTTGCTGATGCCCCTGGTGGCTGGCTACAACGCCTTGTGCCCGGAGGTGGTGATCGAGCTTACGCTGTCACAGCGCAATCCCGACCCGCTGGCCGAGGGGCACGATGTGGTGATCACGGTCGACGAGGCGCTGCCCGATTCACAACTGATCGCAGTGCCGTTGGGCAACATCTTCAGCATTCCCTGCGCGGCGCCCAGCTACCTCGACGCCCATGGCGTACCGGAGCGTCCCGAAGACCTGCACGACCATCGCTGCCTGCGTATGGCCTATCCGATGTACGAAGGGGACTGGGTGTTCCCACAGGGGGTCGATCAATTCGTGATCGCCCCGCGGGACAGCTTCCTGACCAATGTGGCCGATGCCATGCTGGTGGCCAGTGAGTTGGGGATGGGGATCGGTCTGTTGCCCTTCTATACGGCAAGCGAAGCCATCGAGCAGGGCCGCCTCCGCCGTCTGCTGGCGCCGTACAGGCTGCGCGAGAGCATGCTGTATGCGATCTACCCGTCGCGACATTACCTCGACGCCAAGGTGCGGACCTGGATCGATTACCTCAAGGAAGAGTTACCGGCGCTGTTCCAGAGCCATGAGCGGGTGGTGGACGACCAGCGTTATTGGCGGTGACTGGGGAAGGGCGGCTAGCTGATTCATCGGCGGCGCCGATATCGCGCGCCGCCGGCGCGGCGCACAATTTACGCACTACCCTCGATCCCAAGTGCACCGAGCGAAACAGCTGCCCTCAGCGGCTGTCCTGATCCTCGGCCGTACCGCCCGAGGCACCGGCACCGGAACCTGTGCCTTCGCCGGTGTTGTTGGAGCCGCCGGCAGCGCCGTCGGCGGCATCGGAATTGCTGCCGGTGTCGGCGCTGTCGTTGTCGCCGGTTCCGCCTGGGGTATTCACACTGCTCCCTTCACCTGCCGTCTTGCCAGGCGTCGGGTCGGCCGGTTGGGTGGCAGAGGGCCGGGTATCGGTGCTGCCCTCGCTGGCGGCGAAACTGGCTGCCGAGGCCAGGCCGAGTGCCAGGGCAAGGCTGAGCGAAAGCGGACGAATGCGCTTCATGGTCGATCTCCTGTGCGAACGATGTGTCATTCGTTGGGCGTTGCAATCATGGCGCAGTGCTGTCCGGCCGACAGGCGGTCGTGAACAGGGCCGCGATGGCGGCCCTGGTGCAGTCAAGAATGCTCGGCATGCGCTGCCGTTTGCGGCGGGCTTTGCTCCGCCGCCTCGAGCGGCGGATGTTCCTGGGCGGCGTGCATCAGGTCTTCGGTCACCCGCAGTTCGGCACCGGTGGGCGAGAATGTCGCGGTGGCGGCGAACGGCGCCGGGTGTTCGGCCTTGGGCCGCTTGCCGCGACGCCAAAGGAAGAAGCCGAACATCGCTCCATTGATCACGGTGAAGGCCCAGAACAGGCCGACCTCGCCGAACGAGGTCATTACCGGTGAAATCGCCAGCGGTGCCAGCGCCGAGCCCAGCGAGTTGATCAGCAGCAAGCCCTGGATCATCGGCACCAGGGCATCGGAAGGCGCACGGTCGGCTGCACTGCTGACCGCGACCGGGTACAGCGCGAACACCCCGCCCCCGAGCAGGAACAGCAAGACCGGCAGTAGCATCGAATTCGCCGGCAGCAGCACGACGATCACCGACAGCACGGTGCACAGTGCTGCCAGTGCGATCAGGACGTCCTGGCGGTCCTTGCGGTCGGACCAGCGACCGACCGGGTATTGCAGCAGCATCGCACCGAGGATCACCCAGGCCATCATGTTGCCGATCTCACCCACGTCCATGCCGATACGTTGCAGGTACAACGGCAGCAGCGCGTAGATCCCGGCAATGGCCGCGCCCGAGCCGAAGCAACCGACCAGCCCGGTCGGCGCGACGCCCAGCAGTTGGCGGGGCTTGAGGGGTTCGACCTGCTCCAGCAACGGCGAGACTTGTGGCAGGATCACGATGGGCATCACCGAAAGTGCCGCGAGCATGCCGGCGACCATGAATGGCGCGGTCTCGCCCCAACCGGTGATCTCGCCCAAGGTGGCCTGGGCGATCACTCCGGCTCCATAGAAGGCGATCATGTACAGCGCCAGCAGGCGGCCACGGATCTTCGCGTCACCGGCCAGCAGCAACCAACTCTCGATCACCAGGAACACCCCCACCGTTGCCCAGCCGTTGATCAGGCGTAGGGCGATCCACCAGGTGGTGTCGTAGAACAGGCCTTGGGCCAGGATGGTCGCGGCGATCAGTGAGGCGAAACTGCTGTAGGCGCGGATGTGGCCGATTCGCAGGATCAGCCGGTCGTTGAATACGGCGCCCAGGGTCAGGCCAATGAAATAGGCCGACGAGACGATACCGATCATGGTTGCCGATTCGCCGGCAGCGCCCAGGCGCAGAGTCGTCAGGGAAGACATGAAGCCATTGCCCAAGGCGATGATGAAAAGCCCGAGCAGGGGTGCCAGCGCCATGGCCAGCAAACGCGGAGACATAGTTACCTCGAATGGATGAAGACGGGATGAGCGCCTCTTCGAACACGCACGGCGCACCGGGCCATGACGGGCCGGTGGGCTGCACGGGTGTGCCTAAGCTGGATGCGACCTGGGCAAGACTCAACCGCTAAACCTGTCAGGAAGTAGGTCGGGCGGGGTCGGTTGAGCCTATTGCACATGGGCGGGCATGTGTTCAGGCACGGACTTTGTCGTTGCTGCCGGTTGCCACCGTTCAAGGCGACGGCCGAAAAGGAGGCGCGATTCTAAGCCCTGCGAACGATTTGCCCAAGGGGCTGACACCTGCGACGAGACGCCGCACCGCAGGATTTGCCGGGGCGGTGTCTGCAATAGGCAAATGGATGACGGTTGCGATCACATATGCCTGCCCCACACGGCCCTGGCTGCGGCATACTGTCGCATTTCCAAGGAGGGCAAGGTTCATGCTGGCGTCGTTGTCTGCCATTTTGGCACCCGTATTCATCGTTGCTGGCATAGGCTACCTCTGGGCCCGAAAAGGGTTCGACTACCCCACCGAGTTTGTCGCGCGCATGGTCATGACTGTCGGCACGCCCTCGTTGGTGCTGTCGACACTGAGCCGGACCGACTTGCAGGCCGAAGCCTTTCTCAGCATGGCCGGCGCTTGCAGCCTGTGTCTGGTCGGCATGGCCCTGGCGGGTTGGCTGGCGTGCCGGGTGGGTGGGTATCAGTGGCGGGTGCTGATGCCGGCATTCATGTTTCCCAATACCGGCAACATGGGGCTGCCGATCAGCCTGTATGCGTTCGGTGAGCATGGCCTGGCACTGGCCGTGGCGTTCTTCCTGACCTTGTCGGTATTCCAGTTCACCTTGGGGCTGGCCATTTCCGGCACTGCCGCCTCGTTCAAGGCCTTTGTGCGCAACCCTATTGTCATTAGCCTGGCGGGGGCGATGCCGATCATCTTCCTGGGTGTCGAGTTGCCGCGCTGGCTGGCCAATACGGTCGACCTGCTCGGCGGGATGAGCATTCCGTTGATGCTGCTGACTCTTGGCGTGTCTCTGGCCAGCCTGCGCTTGCGCCATGTTGGCAGCGGTCTGCTGCTGGGCGGTCTGCGTCTTGTATTGGGGGCGGCGGTGGGTTGGCTGGCCGGCCTGGTACTGGGCATGGGGGAGTTGGAGCGGGCGGTGCTGATGGTGCAGTCGTCGATGCCGGTTGCGGTGTTCAATTACCTCATGGCGGTGCGCGCCAACCGTGAACCCGAGCAGGTGGCGAACCTGGTGATGTGTTCGACGGTGCTGTCCTTCGCCTGGCTGCCGCTGGTGCTTTCGTGGACCCTGTGAAGGTTCTGGCTCCAGTGGCAGCCGTGCGGACGGTCAGGGCGTGACCAGACGCTCATGTTTCCAGCCAGCGTCGGTCAGGACCATGGCATCGGTGGCCTGGAGCGGTCGCTCTGCGCTGGCCACCGCCTTGTCCAGGTCGGCGATGCCGTTGCGAACGCTTTGCTGCTTTGCCCACTGTGGCAGCCCAATGACCTTGTAGGCATAGGTCACTTGTGAAGTCTGTTTGCCGTTGCTGCGCGTAGGTTCGCTGAAGCGTTTGACATCCGTGACCTGCGCCTTGCCGAAGCACAGCCCGCCGACGGCTTTGCCATCGCGTTGCCGGCCGACATTGGCCTTGTAGTACTTGCGGCCTTCCTCGGTCAGGTCGTAGGCGTAGTAGATATCGGTACGAGCAGGTTGCCACAGGCGCGCCGGCACCTCCGTGCGGGAAATCTCCTGTTCACTGACCACGCCCACCTTGGCCAGCGCATGCAGGGCCTGGTTGGTGCCGTGGATGTCGAAGTCCTTGGTCTGGGTGGGAAACGCGCTGATCACGAAGCAGTGGGGATATTGCGTATCGAGGTAGGCCTGGGCGGCTGCTTGGAATGTGGCCTTGTTCGGCTGCTCGTTGCCGGAGCAGCCGGCCAGCGCCGATAGCAGCGCCAGGGGTACGATCTTCCTGTACATGATGAAGCGTCCTTGGATTGCCGAAAGTATTGCGGTGGGCCGAATTAGACCCCACGTACTAGAGCGGCGCAATCGTGGCAGGACGGCATCTCAGGATACAAGGAGCGGGCTCGTCGGAGTGGCGAACCGCTGCGAACACCGGCAAGGCCGGTGCCATGCAGATGCCGGGACCGCTAAGGAGTCGGCACATCTCGGCTGCGCAGCTTCTCCGGCAGAGCGAACAACAGCAGCAGCACCGTCGCCACGCAGGCTCCGGCAATCAGATACAGCGCTGGCGTGGTCGTGCCGGTCAGGTCACGGATACGTCCCACCAGCACCGGGCTGACGATGCCGCCCAATTGCCCCATGGTGTTGATCAACGCGATTCCGCCTGCGGCTCCGGCGCCGGCGCCGGCCAACAGTTTCGGTGGCAATGCCCAGAAGCTCGGGATCGATGCGACCACCCCCGCACCCAGCAGGCCCAGGGAAACCAGCAGCAACGGCGTGTTGTCATCGAACAGGCCCGCGCACAGGAAGCCCACCGCACCCAAGCCGATCAGGCCAGCGGTGAACCAGCGCCGCTCGCCCGTAGCATCGGACAGCCGTCCGCACACCACCATGGCGATAGCCCCGCAGATGTATGGCACAGCGGTGAGCAGGCCGATCACCGTTGGATTCTCGGTACCGGCACTGCGAATCAATTGGGGTGCCCAGAAGTTCAGGCCGTAGGACGCTATCTGGATCAGGAAGTAGATCAGCCCCAAGGTCAGGAAACCGGGAATGCGAATGGCCTGCAGCAGCGAGCCCTGGCCATGCCCGGCCTGGGGTGGGTCGATTCGCGACAGCAATAGGCGTTTTTCACCGGCATCGAGCCAGCCGGCATCCTCGATGCGGTCTTTGAGCAGCGTCAGCACCAGCAGACCCAGGGCTACGCAGGGGATGCCGCCGAGCAGAAACAGCCAGTGCCAGCCGCGAATCTGCAAGGCACCATCGAGATGGCCCAGTACCAGGCCGGAGATCGGTGCCCCGAACAGCCCGGCGAATGCCGAGGCGAGGAACAGCAACGAGGTGATACGGCCGCGATAATGGCGCGGGAACCATAGGGTCAGGTAGTACAGCACGCCGGGCGCAAAACCAGCCTCCATCGCACCGATGACGAAGCGCAGGGCATAGAACTGCCATTCGGTGGTGACGAACACCATGGCCGCCGTCGCCAGCCCCCAGGAGATCATGATGCGGGCGATCCAGCGGCGTGCGCCGACTTTGTAAAGCATCAGGTTGCTGGGAACCTCGAACAGCACGTAGCCCACCACGAACAGGCTGGCGCCAAGGCCATAGGCAGTGTCGCTGAAGCCCAAGTCGGTCTGCAGCTGGAACTTGGCGAAGCTGATGTTGATGCGATCGAAGAAGGCGAACAGGTAGCAGACCATGATCAGCGGCATCAGGCGCCAGGCTACCTTGCGGATCAACGCTTTTTCAGTATCGGCCACGCCTTCGGCGGCCGACTGCAGAGCAGTAAGACTCATGGGTAGTTTCTCCAGTTGGGCCACCTGAGGGCAGCCCTGTTGTTCTTGTTTTCTGGTGGGGGCAAGCCCCCGATCTACAGCGGTGAATCAGGCTGGCAGGTCAGCCGGCAGCGGGTGCAGGTCGCAGTTGCGTCCGGCCTTGGCCAACTGGCCAGGTACTTCATGGCCGAGCAAAGCGGGCAGACCGCGGGACAAGGCCAGTAGGCCGTCGAGGTCGATACCGGTCGGGATGCCGGTTTCCATGCACAGGTTGACCAGGTCTTCGGTGCAGATGTTGCCCGAGGCGCCGGGTGCGAAAGGGCAGCCGCCGAGTCCGCCGAGCGCAGCGTCGAAACGCCTCGCTCCGGCTTCGAAGGCGGCCAGCACATTGCACAGGCCAAGGCCGCGGGTGTTGTGGAAGTGCAGGGTGAGCATCGCCGCCGGCAGTCGCTCCAGGCTGCGCCGCACCAGACGTTCGACCTGACGCGGGTTGGCCATGCCAGTGGTGTCGGCCAGGGTCACGCCCTGCACGCCCAGCGCTAGGTAGGCATCGACCAGGCGCATGACCTGATCCCCGTCGATCCGACCCTCGAATGGGCAGCCGAAGGCCGTGGCCACCGTCGCGTTGAGGCTCACATCCCGGCCTTGCACGGCCTGGACGATATCGCCGAAGCCGGCCAGGGATTGCTCCCGGCGCATGCGCATGTTCGCCAGGTTGTGCGACTGGCTGGCCGACAGCACCAGGTTCAACTCGTCGGCACCCGCTGCCAGCGCCCGCTCGGCGCCCTTCAGGTTGGGAATCAGGGCTACGTAGACCACGCCGGGCGCACGCTGGATACCACGGAATACCTGGTCGCCATCGCGCAGCGCCGGAATCGCCTTGGGCGACACGAACGAGCCCGCCTCGATACGACTGAAGCCCAGTTGTGAGAGGCCATCGATCAACGTGATCTTGTCTTCGCTGGGGACCCAGGTGGGCTCGATCTGTAGGCCGTCACGCGGGGCCACCTCTTGGATCAGCATGCGATCTGGATGGGTCGGAATCATTGCACCACCCCCTGGGCTCGCAGTTGGGCAATCTGAGCGGTATCCATGCCGAGGCCGCCGAGCAGCGCATCGGTATGCTCGCCCAACGCCGGGCCCTGCCAGTCGACTCGTCCTGGGGTCGCCGAAAGTTTGGGGACGATGCCCGGCATGCGCACCGGCGTGCCGTCCGGCAAACGGCTGTCGAGCAACATGTCGCGGGCGTTGTAATGCGGGTCGTTGACGATATCGGCCACCGAGTAGATGCGCCCGGCGGGCACCTCTGCGGCCTCAAGCGCGGTCAGCACCTGTTCGATGTCATGGCGACGCGTCCAGGCCTCGATAGCCTCGTCAAGCAGCGCAGCCTGGGCGGCGCGGCCATCGTTGTGAGCGAATTGCGGCGCCTCGCCCAGGTCCGGGCGGCCGATGACCTGCATCAGGCGGCGGAAAATCGGGTCGCTGTTGCCGGCGATGACCACGAAGGCGCCATCGGCGGTGCGGTAGGTGTTGGACGGGGCGATACCCGGCAGCGAGCCACCACTGCGTTCGCGGACGTGACCGAGCAGATCGTACTCCGGCACCAGGCTTTCCATGAGGTTGAACACGCTTTCGACCAGCGACACATCCACCACCTGGCCGACGCCGCCGTTGGCGCGCACGTTGAACAGCGACAGGAGGGCGCCCATCACCGCGTGCAGCGAGGCCAGCGAGTCGCCCAGGCTGACCCCGGCGCGGGCCGGTGCCGAACCTTGCTCACCCGTGGTGTAGCGGATGCCGCCCATGGCTTCGCCGATCGCGCCGAAACCCGGCCGGTCACGGTACGGACCGCTCTGGCCATAGCCGGAGATACGCACCAGGGTCAGCTTGGGATTGAGTGCGTGCAGCACGTCCCAGCCTAAACCGAGCTTTTCCAGGGCGCCTGGGCGCAGGTTTTCGATCAACACATCGGTTTCGCCGAGCAGGCGCTTGACGATCTCGAGGCCTTCGCCGGCCTTGAGGTCGAGTGCCAGGGACTTCTTGTTGCGCGATTGCAGATACCACCAGAGCGAGGTGCCTTCGTGCAGCTTTCGCCACTTGCGAAGAGGATCACCCTGACCCAGGGCTTCGATCTTGATCACTTCGGCGCCGAACTCACCGAGCAGGCGAGCGGCGAAGGGGGCGGCGATCAGGGTGCCGATTTCCAGGACCCTGATGCCTTCGAGCGGGGCAGGCATGCTGCAGACCTCTTTGTTCTTGGACTTTGAGGCAGAGCGTAAGCAGCCTGTGCACGCGGCACCACTTCCGTGTTGGCAACAACCCTTCGCCAAACGCGAAGGGTCCTCAGCAGGGGTTGCCGCTCAGGTGTTCGAACAGCAACCGGCTCACCGGTGACAGCGCCTCGCGTTCACGGGCCACCAACAGCAGTTCACGCTCGGCCCATTCATCCTCCAGGGTCACCGCGCTCAGCCCTAGCGCCGCGCCGAACAGCTCGAACGCCTTGCGCGGCAGAATGCCCACACCCATGTCGGCCTGGACCATGCGGCACACGGCGTCGAAGCTCGGCACGTGGATGCGCAGGCGCAACACCTTGCCGGCCCGACGGGCCGCCTCGACGCTGCGCATGTTGATCGAACTGGCGGCGTGCAGGCCGACGAAATCGTTGTCCAGGGTGTCGCAGAAGGCCACTTGTCGGGCAACGGCCAACGGATGGCCCGCTTGCACGACCAGCACCAGCTGGTCGCGCTTGTAGCGCACCGTGTGCAGGCCCCGGGTATCGCAGTCGCTGGAGCAGATGCCAAGGTCGGCGACGCCGTCGAGCAAGCCCTGGACCACGCCATTGCTCGGGCGTTCCTCGAGCTCCACCTTGATCCGCTCGTGGCGTGCGGAAAACTCAGCGAGATCTTCTGGCAGGAACTGGATGATCGCCGAGAGATTGGCCAGCATGCGCACGTAACCGCGCACGCCTTGTAAATGCTCGCCCAGCTCCAGGCCGATTTTCTCCAGGTTGAACAGCATGCGCCGAGCATGGTGCAGCAGCGTCTCACCTGCCGGCGTCAACTGCATGCCGCGTGCCTGGCGGGCGAACAGCGGCGTACCCAGGGCGCTCTCGAGCTCGTTCAGCCGTTTGCTCGCCGCCGACAGGGCGATCGCCTCGCGCGTGGCGGCGCGGGTCAGGCTGCCTTCTTCGTGGATCGCCACGAACAGTTGCAGGGTGACCAGGTCGAGGCGGCGGATCAGGTTGTTCAACTGCATGGCTTGGCTTGCACGGTTAGGCGCTCGGTAGCGCAGGGGCGCTGTTGGGCATCATTAGCAGTTGGTCTGCCAGCGGTGAGCGTGGGCTGTTGCGGTACGGCCATGTTCGCGGCATTGTCTGTGTCCATGCAGCACACTGTAGCGGAGCGCCGCGTGGCTGCCTACCTGATCGCTGCCGCACAGGCCTTAATGGGTCAGTTGCTCAACAGGCCAAGCTCGCTGGGAACCCGGCCGGTCCAGCGTTTGAATGAGCGACGAAAGTTGGTGTTGTCGTTGAAGCCCAAGTACTGGGCGACCTCGTCATTGCCGTAACCCTTGATCTGGTACAGGTACAGCGCCAAGTCTCGTCGCACCAGATCCAGTTGCTCCTGAAAATGCGTGCCATGCTTGGCCAGGCGGCGTTTGAACGACGCCGGGCTGTTGCCGAACGCCGCCGCCACGCGCTCCAGGTTCAATGGCTGGCGGATCAAGCCGAGCAGGTATTCTTGCAGGCTATCCAGAAAGCTACTGTGCCAGCCCCAGACCGTCAGTTGCGCATCGCACGCCTGGCGAGCCACCTGCTGGGCCGTCGAGCCGGCTTCGGGCCAGGGTTGCAGCAGGCACTCACGGGGCAGGCTCATGACCGTCGACGGGCAGCCAAAGCTCAGTGCGTCGCCCAGGTGTACCCAGTACTGCTCCACGTACGCAGGTTCGGCATGGGCGAACTGGAAGCGCCAGGGCAACTGCGCCTGCTGTTGGCGGCGGGCGAGGGCCACCACCGCGGTCATGCTGGCTTCGAGCAGGAACACTCGGTGCTCGTCCACTGCGCAGCTTTCCCGCCAGTGCAGATGCAGGTAGCGCTCGTCCAGGTGCAACACCGGGGTCACAAGAGGCGATAGCAGCGCCCGATACTGACCGATGCGCTCCAGTGCCTGGAGCAAGTGGTCGGCCTGCTCCAGCAACAGGCTGGCCGGGCCATAGTGCCCAGGCCACAGGCGCTGACCGTAGAGAAAGCTGCTGTCGGCAGCATCCAGCAGACGCTGGGCGTTGCCGATCAGGCGCAAGAACTGCTGCGCACTGATCAGTGCGTTGCCGGTGATGATGTCGTCGTAAAACAGCCCGCAACCGCGCAGCAAGTGATGGGTGTCGATACCCCGCGAGCGGGCCAGGTCGATGAGTACCGCCGGCAGGTGGTGGGCGGCGATGAATCGGTTGTCGCCTTCGTAGCCGTTCATGCGCTGCGTACCTGGCGTGGTTTGGCGCGGCTCAGTGCCAGGTTGAGGCGCTTGAGCAGCTGCGCCGGGTCTTCGTCCAGAGCCATCACGCTGGCCACCGTTGCGCTGAGTTGCAGGCGCTCGCCATGACGCCGGGTATGGTGGGCAAGGTGGGCGACGCTCAGGCGCAGGGCGTCGCCCATTGCCTGGGCCTGGCGCTCGCCGGTGTTGGGTAGCACGGCGACGAAGCGATCACCCGCCAGACGGCAGAGCATGTCCTGCTGACGCAGGTTCAGCACCAGCAATTGGGCGACCACCTGAAGTACCTGGTCGCCCTCGTCCTGGCCGTAGCGCTGGTTGATCAGGTTGAAACTGTCGAGGTCGATGGCCACCAGCGACAGCGGTTGCTGCTCGTCGGCAGCCTGGACCAGCGCCTGCTGCAGGTGTTGGCGCAGATATTGGGCGCCAGCCAGCGGGGTCAGCTTGTCGAACAGGCGATGTTCGCGAAACAGTTGCTCGCGCTTGCGCATCTGTTCGGTGATGGCGCGCTGCTCCTGTTGCAGGTGATACATGCCGAGGGTCATCAGCAGCATGCCGATCGGCATCGGTGCGGTTTCCAGCCAGTTATCCCAGATCGCCTCGGGGGCTAGGCGGATGAATTCGTCGAGGGTGTCCATCCACACCGAGAAGGCGATGCAGCACAATCCCAGGGACAGCAAGCGGGTGACTCGCCCGGCAGGGCGTCCGCGCAGCAGCATCACCAGCCAACCGCAGAGGATCAGGCAGGTGCCTCCTTCGCCGGCGACGTCCATCCAGTTGATCTCGGCCCAGGGTTTGACGGTGCCGGCGGCCAGGTAGATGAGCAGGCCGCAGTTGGCTGCCAGGACCAAACAGGCCAGGGTCAGCCCATGCTGTTTCAGAAGCGGGGGAAGGCGCATGTGCGGGTGATCCTTCATTGTTGTAGTCGAGTGCGGCCCTGGCATGGATGCCTGCGCAAGCGCCAGGGGCTTGCGCAGCATGCCTGGGGTTTATCTCAATCCGATGACGCTCACTTGCCCCGTGTAGTGCAGGGCAGCCCGTCCGGCCCTGTGTTCTCGCGACAGAAGCGTTCTTGCGCCAGCGCTAGTCTGGGCGCTTGCAGGAATTTACGGCCCTTGGCGTCGCGCTGGATGTCGAACGCATCGTAGAGCTGGTCGTCCGCCGAGTAGGCGCGTACGCGCAGGCGGTTCTGCTCGACCACGACGGTCTGGTACAGCTGGGTATCCTCGGCAATACGATCGGGCTGGGTGTGGGCGCGGTCGTTCAGGCCATACATCTTCGAGCCGGTGACCGAAACCATGTATACCGGCCCGATGGGGCGTTTGTTGCGTTGCGCTGCCTGGGTAGCAACGCGGCCCTGGGCATGGGTCAGGCGGCTGTAACAGTGATCATGACCTTGCAGCACCAGATCGACCTTGTAGCGCTCGAGCAGGGGTTGCCAGGCCGTCTTGAGTACCTCGGTGTCGTCCGGTCGGGCGCAGGTGTAGACCGGCTGGTGCATCACCACGATGTTCCAGCGTGCCTTGCTGTTGGCCAGCGTGTCTTCCAACCAGCGTGTTTGTGCTTCCAAGGTGCCCAGGTCCAGGGCTGAGGTGCCGTCGAGGACCACGAAGCGCACGTTCTGGTAGTCGCTGAAGTAGCTGGTGGCCTGGACGCCAGCTGCGCCGTTGCGTGGCAAGGCGAACTGCGCCGGTACATGGGGGCTGAGGGTGCGGCTTTCGCTGCCATCCGGATTACGCGCCTCGAGGTATTCGTGGTTGCCGAACGCCGGCAACTGCGGGACAGCTGCATAGGACCAGCCGCCGGCCTGGTTCCATTCGCCCCATTCGTCGTCATGGGCCAGGTCGTCGCGTGAGGCCACCAGGTCGCCGGCGTGCACCACCAGGGCTGGATGGGCGACGCTGCGCAGGGCTTGGCGGATGGTGCGCGAGGCGATGGCGAGGATGTCGTTCTGGGTGTCGCCGAGGTAGACGAAAGTGAACGGCGCGAAGGTCGCCTTGGCGGTGCGGAATTGATGCCATTCGCTCCATCCGGCACTGCCTTTGACTCGGTATACATAGGCGGTGTCGGACCGCAGATGGTCCAGGCGCACCTGATGGTAGTTGGCCGGGCCATTATCGCTGTCCAGGCGCTGGGTGATGCCTTCGACCTGCGTGGCCTTGGCTGCCAGCGAGGGGCCGGCAAGAGCTGGGCCCAGTTCCAGTACGGCGTCTGCCTGGGCCAGGTCGGTGCGGTAGCTGACGGCCATCTGGGTGGCGGCGTTCTGCCCAGGCGTGAGCACGATACGGTCGGCCAGGCCTTTGGCCGCGTAGGGCAGACCGGCCGAGCGCGGCAGCGGCTGGGCTTCGGGCTGCGCGGCGGCCAAGGGCAGGGCGACGCACAGCAGGGTGGCGAACAGCAGGGGGCGATGCATGGGGTTTCCTCTTTAGGCCCGTAAGGCGTGTTGGGGCGCAAAGGAAACAAAGCCAGATGACGGTTCGGTGACGCGGCAGGGGGTCGATTTAGCTCAGATGACTATCAGAAAAATCGCGATTTATCGGGCGAAACCGTCTCTTGCAGGAGCGGGTAAACCCGCGAAGAACAACCGCGTGGATGGCACCGGCGGTGCCGGTGTTCGCGGGTAAACCCGCTCCTACACGAACGCATGGGTAGGTCATATCAGCTCAGATTCACCCCGAAATAGTCTGAAAACGAGCGTTTCAGAGCCTGCGAAGCAGAGCCTGTCACGTAACTGCCACAGACAATTTCTAGCTTTCGCAGCCATTCCCGGAATCACCGGGCCACTGCAAGCGAGGATTTCAAGGTGGCAATGCCGTTTCGTCACATCCGCAATGCCGGGTTCAGGTTCAGCCTGCTGACCGTCGCGATCACCGCCGCCCCCGCCTGGGGGCAGGAAGAGGTGGTGGAGCGGGTCGAGGTGATCGGCCAGGCCGCCAGCATCGACAAGGCGCTGCAGGAGCAGAAGCGCTCCGACAGCATCGAGAGCGTGGTGCACGCCGATGCCGTTGGCCAACTGCCCGATGACAACGCCGCCGAGGCCCTGCAGCGGATTCCCGGGGTGTCGGTTGAACGCGACCAGGGTGAAGGGCGTTTCGTCAGCGTGCGCGGCATCGCGCCGGACCTCAACAGCGTTACCATCAACGGCACACTGGTGCCCGCCCCCGAAGGCGATCGCCGAGCAGTGGCCCTGGATGTGTTGCCGGCTGAGTTGGTGCAGTCGCTATCGGTGGTCAAGAGCCTGACGCCGGACATGGACGCCAACTCCCTGGGCGGCACCATCGAGGTCGAGAGCCTGTCGGCCTTCGATCATGACGGGCTGTTCTACACCCTTAGCGGCGAAGCCAGCCATGACACCAACGTCGACCGCGACAGCCCGAAGTTTTCCGGCGCGGTCAGCGACCGCTTCAGCCTCGGTGACGGCATCGACAACTTCGGTGTGGCCGCGGCGTTCAGCTGGCAGAAGCGCAAGTTCGGATCGGACAACGTCGAAACCGGTGGCAACTGGGACTTCGACGACGGCGCCCGACTCGAAGAGGTCGAGGCCCGCGATTATGAAATCACCCGCGAGCGCACCGGTCTGGGTCTGAACTTCGACTATCAGCCAGACGACTTCTCCAGTTACTACCTGCGCACTCTCTACAGCAAGTTCAAGGATACCGAGACACGTAACGCCATGGGCCTGGAGTTCGCTGACCCACAGGCCTCCGGCGCGCGGGGCGAAGCTGAGGGCTGGCGTGATCTCAAGTCCCGCGAGGACACTCAGGAAATCCAGTCCTACGTACTCGGTGGCGAGCGCATCATCGATCTGTGGACCATCAGCGCCCAGGCCGGCTACAGCCAGGCCACCGAGCACGATCCGGGCGGCATCGCCGGCGCCAAGTTCGTCGGCGATTTCGCCGATGTCGGCTTCGATGGCACACGCAAGCCAAGCCTCAGCGTCGGCAGCGACTTCTACGACCCGACACGTTTTACCCTCGACGAAGTGGAGTGGGAAAAAGTCGACGGCAAGGATCAGGAAAAGAACATCCGCCTGGACCTGGCCCGTGATTATGAATGGCAAGGCAACGCCTCACAGGTCAAGTTCGGCGGCAAGCTCAGCCGTCGCGACAAGACCAGCGACACCGAGACCTGGGTCTACGACGATTTCGACGACATCAGCCTCGCGGACTACCAGAGCGGCAGCGTCGACTACGCCCTGGGCCATTACGGCAACGGCATCAGTGCCAGTGCGATCAAGAGCTTGATCGCCGGCCTGGACAAGGCGGCGTTCTACGACGAGGAGGCGTCGCGGATCAATGACTTCGACATGAGCGAGGACATCAATGCCGCCTACCTGATGAACACCCTGGACATTGGTGACTGGCGGCTGATTGCCGGCCTGCGCTACGAGGGCACCGAGTTCTCGGCCAAAGGCACCGGGCTGCGCGACGGTGTCTACGAGGACATCAGCAGCGACAACCGCTACGACCACTGGCTGCCAGGTGTGCACGCCCGTTATCAGCTGTCGCCCTCGACGGCGATCCGTGCGGCCTGGACCAACAGCGTGGTGCGTCCGACCTTTGGCCAGCTGGCACCGGGCTTCGTCATCGACGAGAGCGATGCCTCCTTCGGCAACCCGGAACTCAAACCGCTGGAATCGATGAACCTCGACCTCGGCATCGAGCACTACATGGGCCGTGCCGGCGTGGCCTCGGCGTTCCTGTTCTTCAAGGACATCGATAACTTCATCTACAGCACCGATCTCGCCGGCACTGGGCAGTGGGTCGATTTCGACGAGGCACTGACCTACGAGAACGGCGACGGCGCCAAGCTGTACGGGCTGGAGCTTGCCTATTCGCAAAAGTTCGATTGGCTGCCAGCGCCCTGGAACGGCGTGTTGTTAGGCGCAAACCTGACCTTGAGCAAGTCCGACGCAACCCTCAAAGGGCCCAGCGGCAAGCGCGACATCGACCTGCCGAACCAATCCGATACCGTCGGCAACTTCATGGTCGGCTGGGAAAACGACCGCTTCAACATGCGAGTGGCCGCCAACTACAAGTCCGGCTACCTGCTGGAGGTCGGCGCCATCGACGACAAAGCCCATGACCAGTACGTCGACGACTCGCTGCACGTCGACTTCAAGGCCGGCTATTTCATCACCCCGGAACTGCAGCTGACCTTCGAGGCGCAGAACATCACCGATGAGTCCTACTACGTCTACACCGGCCATCAACGCTACAACGCTCAATACGAAGAGTACGGCCCGACCTACAAGCTCGGCCTGACCCTTACCCACTTCTGATCGATCGTCTTCAGGGATAGTGCTTGACCATGCGTATGTTTACCTTGTCGATGCTGGGGCTGTGTGTGGCCCTGGCGCAGAGTGGTGCCCAAGCGGCGCCAGAGCTGGCCTTGCAGGCTTCGCAAAACGATAGCGCCGCGGTCCAGTGGCTGGCGCCACTGCCTTTCATGAAACAGGCCGAACGCGTGCAAGTGGCGGCCAAAGCGCTGCAACTGGTGGACCATCAGGGGCGGGTGCTGAGCGAGCTGGCGGGGCGTTTCGAGTCACTCGACCACCGCATCGACGATCGCGGGTTGCTGGTCGCTACGCTCGACAAGCGCCGTCAGCAGGCGTTGCTGGCCAGGCTCGACGCCAGCGGCCAGTGGGGCGCTCCGTTGTACCTGCCGAAAACCCGCTACGCCATCGAAGGGCTGTGCCTATATCGCGACAGTGCCCGCAACGACTTCCTGTTCCTGGTCGGCGAGGAGGGCATTGGCGAGCAATGGCTGGTGGCCCAGGCTGGCCGTCCGTTGCCTGAGGCGCGCCAGGTTCGGGCACTGAGCCTGCCGCCGCAAAGTGCGTTCTGCCAGGTCGACGACAGCAGCCACGCCCTCTATGTCAACGAAGAGAACGTCGGTCTGTGGCGTTATGAGGCGGGTTCCGAGGCGCCCTTGGTCCGTGAGCCGGTGGACCTGCGTGAGCCATTCGGCGGCCTGGCCAAGGCGGCGGCCGGTATGGCCGTGGTGCCCGGTGGCTTGTTGCTGCTGGACTCCGCCGCTGCTGCTTTGCACCTGTACCAGCGTAGCGCTGCCCAGTGGCAACGCGCCGGCACGCTGCCGTTGCCTGGATTGGATGAACCCGAGCAGGTGAGCGCCCGCGTGGCCGACCAGGGCCTGGATCTGTTGCTGGTCGATGACCAGGGCAGCCACCAAGCGCGCCTGGGCTGGTTGCCCAAAACCGCGCCAGCGAACGAGTCGCCGGTACAACTGAGTGCCCAGGTGCAGACCGATGTCGTGCCCAGCCTGGGTGATGCCGCCGACGATCCGGCCATCTGGGTTCATGCGAGTGAACCTGCGCGCAGCCGCGTGCTGGGTACCGACAAAAAGGGTGGCCTGCTGGTCTACGACCTGCAAGGCAAGCAGCTACAGGACTTGCGCGTGGGGCGTTTGAACAACGTCGATGTGCGCAGTGGCTTCCAGCTCGGCGAGCGTCGGGTTGACCTGGCGGTGGCCAGCAACCGTGACCGCAATACCCTGCAGCTGTTCGCCATCGATCCAGCCAGCGGTGAGCTCAGCGACATCGGCCAGGTGCAGACGGCGCTCAAGGAAATCTATGGCCTGTGCCTGTTCAAGGAGGCCAAGGGCGCGATCCACGCGATCGCCAACGACAAGGACGGCCGTTTCGTGCAGTACCGCCTCGATGGCCACGACGGCAAGGTCTCCGGCGAACTGGTACGCACCTTCAGCACCCGGACTCAGTCCGAAGGTTGTGTGGCCGACGACCGCACGCAGCGCCTGTTCGTGGCCGAGGAAGACGTCGCGGTGTGGGCTTTGAACGCCCGCGCCGAAGCATCGGCGCAACTGGAGCAGGTGATCGCGGTAGGCGGTCCGGTCAAGGACGATATCGAGGGCCTGGCGCTGTATCACGGCGCCAAACGGGATTACCTGGTGCTCTCGAGCCAGGGCAACGATCGCTACGTGGTAGTCGAGGCCCAGGCGCCGTATCGCCTGCGCGGTAGCTTCCAGGTTGGCCTTGACGCAGTGCGTGGCATTGATGGCGCCTCCGAGACCGACGGCCTCGACGTGACCTCGGCCAATCTCGGTGGACCATGGGCCCAGGGCATGCTGGTGGTGCAGGACGGCCGCAAGCGTCTGCCCGAGGGCAACCAGAACTTCAAATACGTACCGTGGGCGGACATCGCCAGGGCACTAAAACTCGACTGAATGTCGCCTGCCTGTCATCCAGACGCAACCTCGCTGCCATTGACTATGGAGCCAATGGCGACACGATAGAAAAGGACTCGACCCATGCAAACTCCAACTCCACTCGAACACACTACCGTCTGGGGCCTGGTCAGCGATGCCAGCCTGGTGGTCCAGGCCGTCATGCTGTGCCTGGTACTGGCCTCGTTGATCAGTTGGTACCTGATCGTCCAGCGCGGTACGGCGTTGCGCCGAGCTGACGCGCACTGCCGGGCGTTCCTGCGGCAGTTCCGCGGCGCTGAGACCAGTCAGTTGTATCAGGAACTGAAGAGCCAACCGATACCCGCGCACGCCGGGCTGCAACGGTTGTTTCTCGCCGGTTACCAGAGTTTCCAGCAATTGCAGCCGGGCCAGCAGCCGGACAGCGTGCTCGAAGGCGTCGAGCGCAGCCTGCTGGTGGCCATCGCGGAACAGGAGGGGTGCCTGGAGAAAGGTCTGCCGTTCCTCGCCACGGTGGGTTCGGTAAGCCCTTACATCGGCTTGTTCGGTACGGTGTGGGGGATCATGAACGCCTTCCTCGGCCTGTCCCAGGTGCAACAGGCGACTCTGTCCACTGTCGCCCCCGGCATCGCTGAGGCGCTGATCGCCACCGCCATCGGACTGTTCGCGGCGATCCCGGCGGTGATGGCCTACAACCGCCTCACTGCCCGCAGCCAGGCGCTGCTGACTCGTTATTACGCATTCGGCAATGAACTGCAGGGCCGCCTGCAGCGCCGCTTGCAAGGTGCCAACCCGGCACTGGCCGTGGCAGCCTGAGGAGAACCCTGATGCTGGTCAAACCTGTTCGCAAGCACGGCGTGAAAGCCGAAATGAACGTGGTGCCTTACATCGACGTGATGCTGGTGCTGTTGGTGATCTTCATGGTCACCGCTCCGATGCTGGTACAGGGCGTGCAGATCGAGCTGCCTAAGGTGGCCGCCGAGGCCCTGCCTACACCGAACCAGCAGCGCATCGTCACCTTGTCGGTGAAGGCCGATGGCAGCTACTACTGGAACCTTGGCAGCGAAGTGGACACCACTGGGCAGACCGGCAGCGCAGTGGATACCGCGCAGATGCGTGAAAAGATCGCCGCCATCGTCGCCGAGGACCCGCAGACCCAGGTATACCTGCGCGCCGATCAGCACACCGACTATGCCGCGGTGGTGGCCGGGATCGCCGAGCTGCAGCGCGGCGGCGTGGGCCGTCTGGGCCTGATCACCGAGGCGCCCTGATCATGACCAGTCTGAGCTTCGCCCAACCCCCGTTGTCCCTGCGCTGGCCTGCCTGGCGTGAACATGGCGCTGCTTTGGCTAGCGCAATCGCCCTGCATGCCGGGCTTGCCTACCTGTTGTTCAACCTGTCGCAGCCAGCGGAGTTGCCGCCGGCGCCGGCGGCGGTCATCCAGACGCAGTTGGTTGAATTGCCCAAGCCGGCCCCTGCGCCTTTGCCCGTGCCGGAGGCAACTGCGCCGACAGCGGTCGCCGAACCTTCGCCGGTGGTTAAGCCTGAGCCAGTGACACCCACGCCGGTGGTCGACGAGGCAGCACTGGCCCGCAAGCGGGTACAACAGGCGCGGCGCGACCAGCAGCGGGCCGAGCAGGTGCGGCGGGAGGCCGAGCGCCGTGAGCAGTTAGCCACGCAACAGGCGTTGCAGGCCAAGGCTGAGCAAGCGCGGCTGGAGCAGCAGCGCCTGGCCCAGGCCCGCCAGGCCGAAGCAGAGCGTCAGGCCGCTGCTGCGGCACGCGCCCGGGCCGAGGCCGAAGCGGCAAGCCGGCAATACCTGCCGATTGCCAAACAGGCGCCGGATTATCCGCAGCGGGCGCTGGACCGCCGCATCGAAGGCGAGTGCACCGTGGTCTACACGGTCGATGCCCAAGGGCGGGTCGCCGACCCACAGATCGTCGGTAACTGCCACCCGCTGTTCATCAAACCCTCGCTGGCAGCGGCCAAGCGTTTCCGCTACCAGCCTCGGGTGGTGGACGGTCAGGCGGTGGCAGTGGCCAATGTTAAGAACACCTTCACCTATCGGATTCAGTCGCTTGCCAACTGAGGGCGAACAGGGTTTCGCCCGGCAACTCGAAAGCCACTTGGCCGCCGCTGCACACCGGCTGCACCGTGCGACTGCGGCTGTCGGGGCCGAACAGGCTCAGCGCCGGGCAGGCACCCAAGGCGCCTTCGAGCTTGACGTGCTGCAGACGAGTGCCTTTGTTCACCCCAAGAATGCTGCGCTGCTGTTGGCGGGCCATGGCCAGGGCGTCGACCTCGAAGGCCGTGTTGTCCATGCGTTGTACCTGGTCCAGCCAGTGCGCCTGCATGAACTGCTGGGCCAGGCCCACCGGTTTGAGTTCGAAGCTATTGGGCGATGACATGCGGATCATGCCCTTGAGGTGGTGCGGATCGTCTGCGGCCTGGAACCAGTTGAGCATGTCCAGCAGGCCGTCCTGGGCCGAGTTGATCGCTACCGAGGCCCACCACAGCGAGGCGAAATGGGTCTCCTGGTCGTAGGGGCTGACGCTGCCGCCGCTGGAGATATTGGTCTGGTCCAGCAGCAAGGCCTTACGCGGCCGGCCATTGGCATCCAGGCCGACGACCTCGGCGGCACGTCTGACGCTGTCGCGGTACACGCGGGTGGCCAACAGGTCGCGGATCATCCATTCGTGCCAGGCCAGGGCATCGATCTGTGGGCCGGCCTCCTGCAGCATGCGTTTGGCCCAGTCGATACCGCGACGTTGTCCGCCTTGGGTGGTGAAGGGGCCGTTGACGAAACGCGCACTGGCCGGCATGGCGATGCGTACACCGGCCTCGCGGGCGCCGGGGTAGGCCCGCACGCGCTGGTACATCGCATCGAAGAAGGCCTTGTAGGTGGCGTAGTCGGGATAGTTGTAGTTGGGCTCGTCGGCGAAGGACAGGTAATGAATACCCTTGCCGCCCAACGCCACCGTGCCGGCGAGCCAGGCGTCAAGGCCCTGAAAGCTCTGTTGGTCGATGGCCAGGTCGGCCTTGCGGCCGCTGGCGGCGAGCAAGGTGATGTTCTGATAGATCCCCGCACGTTCCTGGTAGAAGCGCCGGAACGCATCCTCGTAGTGGGGGCGTGCGGCGAGAATGTCGACCGAGCTGTAGAAGCCTCCGGCCTTGGGTTGCAGGGCATCCAGGACGGCGTAGCTTTCGGCTGGCGGCAGCACGTAGGGTAGGGCGACACCCAGGTGCGGGGTGGGGCCGAGCCGTTCAGCGTGCAGGGTTAGCGTGGTCTGGCCGTCCTCCTGACGTAGCGCTTGCAGGTGGTCCGGGCGCTGGGCGAACAGGTTGGAGCTGCCATCGAGCCAAAAGGCCGCCTTGCCGCTGCCTTGCAGACGCAGCCGCCAGATCTGGTCCTGGTCGGACACCGGCAATTCGAGGCGATCGAACCGCGGGTACTGGGGATAGGGCGTGAGTTTCAGTTCGAGCTGCCTGCCATCGCCCAGGCGCTGCGCCTGCATGGCGCGCACGCCGCCGAAGTATTTGCCGGCGAGCACCGCACGCTCACCTGCCGCCACCTTGAAATACAACTCGGTACCGCGGCTGACCTCGGCGCTGAAGTGCACCTTGGCCGGTTCGAACAGGGCCACCGTGCTGTCGTCGTGCTCGATGCGGTAGCGCCGGAAGCTGTAGCCTGGTACTTCGACGCGATAGCTGCTGCGGCTGGCTGACAGCGGCCAATCCTGCACGCCGCGGCCTTCGCTGGCGGGTATGAAGCGCTCGGCGCGCAGCTGGCCGTGGCCATCGAGCAGGTACAGATGTTCTTCGTTGGCGCTGGTTTGCCAGGCCGGCACCCAGCTGACATGCAGGGTGTCGGCGCGGCTGGGTTGCAGGTAGAGACTGCCATCGCGCACATCGCCCCAGTCCATGGGGGCTGCCTGGACGAGGCCGGCGAATGCGCACAGCGTGAAGGCAAGGGGTCTTGTCATAGGTTTTCGCTCATGCGCACGCAGTGTTGATGGGTCGACGCCGCGCTAAAGCCTAGCCGCTTATTCGCCGAGCGGTGTGCGCCGGAGCGGGCGGAGGACCTCGGTGAGCATCGCGCGCCTGGCGCGGTGCTCATCGAGGTCGGGGACAGGCTCAACCGGCGCCCACCACCATCGAGGTGAACGGCGCGACATAGGCCTGCAAGGTGACCAACGCACCGACCAGGATCGCCAGGACCACCGAATGGAAGAACACGTAGCGCAGGATCTCGCCCTCGTGACCGTACCAGCGGGTGGCGGTGGAAGCGACAATCGTGCGGGCTTGTCCCATACAGGGGCCTGCCCAGGATCGACAGGTTCCGCTGTGCGGAACCACATTCGATTGTGCTGCCCAGCCACTCGCGCTTATCTGTCGACAAGCACGACCTGCCTGAACCGTCGTGATCCCAAGCGAACAACAAGAACGGGACCCACCCGCGCGAGGAGAGACACCATGTTGCGACATCAGCACATCCTGGCCTGGCTGAATGATGTGGCCAGCGACCTGCACGCCATCCGCCACGATATCCATGCGCACCCGGAACTGGGCTTCGAGGAAAGCCGCACCTCGGCCCTGGTCGCCCGCTTGCTGAAAGAGTGGGGCTATGAAGTGCACACCGGCATCGGCAGGACCGGCGTAGTCGGCGTACTGCGCAACGGCAGCAGCACGCGCTCGCTGGGCCTACGTGCCGACATGGACGCGCTGCCGATCCATGAGGCCACCGGCACGGCCTATAGCAGCCAGCACCCGGGTTGTATGCACGCCTGCGGTCATGACGGTCATACCACCATGCTGCTCGGCGCAGCACGTTACCTGGCGGCTACGCGCCAGTTCGACGGCACGTTGACGCTGATCTTCCAGCCTGCAGAGGAGGGGCAGGGCGGTGCCGAGGCGATGCTGGCCGATGGTTTGCTCGAGCGCTTTCCCTGCGATGCACTGTTCGGCATGCACAACATGCCGGGGTTGCCGGCGGGGCATCTGGGCTTTCGCGAAGGGCCGATGATGGCTTCTCAGGACCTGCTCACCGTGACCCTGGAGGGGGTTGGCGGCCATGGTTCGATGCCCCATCTGACGGTTGACCCACTGGTGGCCGCAGCCAGCGTGGTCATGGCGCTGCAGACCGTGGTGGCGCGCAACATCGATGCCCAGGAAGCGGCCGTGGTCACCGTGGGTGCCTTGCAGGCCGGGGAGGCGGCCAACGTCATTCCCCAGCAGGCACTGCTACGCCTCAGCTTGCGCGCACTGGACGCCCAGGTCCGGGCGCAGACCTTGGAACGGGTACGCGCGATCATCACGGCCCAGGCCGAAAGCTTCGGCTGCAGCGCACACATCGAGCACCGTCCGGCTTATCCGGTACTGGTCAACCACGCCGCAGAGAACGCCTTTGCCCACAAGGTCGGAGTCGAACTGCTGGGAGCCGATGCGGTAGATGGCAACACCCGCAAACTGATGGGTAGCGAAGACTTCGCCTGGATGCTCCAGCGCTGTCCGGGAGCCTACCTGTTCATCGGCAATGGTGTGCAGCGACCGATGGTGCACAACCCCGCCTACGACTTCAACGACGACATCCTGCTGATCGGCGCTGCCTACTGGGGTGCGTTGACCGAGAGCTGGCTCGAGCCGGCCTGACCCCTGCATTGACGACTGCCGCTGGCGCCTGGGCGCAATCGCGTCCTGGCGATCACCTGAACGCAACAGATGGATGGAGTGTTCCCCATGCAGAATTCCAATACAGGCGCGTCGCGTACCCGGCAAGTGGTCGCGGCGGTCATCGGCAACGCGCTGGAGTGGTATGACTTCATCGTGTACGGCTTTCTGGCGAGCATCATCGCCAGCCAGTTCTTCCCCTCGAACGATGCCTATGCTTCGCTGCTGATGGCCCTGGCCACCTTCGGCGTCGGCTTCTTCATGCGTCCGGTGGGCGGTGTGTTGCTGGGCATGTACTCCGACCGCAAGGGGCGCAAGGCGGCGATGCAACTGATCATTCGCCTGATGACCTTGTCCATCGCCATGATCGCATTCGCCCCTAGCTACCTCGCCATCGGCATGGGCGCGCCGTTACTGATCGTGGTGGCGCGCATGCTCCAGGGCTTCGCCACCGGGGGTGAATACGCCAGCGCCACGGCTTTCCTGGTGGAAAGCGCACCGGCCCATCGCAAAGGCCTGTACGGCTCATGGCAACTGGTAGGGCAGTGCCTGGCGGTGTTTAGCGGTGCGGCGATGGTCGCGTTGGTCACCCATCTGTGCAGCCCCGAAGCCCTGGCCAGCTGGGGCTGGCGCGTGCCGTTCGTGGTTGGGCTGCTGATCGGTCCGGTGGGGCTGTGGATCCGCAAGTACATGGAAGAGCCCGAGGAGTTCCTCGATGCCCGCCAGCAGGCCAAAGGCCAGGCACCGAGCCTGCTGCAGGTCCTGCGCGAGCATCGTCGCAGCCTGCTGGTGTCCATGGGACTGGCCTGCGGTGCGACGGTATCGTTCTACGTGGTACTGGTGAACATGCCGACCTTCGCCCACACCAATCTCGGCCTGCCATTGGACCAGGTACTGCTGGTGCAGATGCTCGCCGTCGGGCTGATGACCGTGGTCATTCCCCTGGCTGGGGCATTGTCCGACCGGCTCGGTCGGCGGCCGGTGCTGATGGCGTTCACCCTGGTGTTCTTCATCATGGTCTATCCGCTGTATGTCTGGGTGGCCGCGGCGCCCTCGATCGAACGCCTGCTGGTGATGCAGCTGCTGCTGTGTACCGCCATCGGCGGCTTCTTCGGCCCGGCGCCAACCGCACTGGCCGAGCAGTTTCCGGTGGCGGTGCGCTCCACCGGCGTGTCGGTGGCCTATAACGTGGCGGTGATGGTGTTCGGTGGCTTCGCGCCGCTGATCGTCACCTGGTTGAGCAAGGTCCTCGGGACCCCGGTCGCACCGTCGTTCTATGTCCTGTTCGCCTGCCTGCTGACGCTGCTGGGCACCTATTGCCTGAAAGAAGCACCGCGGGCCGGCAAGTCCGCTGCCTTCAACCTTGGAGTGAAACCGTGAAAGCGCTAGACATCGATCCTATCGTCGCCCTCGGTGCCGAGGCCCTGTCCGAGGCGATCCATGCGCGCCAGTTCTCGTGTCGCGAAGTGATGCAGGCCTATCTGGGGCACATCCAGCGCTACAACCCGCAGGTCAATGCCCTGGTGTCCCTGCGCGACGACCAGGCACTGCTGGCCGAGGCCGGTGAGCGCGACCGGGAGTTGGCGGCGGGGCAGTCGCGGGGCTGGATGCATGGGATGCCCCAGGCGATCAAGGATCTGGCCGCGACCGCCGGCCTGCGTACCACCCTCGGATCGCCGTTGTTCGCCGAACATGTGCCATCGGCGGATGCGATCAGCGTGGCGCGGGTGCGGGCCAGTGGTGCGATTATCGTCGGCAAGAGCAATGTGCCGGAGTTCGGCCTGGGTTCGCAGAGCTACAACACCTTGTTCGGTACCACCACCAACGCCTACGACCCCAGTCGCGTGGCCGGAGGCAGCAGTGGTGGTGCGGCGGCTGCTCTGGCCATGCGCCTGCTGCCAGTGGCCGATGGCAGCGACATGATGGGTTCGCTGCGTAACCCGGCAGCGTTCAATAACGTGTTCGGTCTGCGCCCGTCCCAGGGCCGCGTGCCCTATGGGCCGACAGCGGAACTGTTCCTGCAGCAACTGGGCACCGAAGGGCCGATGGGGCGCAGTGTGCGGGATGTGGCACGGCTGCTCACGGTGCAGGCGGGCTTCGACGCACGTGCCCCCCTCTCGCAAGGCCAGGGCGCGATTGATTTCACCGCGAATCTGGCGCGCGACTTCAACGGCGTGCGGGTCGGCTGGTTGGGCGATTACGCTGGCTATCTGCCGATGGATGAGGGCGTGATGGGCTTGTGTGAAGCCGCCCTGGCGGACTTTGCCGAGCTCGGCTGCAGTGTCGAGGCATGTCAGCCCGACTTCGACCTGGCTCGCTTGTGGCAATGTTGGCTCACCCACCGCCACTTTCTGGTGCATGGCAATCTGGCCGAGGCCTATGCCGATCCTGGCACGCGCGCGCAGCTCAAACCGGAGGCACAGTGGGAAGTCGAAGGCGGCTTGCACCTGAGTGCAGCGGCTGTTTATCGGGCCTCGCTGGATCGCAGTGCTTGGTACCAGGCGTTGCGCAAGCTGTTCGAGCGTTACGATTTCTTGCTGCTGCCCTCGGCCCAGGTGTTCCCTTTCGACGCAACCGCGACGTGGCCGAAGGTGGTCGGGGGGCGGGCAATGGACACTTATCACCGGTGGATGGAAGTTGTCATCGGCCCGACCTTGGCCGGGCTGCCGAGCATGAGCGTGCCGGTCGGTTTCAATGCTGCCGGGCTGCCCATGGGCCTGCAGATCATAGGCCCGGCGCAGGCCGACCACGCGGTGCTGCAGCTGGCCCATGCCCATGAACGACTCACCCGTTGGATCGAGCGTTGCCCTCCGGCAAGCCTGCAACCGCATTGATCGCGCTAGTCAGGCCCGTATCTTGCTGGGCAAGATGACCATCCACGCATGCCAGGGAGGTCAACAATGGGCACTACCAGGATCGGGGCTGCAGACAGTGGCAGCGTGCGCTCGGTGGAGCGAGCGCTGGCCATCGTCGAGCTGCTCGGCGAGCATCAGGCGCTGGGGCTGGAACAGTTGCATTACCTCACCACGCTACCCAAGGCGACGGTATCGCGCATGCTCGCCACCTTGCAGGAGCAAGGCTGGGTGTACCGCGGCTTGAGTGACAGGCGCTATCGCCTGTGTGCAAAGCGCTTGTTCGGCGACAGCCAGCAGCGCTTCAAGCGCGAGTTGGTCGAGCGCGCGGCACCGTTGCTGCTGGAGCTCAGCGAACGCACCGGGCTGGTGGTCGATCTGTCGTGTTTCGACGGCGAGCGGCTCGAGGTGATGGAAAGCTCGATTCCCCAGATACTGCGCAAGCGCTACCCGAACAACTGCCAGATCGTTGGGCACCATGCCAGCTTGTTCCACTCGGCCATGGGCCGGGCGTGCCTGAAGGAGTTGGCCGTGGACGAGGTGCAGCGCCTCGCCGCGCAAGAGCGGCAGACCGGGGACGCGGCCTTGCGGGACATCGAGCAGGACGGGCACAAAGGCTTTGGGCAGCGCACCGAGGGGTATTGGGAGTACCCGGTTCGCTTGCCGTTCCTGATCCGGGCAATCGCTTTGCCGGTGCGGGTGCAGGGGCGGCTGGCCGGGAGCATCGCCTTGCATTGGCCGTTGGATCAGGCACCGGTGGAGCGGGTGCTGAGCCTGCACCTGGGCAGTCTGGAACAGACAGTGGCGCAGGTGCAGCATGCCCTGGTTGGCTAGCCAGTACAGAGCACGACTCACTTGCCCCCAAGCGGCATCACCAGCTATGCCTAGTGTCTGATCCTGACAAAAAGGCCCTCCGATGCTGGTCGTCGAACAGCTGCACAAGTCGTTCTCCACCGCCCAAGGCCCGCTGGATGTCTTGCGCGGCGTCGACCTGACTCTCGCTGCCGGTGCCAGTCTGGCCCTGATGGGCGAGTCGGGCAGTGGCAAGAGCACGTTGTTGCACCTGCTGGCCGGACTCGACCGCCCCGACAGCGGCCGCATCCTGATCGACGGGCGGCCCCTGGACAGCCATGGCGAGCCCGCTCTGGCTCGTTGGCGTCGCGAGGGCATCGGCCTGGTGTTCCAGCAGTACAACCTGATCAGCAGCCTGGATGTGGCAGCCAACCTTGCCTTCCAGGCGCGTCTGGCCGGCCGCCACGATCCCGCCTGGATCGACCACCTGGCGCAGCGCCTGGATTTGGCATCGCTGCTGCAACGTTATCCCGAGCAACTGTCTGGTGGCCAGCAGCAGCGCGTCGCCATCGGCCGCGCCCTGGCGAGCAAACCCGCGCTGATGTTGGCCGACGAACCCACCGGCAGCCTCGACGAGGCCAGTAGCGATGAGGTGATGGCCCTGCTGTTGCAGTTGGTCGCCGAGGCCGGCAGCAGCCTCTTGATGGTCACCCACAGCCAACGCTTGGCGGCCCGGCTTGAACAGCGCTGTGTCTTGCACAACGGCCAGGTGAAGCGTCGATGAGTACCCTGCGCATCACGTTGCAGGCCTTGTGCAGCCATTGGTGGCGCCATCGCCTGCAATGCCTGGGTATCTTCACCGGCTTGTGGCTGGCCACTGCATTGTGGACCGGCGTACAAGCACTCAACACCCAGGCGCGCAGCGACTACGCCCAGGCCCGGGCGGTGCTGGCGGGACCCGCGCTACCACAGATCGTGGCCCGCGACGGCCAGCGCTTCGACCAGGCGTTGTATGTCCAGTTGCGCAAGCAAGGCTGGCAGGTGACGCCAGTGCTCGAAGGCCGCCTGCGTATCGCCGATCAGCCGCAGATCAGTCTGCGGCTGATCGGCATAGAGCCGCTGAGTCTGCTGCCGGGCATGTCGGTGGCCGGCGCCGGTACGCAGGGGTTCGACCTGCAAGCGTTCATCGGGGCGCCGGGGCAAGCCTGGATCGGACCGGACACCCTGCGCCAATTGCGCCGAAAGGTTGGCGATCAGCCGCAGACGGCAGACGGGCAGACCTTGCCGCCGCTGATCTTGAGCGAACAGCTGGCGCCAGGGGTCATCGTCGTCGACATCGGTCAGGCACAGGCACTGCTCAACGCGCCTGGACAGCTATCGCGTTTGATTGGCAGTGCCGAGCGAGCATTGCCAGAGGCTATCGCTGCTCGCCTGAAGGTACTGTCCGCAACCGACGACGGTGACCTGGAGCGGCTGACCGCAAGCTTTCACCTCAACCTCACCGCATTGGGCCTGCTGGCCTTCGTGGTCGGGCTGTTCATCGCCCACGCCGCCATCGGCCTGGCCTTGGAGCAGCGCCGCGGGTTGATCCGCACCTTGCGTGCCTGTGGCGTCAGCCTGTTCACGCTCTTGGCCGCATTGGCCCTGGAGCTTGGCCTGTTCGCCCTGGCTGGTGGCTGCGTGGGGCTGCTGACGGGATATAGGCTGGCGGCCCTGTTGCTGCCGGACGTCGCCTCTAGCCTGCAAGGCTTGTATGGCGCGCGGGTCGCAGGGCAATTGCAGCTACCGTTGGGGTGGTGGCTGGGCGGCATTGGTGTGGCAGTGCTCGGCGCATTGTTTGCCGGCTGCGACAGCCTGCTGCGTGCCGCACGCCTGCCGTTGCTGGCCTTGGCGCAGCCACAGGCCTGGCGCCTGGCGCAATTACCCTGGCTGAAACGCCAGGCATTGGTTGGCATCGTGTTGCTGATGATTGCCTGGGGCTGTGCTGAATTGGGTAACGGCTTGCCCAGCGCATTCGCCATGCTTGCAGCACTGCTGTTGGCAGCTGCATTGCTGCTGCCCGGTGTGCTTGCAGCTTTGCTTGGCAGGGTGGCACGGCATTGCCGGCGTCCGTTGGCGCAATGGTTTGTCGCGGACAGCCGCCAGCAGTTGCCCGCGCTGAGCTTGGCCTTGATGGCGTTATTGCTGGCATTGGCGGCTAGCGTTGGTGTGGGCGGCATGACCGAAGGTTTCCGGCGCACCTTCATTGGCTGGCTGGATCAACGCCTGGCCGCAGACCTTTATGTCAGTCCGCGCGACAGCGCCCAGGCTGAGCAAATAGTGCAGTGGTTACGGCAAGATCCGGCTGTGCGCAGCGTGTTGCCCAGTTGGCGAGTGGAATGGCGCCTGGAACACTGGCCGGTGGAGGTCCAGGGAGTGGTGGATCATGCGTTCTACCGCGAACATTGGCCACTGCTGGAACAGACGCCATCGGCCTGGGGCCAACTGGCATCGGGCCGAGGGGCCATGCTCAGCGAACAACTTGCGCGCCGCCTCGGGATTTGGCTCGGCGATCGCATCGCCTTGCCGAGCGAACCACCTCAGCAACTGAATGTGGTCGGCATCTATGCCGATTACGGCAACCCCAAGGGACATGTTCTGCTCAACGCCGACTGGTTGCGCCACCACGCACCGGGCGCCAGCCTGACGGGCTTGAGCGTGTTGGCCCGCCCCGGTGAAGTCGAATCCATCAAGCGCGAGGTGCAGCAACGTTTCCCGCTGGACGATAACCAACTGGTCGAGCAGGCCAGCCTGAAAGCCTGGTCGACCCAGGTGTTCAGCCGGACCTTCGCGGTGACTGCGGCATTGAACAGCCTGACCCTGGGGGTAGCCGGGGTGGCATTGTTCATCAGCCAATTGACGTTGGGCCAACGGCGACTGGGCCAGTTGGCACCGCTGTGGGCACTGGGCGTTCCGCGCCGCTGGCTGGCGTGGTTGAGCCTTGGCCAGATGCTGCTGCTCAGCGGCTTCACCGTGCTGCTGGCCATTCCTCTGGGCCTGCTGCTGGCCTGGTGCCTGGTGGCCGTGGTGAATGTGCAGGCCTTCGGTTGGCGCTTACCCTGGCACGCGTTTCCTGGTCAACTGCTGCAACTGGCCGCGCTGGGCCTGTTGACCAGCCTGCTCGCCAGTGCTTGGCCGCTGTGGCAACTGGCTCGCCGCCAGCCGAGCGACTTGTTGCGCCAGTTCAGCGATGAACGTTAAACCCTGGCTGTTACTCACGTGCCTGTTGCTGGCCGCGTGCGACCCGCCAGCGCCCGCACCGCAGAGCTATGCCGGGCTCGGTGCCGATGCCTCTGCGTTCAAGCAGGTGGTGCCCAACACAGCGCTCGTATTCCCGCGCGACCATGCCGCCCATGACGGTTTTCGCATCGAATGGTGGTACGTCACGGCCAACCTCAAGGATGCCCAGGGCCGCGATTGGGGCGTGCAATGGACCCTGTTCCGCTCGGCCTTGCGTGCCGGTCCGCAGACGACCGGGTGGAGCAGCGCAAACCTGTGGATGGGGCATGCGGCCTTGACCGGTCCAGGCGGCCATCAGGTCGGCGAGACCCTGGCCCGCGGTGGCATCGGCCAGGCCGGCGCCGAGGCCCAGCCGTTCCACGCCTGGATCAATGATTGGTCGCTGCAGGGCCAGTCGGGTATCGAGCAGTTGCGCATGCGCGCCAACGGTCAGGGTTTCAGCTACGACCTGGACCTGGCCAGCGACCGTCCTCTGGTGCTGCATGGCGCCCAGGGTTATAGCGAGAAGTCCGGCAAGGGCCAGGCGTCGTATTACTACAGCCAGCCGTTCTATCGGGTTCGCGGCGAAGTGCAGCGCCATGGGCAGCGTATTGCCGTGACCGGGCAGGCATGGCTCGACCGGGAGTGGAGCAGCCAGCCACTGGCAGCCGGGCAAAGCGGTTGGGACTGGTTTTCCCTGCATTTGGCCCGCGGTGCCAAGTTGATGCTGTTCCAGGTGCGAGAGGACAAGGGCGCGCCATACCGGGCCGGGACCTGGATCGACCCTCAGGGGCAGGCGAGGGCGCTGCAAGGCAGCGAGCTCGAACTCACCCCCTTGGCCTGGACACGGCAGGACAACGGCAAGCAGGTGCCTACCCGCTGGCGGGTGCAGGTGCCTTCGGTGCAGGTGGATGTGCAGGTCGAAGCGATCGAGCCCAAGGCCTGGATGGGGACGCGGTTTCCTTATTGGGAAGGGCCGGTGCGGGTGAGTGGCGGTGGGCAGGGATACTTGGAGATGACGGGGTATTGAGAATAGGTTCGCGGAGTGTTGGCGAAGCGTTCATTGGGGAGTTGTGGTGCCGCGGATATCGAGCGCCGCGCGGGCGGCGCTCGATATCGGCGGCACTACACATCCCTGGCGATGCTCTTAAGCTGGCGGCCGGTCTCACTTGAAACCGGTCACCCCATGCGGTACGTAAGGGGCTTCGAGGCGAGCGATGTCCTCGACGCTCAACTGCAGGTCCAGTGCGGCGATCGCATCGTCGAGCTGTGCCGCCTTGGATGCGCCGACAATGGGGGCCGAGACGCCGCGCTTGGCCAAAACCCAGGCCAGTGCCACCTGCGCCATCGGCACTCCTCGCTCCTTCGCCAGTTGCTCGACCACGTCGATCACCCGGCCATCTTCGGTCTCGGTTTTCTCATAGAACGAGCGGCCAGAGATGTCGGTGCGGGTACGCTCGGTCTGCAGGCCGTTGGGGCGGGTCAGCCGGCCTCGGGCCATGGGGCTCCACGGCATCAGACCTACGCCCTGGTCGAGGCACAGCGGGATCATCTCCCGTTCCTCTTCGCGGTACAGCAGATTGAGGTAATTCTGCATCGATACGAAACGGCTCCAGCCATGGCTGCTGGCGACCTGCTGGGCCTTGGCGAATTGCCAGGCATACATCGACGAAGCGCCGATGTAGCGGGCCTTGCCCGCCCTGACCACATCGTGCAGGGCCTCCATGGTCTCTTCGATGGGGGTGTGGTAGTCCCAGCGGTGAATCTGGTAAAGGTCGACGTAGTCGGTACCCAGGCGCGTGAGGCTGGCGTCGATGGCGGTCATGATCGCCTTGCGCGACAGGCCCTGCTCATTGGGGCGATTGCTGCCTTCCCACATGTTGGCCGGGTAGAAGACCTTGGTCGCGATCACCGTTTCATCGCGACGGGTGAATTCCTTGAGCAACTTGCCGAGGATGATTTCCGAGGTCCCGGCGGAGTAGCTGTTGGCAGTGTCGAAGAAGTTGATGCCTTGCTCGACCGCGTGGCGGATGATCGGCCGGCTATCCGCCTCGCCCAGGGTCCAGGGGTGGGTCCCGGCGTCCGGTTCACCGAACGTCATGCAGCCCAGGCACAATTTCGAGATGTCCAGGCCAGTGTTGCCCAGCTTGACGTACTGCATCGGTGTCTCCTTGAGTGAGTGTTCCAGCGGTCGGTAAAGCGTAGCCGCCCGGCGGTGGTGCGGAAACTCCGTATCGGCGCAGGGCTGACCTGCAAAAATTCACAAGCGCAGCAGGGGCTTGACCTGCTGGCCGAGGAAATCGGTGACTGCCTTGATCCGTGGAGTGCTGCGCACGTCCTCGTGCACGGCCAGCCAGATCTCGATGCTCATGGTCTGCTCGGCCGGACCGATGCTCTCGAGACCATGTTCCTCGGCCATGAACGCCGGTAGACAGGCGATGCCGATACCGCCGGCGGCGGCCTGGGCCTGAATACGCAGGTCGTTGCTTTGCAGGGCGAAGGGGGCGTGTCCGGTCTGTTCCAGCAACCATTGCTGCTGTGGCGACTTCGCCTGGGAGGCATCGTAGCCGATATAGCGCGGTGTACAGGCGCAGCGCAGATATTCAGGGGCAGCGTAGAGGCGGTAGTCCAGGTGGCCGAGCAGGCTGGCCACCAAAGTGGGCTCGCTGGGGCGGGTCAACGCTACGCTGATGTCCGCTTCGCGCCGAACCAGTGACGCACGTGATTTGCTACCTACCAACTGCAGGCGCAGGCGTGGGTAGCGGCGATACAACTCGCCCAGACGACGGGCGATGATGCTGCCCAGCAGGGCGGGTGGTGCCGACAGCACCACTTCGCCCTCGACTTGTTGCTGACCGGCACTGGCGAAATGCTCAACGGCGAAGGAACCTTGCGCCATCTGCTCGGCCAGTTCGGCCAGCCGATGGCCTTGTTCGGTCAGGTCGTAGGCCCTGGGGCGGCGATCCACCAGCTTGAGGTTGAGCGCCGCTTCCAGTGCCGCGATGCGTCGAGCGACGGTGGCATGGTCGACCCCCAGCACTTTGGCAGCAGCCGAGAGTGAACCGCTGCGTGTGAACGCGCTGAAGTGACGTAGATCTTCCCAATCGAACATGGCTGGCCTCTGTTGTACCCCCGCATGGTACTGGTGGGGGGCTCGGTAGGCCAGCCAGACAGGGCCAGGCTCACGCGTCGATCGGGGCGGGGGCCTTGGTGCATGGCGGTGCAGTGCAGGGGCGCGGAGCCTGGCGTAGTTGCGCCAGGTCATGCATGCTCGGCTTCAATGCCGGGTAGAGGTTGCAGTAGACGTCGTACAGCCGGTCGTAGGTGCGCCGGTTGGCTGGATCAGGCTTGGCACGAGGACACAGGGTCCGCCAGTTCCGCACCTGTTCCAGGTTGCTGATCTCGCCGATGGCCAGTGCTGCGAGCATGGCGCCGCCCAGAGGTGCTTCGACGGCCTGTTCGATGGTCATGACGGGGTAGCCGGTGATGTCGGCGATGATCTGCATCCACAAGTCCGATGCTGCGGCGCCACCGACCACGATCAGCTCAGGGTCCAGACGCACGGCTGCCTGTTGCCCGCGCTCCATATTGTGGCGCAAGGCGAATGCCAGGCCTTCGAGCACTGCGCGGTAGAGATGGGCCTTGGTATGGAACAAGGACAGCCCGACGTAGGCGCCACTGGCCTGGGCGTCCCAGACCGGGCTGCGCTCGCCCATCAGGTAGGGCAGGAACACCAGGCCGTCAGCGCCAGCCGGCGTGTTGGCAGCCTCGCGTTCCATCAACTGGTGCACCTCGACGCCGGGCGACAACGCCGCCGTCTGTTTCTCCTGTGTGCAGAACTGGTCGCGGAACCAGCTGACCGAAGCACCCGTGGCGATGGCGCCACCGAACATGTAGATGTTATCGGCAGGGTTGTGCACGTAGGGCATGCTGACCAGGCCCAGCCTGGCGTCGGTCTGCCGATTGATGAAGCCCCAGCACATGCTGGTGCCCATCATCGCCACATGGTTGCCCGGCTCTATCACCCCGGCAGCCAGGGTCGCCATGGCTGCATCGACGCCACCGGCCACCACCGCTGTACCGGGCGCCAGGCCTAGGCGTGTGGCGGCGGCCGGGGTGAGGCCGCCGACGATTTCGCTGGAATCGACCAACCGCTGCGGCATCAATGCCGGGTCGATGCCCAAAGCATCCATCAACTCGATCGACCAGGTGCGCGTACGAATGTCGTACACCCCGCCGATGTTGCCGGCCGAGCTGTGATCCACGGCCAGTTCGCCGGTCAGGTGAAACTGCACATAGCTGTTGGGCGGCAGCAGGTACCGCGTGCGCGCCCAGACTTCGGGCTGGTTGCGCTTGATCCAGAGCATCTTGGTGAAGCCATGGTAGCTGTCGACGCCATTGCCACTGATGGCTTGCAGTCGTTCCAGATCGATGTGCTGGCGAACCCACTCGGTTTCGGCGGTAGCGCGGCGATCCATCCAGATCAGGCAGGGGTGCAGCGGTCGGATGTCGCCATCCACCGGGATTCCAGAGCCACCGTACAGGCTGCTGACGCAGATGGCTTTGATTTCGTTGGCAGGTACATGGCTTTGCGCGACCACTTCGGCGATGGTCGCGTGGACGGCATCGAGCCATACGTCCGGCCATTGTTCGGCCCACAGTGGATAAGGTTGTTCGACCTGGTAGGCGATCGACGCCTGGGCCAGGATGGCGCCTTTGGTCGAAGTCAGCAGGGCTTTTGTGCTTTGCGTACCGATATCGACGCCGATCACGTAGGTCATGCTCAAGGCCTCATTCTGCCTGGGTTGTTGTTGTGAAATCCCGTTCGGATAGAGCAATGTAGACGTTAACATTCCATCGATCAAAAAAACGCCCATGGCAGGAATGAGGGCGTTTACAGGCAATCAGCACGTCATGTTGTCAACGTCAACATGGGCGCAAGCTAGCACAGGGGTTTTGCCATTACAATACGCCTTCCCCGAACATCCAGCGGGCCTTCCAGGCCCCGTTGATCGAGGCACGACCAAGCCAGCGCGAGAAGGAGCGGCCATGAAGTCAGCAGGCAAAGCCACCATTACCGACATCGCCCGCCGGGTCAACATGACCACGGTCACGGTGTCCCGCGCACTCAACCAGCCGGAGAAGGTGAAGAAGGAAACCCTGGCGCTGATCCTCAAGGTCGCCCGCGAGCTCAACTACGTGCCCAACGCTTTCGCCCGCAACCTGAAAAACCGCGAAAGCCGGCTGTTCGGGCTGGTGACAGCGAGCCTGGACAACCCGTTCTATGGCCAGATCATCAAGGCGATTACCCGCGAGGCCAAGAAGCGTGACTACACGCTGATGCTGTTCGATACCGACGGCTCGGCGGAGCTCGAAGCGCGGGCCATGGACACACTGCTCAGCTACCAGGTGGCAGGCATCCTGCTGTCGACGGTATCGGACGATGAGCGATACCAGCCGGATTACCTCGGCAAACTCGAGATGGCCGGGATTCCAGTCGTGCAGATCGACCGCAAGCTGGCCGGCGCGCCGTTCGCCGGGGTTTATCTGGACAACGAACAAAGCGGCTATCGAGGAGCCATGGCCGTGTTGGCGCAGGGCCACCGCCACCTGCTGGTGGTGGGCGGCCCGGAACACTCGGACATCACGCTGCGTCGCCTGCAAGGCATTCGGCGGGCGCTCGCCGGTTGCAGCGAGCCGGTAACCCTGGAGGTGCTTTATGGCGACTACACCCAGGCGCCGGCCTACCAGGCGGTCGGTGAGTACCTGCGTCAAGGCAAGCGCCCCGATGTGATCTACGGCCTCAATGCGCTGATCACCCTCGGCGCGCTGCAAGCGATGCGCGAGCAGGGGCTGGGTAGGGCGGACATTGCATTGTTCAGCATCGACCACGTGCATTACGCCGGCATCTATGGCGAGCCGATCCCCTGCGTCAGTCACGACAGCGTGCAGTTGGGGTTGGAAGCGATCAGCCTGTTGCTGGGCAGGATCGACGACCCCGATGCGCCATTAACCGATCGAGTGCTTGAGGGCAGGCTGGATTCCTGAAGCGAATGTAGACGTTGACATTGGCAGCGAAGCGGCAATAAAGTCGCCCTCGCTCGGGTTTTTTGCCCCGGGAATGTAAACGTCAACATTTCTCTCAGAACAAGATCAACGACCCGCAACGCGGGCGAGGGGACATCGAATGGCTAATGAATTGGAAGGCAAGGTTGCGGCGGTAACCGGTGCGGCATCCGGTATCGGCCTGGCGACCACGGAGGCGATGATAGCCGCCGGCGCTTACGTGGTGCTGGTCGATCGCGACGAGGCCGCATTGGCGCGGGCCTGCGAGCGCCTGGGAGAGGCAGCGGTGCCGCTGCACATTGATCTGCTCGATCCCGACAGTTGCGCGACGTTGTTGCCGGGAGTGCTGGAGCGAGCAGGCAAGCTTGACATCCTCTACGCCAACGCCGGTTGCTACCTCGGTGGCGATGTTGCCGAAGCCGATCCGGCCGCCATCGACCGCATGCTCAACCTCAACGTCAATGCCGTGATCAAAAACGTACGGGATGTGTTGCCGCACATGATCGAGCGGGGCACCGGCGACATCGTGGTCACCGGATCGGTAGCGGGGCACTTTCCGGTGTCCTGGGAGCCGGTGTATTCAGCGTCCAAATGGGCGGTCAATTGCTTCGTGCAGACGGTCCGCCGCCAGGTGAACACCAAGGGTGTGCGTGTCGGTGCCGTCTCACCTGGCCCTGTGGTGAGCCCGCTGCTGGCCGATTGGCCAGCGGAAAACCTGGCCAAGGCCAAAGCCAACGGTACGTTGATCGAACCGCAGGCGGTGGCCGATGCCGTGATGTACATGCTGACCCGTCCGCGCAACGTCACCATTCGCGACATGGTCGTGTTGCCCTCGGCTTTCGACATGTAGAGCCCGCCAGGGCGGGATGGTGCCCATCGGCGAGGGCGTGGATCACACCATGTGATGCCGAGCGAAATCACGCCCCGCCTTTCATACGCCGTGCAACCAGGAACAAGGCCAGGCCCGCCAATGCCGTAGCGGCACCGATATAGCCGGTACTGGTCCAGCCCAGGCCGGCGCTGATGGCCATGCCACCGAACCAGGGGCCGAGGGCATTGGCCAGGTTGAACGCAGCGTGATTGGAAGCAGCAGCAAGGCTGGGGGCCTCGTGAGCGATGTCCATCAGGCGGATCTGCAGCGGCGCGGCCAGGGCGATCATGGTGCCGACCAGGGCGATACCCAGCAGTAGCGACCACAGATTGTGGGCGGCAAACGGGAAGAACAGCAGCACTGCCGTGGACCAAACCAGTACCACGCCCACGGCGCGGAACTGCAGGGTGTCGAAGAGCTTGCCACCGGCAATGTTGCCAATGATGCCGCCGAGACCGAATGCGGCCAGGCCGAACGGAATCCACTGAGGCGCAGCCTGGGTCACTTCCAGCATGGTCGGGGCCAGGTAGCTGAACACGCAGAACATCCCGGCAAAGCCGATGGCAGCGATGGACAGCGCCATCCACACTTGCGGCAGGCGGAAGGCCTGGAGTTCCTTGCGTGGGTCGCTGCGGACCTCGTCATGGGGCTGGGGCACGTAGCGCCAGACCGAAGCGATGGTGCACACGGCGATCAGCCCCACCAGCAAGAAGGCTGAGCGCCAGCCGAAGAACTGGCCGAGGAAGGTCGCGATCGGGTTGCCCAGCAGCATGGCCAAGGTCAAGCCCATCATCACCCGGGCCACGGCGCCGGCGCGTTGCCCGCTGGGCACCATGCTCGAGGCCACCACCGCAGCGATGCCGAAATAGGCGCCATGGGGTAGGCCGCTGATGAAGCGGAAGGCCACCAGGCCGAAGTAGGAAGGGGCTATGGCGGTGGCCAGGTTGCCGATGGCATACAGGGCCATGAGCAGGAGCAGCATGTGCTTGCGCAACAGCTTGGCGCCGAGGATGGCCAGCGCTGGCGCGCCGACCATCACGCCCAGGGCATAAGCGCTGATCGCGTGGCCGACCTGGGGTTCGGTCAGGTTCAGGTTGTGGGCGATATCGGGCATCAAACCCATGATGGAAAATTCGCCGGTGCCAATAGCGAAGCTTCCAAGGGCCATGGCGGCCTCCATCTTCGCCACCGTGCTCCTGGAACGGGTGAGCGGCGGCGCTTCATGAACTGACATCGGGATCCTTATCGTAATACGCTGAAACAATAAAGCAGTGATTCTAGAGGCTCGGCGCCTGCCTCGTCGAGGTGGTATTTGCAGGGCGCTTGCTCATGGATCTACAAGCCATAACAGGCTAGGATCCGGCGTACCACATAAGCCGTAACACGGTACGACGCAATTTAGGGGCGATCATGGCAAGAGGCGGTATCAACCTGGTCCTGGTGCGCAAAGCGCGCGAAGCACTGCTGGCCCGGGGCCAGAATCCCAGTATCGACGCAGTCCGTATAGAGCTGGGCAATACCGGATCGAAAACCACCATTCAACGCTATCTGAAGGAACTCGGCTCGCACGATCCACGCCCTGTAACGGAGCCGGCACGGTTGAGCGACGAACTGTCCCATCTGGTAGCCAAGTTGCTGGAAAGGCTAATGGAGGAGGGTAACGAGGCGCTGATTCAAGAGCGTGCAGCGTTTGCACAAGAGCGCGCAATGCTGGAGCAAGGCGCCGCCACGCTTACGACGCAGTTGGCCGCTTCGCACCAGGAGGTCGCGCGCCTGCAAGCGGCCCTGCAGGCGCAGGTCGAGGAGCTCAAGACCACGCAATCGAGCCTGCAGTCCGAAATCACCCGCAACGCCCGTATCAGTCAGAGTTGCAGCGACCTCGAGGTGCGCGTGCGGGAAAAGGACGAACAGATTCGCTCGCTCGAAGACAAGCACCAACATGCACGTGATGCCCTGGAGCATTACCGCAGCGCAGCCAAGGAGCAACGCGACCAGGAGTTGCGTCGCCACGAGGCACAGCTCCAGCAGCTGCAACAGGAGCAGACATTGCTGCAGCAAACGCTGATGGTAAAACAAGACGAAATCACCCGGCTGATTCGCGACAACGAACGCCTGCTCGGCGAGCACCGCCAACAGACCCGGGAGGCAGCCCTGCAACGTGAAGCGGCAGAGCGCCTGCGCGGCGATGTCGGGCTCGCCAACGCGGCCACCGCCCGTGCAGAAGGGGCCAAGGGGTTGTTGCAGGAGCAGCTCGAGATGCTTGGCGCCCAGGTCGCTGACCTGCGTGCCGCACATGCAGCTGGTCAGGCACGGGAGGCGACGTTGCTGGCACAACTGCAGGCCCTTCAAACTGCCCCTACGGAGACGACTCGATGATCGATCATCTTGACCACCTGGTACTGACCACCGTCGATGTACAAGCCTGCAAAGACTTTTATGTGCGGGTGTTGGGTATGCAGGCGGATACCTTTGGTTCAGGGCGCCTGGCCTTTCGTTTTGGCAACCAGAAGATCAACGTGCATGAGCGCGGCCGGGAGTTCGAACCCAAGGCGCACCTGCCGGTACCCGGCGCCCTGGACCTGTGCTTCATCGCCAGCAGCGGATTGGAGCAAGTCATCGCTCAGTTGCAGGCCCAGCGCTGGCCGATCGTCGAAGGTCCGATCGAACGGACCGGTGCCACGGGGCCGATTCGCTCGGTGTACGTGCGGGATCCGGATCTGAACCTGATCGAGATTTCCGAACTGCTCTGAAGGCGGGAAAGGCTGACGAGCACCCTGGAGTACGAATGTACTCCAGGGGCAGCATGGGTTCGAGGCGGCTCTGCGCCTATTCCAGCGCTTCGGCCATCCCCTGGTCTTCGCCCAGGAACCCTCCGCTCTGGTGCTGCCACAGTCGCGCATAGGTGCCGTTTCTGGCGAGCAGTTCGGCATGGGTGCCTTGTTCGATGATCCGCCCCTCATCCATGACGATCAGCCGGTCCATGGCCGCGATGGTCGAGAGGCGGTGGGCGATGGCGATGACGGTCTTGTCCTGCATCATTTCGTCCAGGCTTTCCTGGATCGCCACTTCGACCTCGGAGTCGAGTGCACTGGTGGCCTCATCGAGCAACAGGATCGGTGCGTTCTTGAGCATCACCCGGGCGATGGCGATGCGCTGGCGCTGGCCGCCGGACAACTTGATGCCGCGCTCGCCGACCAGGGTGTCGTAGCCGCTGTGGCCTTGACGGTCGTTCAACTGGCTGATGAAACCATCGGCCTGGGCCTTCAATGCCGCGCTGCGGATCTGCTCCTCGGTCGCCTCGGGGCGGCCATAGGCGATGTTGTCGCGGATCGAGCGGTGTAGCAGCGAGGTGTCCTGGGTGACCATGCCGATGGCACTGCGCAGGCTGTCCTGGGTGACCTTGGCAATGTCCTGTCCGTCGATGCGAATGACGCCGCTGTCGACATCATAGAAACGCAGCAGCAAGTTGATCAGCGTGGACTTGCCGGCACCGGACCGACCCACCAGGCCGACCTTTTCGCCTGGGCGAATCGTCAGGCTCAGGCCGTCGAGCACTTGGCGCTCGCCGTTGTAGTTGAAACTCACGTTATCGAAGGTCACTGCGCCGCCCTGGGTCAGCAGGGTGCCGGCATTCGGCGCGTCCTGGACCTTGGGACCGCGGGTGAGGGTGGCCATGCCGTCCTGCACGGTACCGATGTTCTCGAACAGAGAGGTCATCTGCCACATGATCCAGTGCGACATGCCGTTGATGCGCAAGGCCATGGCGCTGACTGCAGCCACCGCACCGGTACCGACTTCGCCTTGTTGCCACAGCCACAGGGCATAGCCGCCTGAGCTGAGGATCAAGATGACCAGCAGTATCTGGTTGACGATTTCGAACTGGCTGACCAGGCGCATCTGGCGGAAGCCTGTCTGCTTGAAATCTTCCATCGCCGCACGGGCGAAGTGCGCCTCACGCTTGGAGTGGGAAAACAGCTTGACCGTGGTGATGTTGGTGTAGGCGTCCGAGACGCGGCCGGTCATCGACGAGCGAGCGTTCGCCTGTTCCTGTCCGACCTTGCCAAGGCGCGGCACGAAGTAGGCCATGGCGAGCCCGAACAAGGCCATCCAGGCAATGAACGGCAGCATCAGCTTCAGGGCGAACGCGCCTGCCAGGGCCACGATGGCGATGAAATACACGCCAATCCCAGGCACGATCTCGATCACCGTGAACAGCACTTCACGCACCGCAAGGGCCGTCTGCATCACCTTGGTGGTGACCCGGCCGGAGAATTCGTCGGAGAAGAACGACAGGCTTTGCCGCAGCATCAGGCGGTGGAAATCCCAGCGCAGGCGCAACGGCAGGTTGATCGCCAAGACTTGATGCTGGACCATCGTCCGCAGCGCGACCAGCGCGATGCTGGCTATCAGGACGATGGCAATGCCCCACAACATGCTCTGCACATGACCATCGCTGACACTCCCTGCCTTCCAGGCGGAGATCAGGTCGACGATCTGGCCGAGAAAGGAAAATAGCCAGGCTTCATAAATGGAGACAGCGGCACCAAGGAGCGAAAGCGCCAGTACGTATCCACGCGCACCGCGGGTGCAGGCCCAGAGAAAACGCAGCAGGCCGACCGGTGGCGGCGGCAACTCGTCGGGTGGGAAGGGGTCGAGGCGGCGTTCGAACACACGCAGCATGGGAGTCTCCTGAAGTGCCAAGTCAGGAGATTCTGCCATCCAATCACCGTCTTGAGGGCAAACGATTGCTTTATTGCATCGCTGCGCCCTTGGCCTGCACGGTTCGCCCATGGGTGCCGTACAGGGTCAGCCCGGTGAATGCCAGACCACCGACCAGGTTGCCCAGCACGGTCGGAATCTCGTTCCACATCAGGTAATCCATGATCGAGAAGCCGCCGCCCATGATCATCGCCGATGGGAACAGGAACATGTTGACCACCGAGTGCTCGAAGCCCATGAAGAAAAACAGCATGATTGGCATCCACATGGCGATCACCTTGCCGCTGACCGACGTCGAGATCATCGCCCCGACCACGCCCATCGACACCATCCAGTTGCACAACACACCGCGCAGGAAGATCGTCAGCCAGCCGGCCAGGCCATACTTCTCGTACCCCAAGGTCCGTGCTTCGCCGATGCTGGCGATCTTTTCTCCGACCGCGCCGGGAGAAGCGTTGAAGCCGTACGTGAAGACGAACGCCATCATCAATGCAACGGTCAGCGCCCCGGCGAAGTTGCCGACGAACACCAGCCCCCAGTTACGCAGGATACCGCGCACCGTCACGCCAGGGCGTTTGTCGAGCAGCGCCAGTGGCGTGAGCATGAAAACCCCGGTGAGCAGGTCGAAGCCCATCAGGTACAGCATCGAGAAGCCTACGGGGAACAAAACCGCGCCGAGCAGCGGCGAGCCGGTCTGCACGGCGATGGTGACGGCGAACACCGCTGCCAGCGCAAGGATCGCGCCGGCCATGTAGCCGCGGATCAAGGTGTCGCGCGTGGACATATGGATCTTCGATGCACCGGCATCGACCATCTTGGTCACGAACTCGCTGGGTAACAGATAAGACATGGGCGTATTCCTCGACACGAAGCGGTGGTCGGCATCCCCGGTGGAGATGCCGGGAGTCAGCAGCCTTTACCAGGAGCGGTAGGGCAGGAACTTGCCATTGAGGGTGAGTTGCACCCGGTCCCCTTTGGGATCTTCGATCTTCTCGACGTGCATGGAAAAGTCGATCGCGCTCATGATGCCGTCGCCGAACTTTTCCTGGATCACGTCCTTGAGCGTCGGGCCATAGACACCGACGACCTCGTATAGGCGATAGATCAGTGGATCCTGTGGAATGGCCTGGTCCCAGGCCTTGACCGGGAACACTGTCAGGGTCTGGGCAACGGTGTCGTCGAGGTCGAGCACTTCGCACAGGTGTGCGGCGACCTCCTGCGGGGCACTGTTCATGCCGTAGCAGACTGAGGCCAGCCACACCGGCGCTTTCCCCACGGCTGCACTGAGATCGTCCCAGGTCAGGCCCTTACGCGCTTTAGCAGCCATGATCAGGTGGTGCATTTCGGCTTTGGTCATTGTTTGTCTCTCTCGGTGCGTTGCGGATGGGAGGTTCCTATAGCCCTATAGCGAGAGACGTGCCAATTACCGAATTATCCATAACCTTTTGATTAAAAAGAGAATTCCTATTGCTCGCGGGCAAGTTGGTTGACGATTTTTCGTGAATGACGAAATATCGGAGTGCGATTTACGATTTTTCGTTAAATGTCCCTTAGAGATTTCGCGTATGCCAGCGCCCTTGGCTCAAGACACCTGCGCCGACGCACCTTTCGCCATGCTCCTGGTGGACCCGGTGCAGGATCGGATCGTGCAGGCCAACCCGGTGGCACTTCAATTGCTCGGCTGTGGGTCCGAATCCTCGGATGAGTTGACCTTCAGCCGTTTCGTACGGGGTGCCATCTCACTCTGGGTAAGTTTCAGCGACGAGGTCCTGACCCAAGGCGAAGCCTGGTCCGACGATCTGGCGCTGGTCGATCTGCACCATCGTCAGCATGCGGTGGAGATCATCGCCCGCGCCACCCAGGGCAACCGCATACTGATGATGATCCAACGCCGTGACCTGCTCGAACAGCGCCGTAACCGTGCCGAAGCGCGCCGTCAGCATCGCCTGGGCCACGTCGGTTGGGAGCGCATAGGCCAGGTGTTCGAGCGTATCCAGCAGCAGAACCGCTTGATTCTCGGCGCAGTCGGCGAGGGCATCTATGGCCTGGACACCCGTGGCCAGACCACCTTCATCAATCCCGCCGCCGAGCGCATCCTGGGCTGGAGCGCCGCCGACATGATCGGCCAGGACGCTCACCTGCTGTTTCACCACAGTCACCGCGATGGCAGTGCCTTCGAGGTCGACCAGTGCCCGATCCATGCTTCGTTCACCGATGGTCAGGTCCACCGCGTGGACCAGGAAGTGTTCTGGCACAAGAACGGCGAACCGATTGCGGTCGAGTACACCAGCACGCCGATCTTCGAGATGGGGCGACTGGTCGGCGCCGTGGTGCTGTTTCGTGACATCCGCGAACGCCAGCGCACCGAAGCGCGGCTTCGCGAAGCATTGAGCGAGGTGGAGCAGTTGCAGCGTCGACTGGAAATGGAGAACCAGTACCTGCAGGAAGAACTCAACGCCCACGCCAATCACCACGAGATCGTCGGCAAGAGCCCGGCGGTGAAGCATCTGATCCAGCAGATCGAGCTGGTGGCCGCCACCGATGCCAACGTGCTGGTGACCGGCGAGTCCGGCACCGGCAAGGAACTGGTCGCCCGCGCCATCCATGCCAGCAGCCGACGTGCGGAACGGCCGCTGATCCGGGTCAACTGTGCGGCGGTGCCCCGTGAATTGTTCGAGAGCGAGTTCTTCGGGCACCTCAAAGGGGCGTTCACCGGAGCCGTCAGTAACCGGGTGGGGCGGTTCGAGCTGGCCGATGGCGGTACCTTGTTTCTAGACGAGGTCGGCGAAATACCACTGGAGCTGCAGAGCAAACTGCTGCGAGTGCTGCAGGACCGCCAGTTCGAGGCGGTGGGCGACAACCGCACCAAAGCGGTCGATGTGCGGGTGATCGCTGCCACCAATCGTGATTTGCGGACCATGGTGGCGCAGGGCACCTTCCGCGAGGACCTGTACTTCCGCCTGAACGTGTTTCCGATCCGGTCGGTGCCGCTTCGCGAGCGAGTCGAGGATATCCCGCTACTGGCCAGCCATTTCCTCAAGCGGGCCAGCCAGGCATTCAACAAGCCCGACGTACGCCTGCCTTTGACGCAGGTGGAGCTGCTCAAACAGTACGCTTGGCCCGGCAATATTCGTGAACTGCAGAACGTCATCGAGCGTCAGACCATCGTCGCCCGGGACGGGCGCCTCCGATTCGATGATGTGCTGGCAGCGGCCAGCCAAGCGCCGCAGGTCGGCAGTCAGCCTTGGGACGCGGATGCCGAGCCTACCGCGGATGAGGACTGGCAACGGCAGATGAAGCAGAATGTGATTGCCGTGCTCATACGCACGGCCGGCAAGGTATCCGGGGAGGGCGGTGCGGCCCGGTTGCTGGGGCTCAAGCCAACTACACTGGCTTCGCGGCTGAAGAAATGGGGCATCGACCCGAGGCAATACAAGATGAAATAGCCAGCTGAAGCAGGCCTGTTTTCGAGGATGCCCGCCAGACAGCGGGCCATGTGAGCATCCCCGCCAGTTGAAGGAACCGAAATACCATGCACCGCGACTCCCCGGATCATCCGGAACAGGCCTTTCCGACCACCGCCGCCGAGCGCTTGCAGCTGGCGCTCGACGCCGGTGCCATCATTGGCACCTGGGTCTGGGACATTCCCATTAATCGCGTGACCGCCGACGAGCGCTTTTCACGCTCTTTCGACCTGCCTGCCGACAAGTGCCTGGCTGGCATTGCGATCGAGGAGGCTTTCGCTTCGATCCACGCCGACGATCGCGAGCGGGTCATGGCAGACATCCAGGCCACCATGGCCCAAGGCGGTGCTTTTCGTTGCGAATATCGCGTGCGCCAGGCCGATGGCAGTTATCGCTGGGTCGAGGCCAATGGCCGCGCCGAAATGGACGCCAGCGGGACGGCGGTGCGGTTTCCGGGCGTACTCATGGATATCGAGTCGCGCCGCGCCGCCGAAGCCGAGCGCGACCGCATGTCGGCGTTGTTGCATACCTTCACCGCTGCTGTGCCGGGCGTGGTCTATGCCAAGGACCGCGACGGCCGGATGCTGGTGGCCAATCACGGCGCCACGTTGCTGATCGGCAAGCCGCCGTCGTTCTATCTTGGCAAGACCGACCTGGAGTTCCTGGAAGACAAGGACCAGGCCCGCCAGGTGATGGAGACCGATCAAAGGGTCATGCGCGGAGGTAAGACCGTACAGATCGAGGAGCGGGTGGACATGCCCGATGGCTCGGCGACCTACTGGCTGTCGATCAAGGCGCCACTGCTCAACGACGCCGGAGAGGTCACCGGTCTGATCGGGTCGTCCATCGACGTGACGGCCCGCAGGCAGGCCGAGGCGCAGTTGCTGGAGCTGAACCGCACGCTGGAGGCCCGGGTCAACCAGGCCGTGGCCGAACGCGAGGCCGCCCAGGCAGCGCTGCGTCAGTCGCAGAAGATGGAAGCGGTCGGCCAGTTGACCGGCGGCATCGCCCATGATTTCAACAACTTGCTGGCGGGCATCACCGGCAGCCTGGACTTGATCATGTTGCGCTTGGGGCAAGGCCGTATCGCCGACGTCGAGCGCTACCTGGCGGTGGCCCGTGGCGCGGCGCAGCGAGCGGCATCCTTGACGCACCGGCTGCTGGCATTCTCGAGGCGCCAGACGTTGCAACCGGTACTGACCGATGTGAATGCGCTGGTGCGCGACATGGAAGAGCTGATCAGCCGTACCGTCGGACCCTCGATCAACCTCAGCGTGGCTCTGGAAGCCGCCGCGAGCACATGTCTGGTCGACCCGGCACAGGTCGAGAATGCCCTGCTGAACCTGTGCATCAATGCACGTGATGCTCTGCCCAATGGCGGCTCCATCGCGGTCTGCACCTACAACCAGGCACTGGAGTCAGGCCCTCAGCTCGACCCCGAGCTGATGCCCGGGACTTACCTGACCATCTGCGTGGCCGACGATGGCATCGGCATGGATGGCGAAACCTTGGCCAAGGCCTTCGAACCTTTCTTTACGACCAAGCCGGTCGGCGCCGGTACGGGCTTGGGACTATCGATGATCTACGGGTTCGCCAAGCAGTCCGGCGGACAGGTGAGGATCGAATCCCGCGAAGGCCGAGGTACCCGTGTGTACCTGCAGTTGCCCAGCCACGTCGGCCAGGCCGAGGCGCCTCACCTGGCACATGCCCCTGATGAGCGGCCCTTGGCGTTGCCGGATGAGACCGTTCTGGTCGTCGATGACGAGCCGTCGGTGAGGCTGTTCGTGAGCGAGGTACTGGGCAGCTACGGCTATGTGGTGATCGAGGCGGCCGACAGCCTGGCGGGCCTGCAACTGCTGCGTTCGGACACCCGTATCGATCTGTTGGTGACCGATATCGGTCTGCCAGGGGGGATCGACGGATGGCAAATGGCCGAGACAGGGCGCGAAACCCGGCCAGGGCTACCGGTGCTGTTCATCTCCGGGTATGCCCAGCCCCACCTATTGGACAGTACCCCTAGCGATCCATTGAGTGCTGTGCTGACCAAGCCATTTGCCCTGGAAGCGCTGACGCTCAGCGTGGAGGGATTGCTGCGTAGGCCAGGGAACCGCGAGACCGTGAAGTAGCCGCTTCGTTGGCAGCTACCCACGGCGTTCAGGCTCACTGGCCTGCGCTATCGCTCCAACGTTGCATCAAGGTGTTGGACGGCAAGCCCTCGTCCAGCAGCTTGCGTGCCGTCGCCACGCCCGCCACCGGCAGCCCCTCGGGATCGAGCAGGCCGATCTGCACCAGCACGCTGGCCTGATCCCAGTAGATATGCTCGTGATAGAGCTTGTCGCCGCGGAACTTGACCACCCCGATCATCGGGATCTCCACGGGCTTGCCGGTGGGGGCGACGTTGGGCAGCAGCCAGTCGATCTCGGTGGTGTGGGTGAAGCACAGGATGAACTCATCGACGATCTGCAGTGCGCCAATGGTGCGTGAGATCGGGATCAGCTTCATGTCCGGCGGGTTGCCGTGGACGAAGTGGTGCTGGTAGAAGCGGCTCAATTCTTCGGCGCCGACGCCTCCGGTCATGGTCGGGATGTGGTTGACGTAGGGTTGCGCGACCATCGTCGCCATGGTCGCGGGCACGTCGCGGGTATCGAACTCGTGCTTGATGTGTTCTTCCCACAGGGCCGAGAGATTGAAGTTCGGGCCGATTTCCCGCTTGAGTGCGGCGATGCTGCGTTCGTGGGCCATCAGCGAGGCCGACTTGTCGAAGTGTTCGCTGCCGGCACGGGCGAAGGCGTGGTCGGCGCCCGGGTAGAGGTACAGCTCGACCTTGTCGTTGCTGGCCAGGTGCTCGGTCAGTTGAGCCCGTGCCGAGGCATCGCAGTAGGCGTCGTTCTCGGCCATGTGCAACACGAAACGCCCCTTGAGGCGTTCCGCCTCGTGCAGCAAGTGTTCGATGCCCATGCCGTAATAGCCCACCGAACAGGCGGCTTGGGTGCGAGTAGCGGTCAGCCAGGCGAGTTTACCGCCCATGCAGAAGCCGACATAGCCCTGGCGTTCGCCTTGGACTTCTGGCAGCGCACGCAGGGCGGCGAAGCTGGCGTCGATATCCTGCACGGCGAGATCGACGTCCAGGCGTTGGAACAGGTCGATGGCCGTCTTGAATTCCGCCTCGGTGTAGCCCAGTTCAAGGCCGGGTTGCAGGCGCCAGAACAGGTCGGGCACCAGTGCCACGTAGCCTTCCTCGGCGTAGAAGTCGGCCACTGCGCGCATGTTGGCATTGACCCCGAAGATTTCCTGGCCGATTACCACGCCAGGGCCCTTGCCGCTGGCCGGCACCGCGAGATAACCGCTGAAGGTTGCGCTGCTGTCCGGTGCCTGTATCTGAATCGTCCTGCCCATTGCTGCTACCTCATCGATTGTAAGAATTATTGGCTGTCGCGGTATTGTTCGAACCACACCCGTGGAGACACGCCCCGGTCGGGCCCGAGGATGGAGAAACCGCCATCCACTGGCACGTCGATGCCGGTCATCCAACTGGCCCCCGGGGAGCACAGGAAAGCCACCACACTGCCGACCTCCTCGCCACGGCCGACCCGGCCCAACGGGTGGAAGGGCGCGCCGACCCGATCGGCTAGAATGGGGTCGTTGCCGCTGAACGTTGCCACGCTGGGCGACCAGGTCCAGGCCGGCGACACGCTGAGCACGCGAATGCCGCTTGGCGCCAGTGCCACCGCGAGGTTCTTGGTCAATTGCAGGATGCCCGCCTTGGACGCAGGGTACAGGGCGCGTCCGGCGGCGCCAAACTTGCCGCCAGTGCTGCCGATGTTGACCACCACGCCGTCGGCCGGCAAGAGCGGCGCCACCTGCTGGGTGAAGATGGCTGCCGACACCAGGTTCACGTTCAGCGTCTGCAGCCACTGCGCGCGGGTCGAAGCCAGACCCTGGTCGGCGTATAGACAGGCGTTGTTGACCAGGATATCGACACGACCGAAGCGTGTCAGGGTCGCTTCGATGCAGCGCTGGATGTCCTCGTCGCGCTCTACGTCGCACACGCTGAACGCACAGTGCTCGCCCATCGCGTCGGCCAATGCCTGGCCATTGGCGGCGTTGCGTCCCACCAGCATGACCTGCGCGCCAGCCGCCAGCAGCTGCTGCGCGATATCCAGTCCGAGCCCCTGGGTACTGCCGGTGACGATCGCCACCTTGCCTTCGAGCCTCATGCGGCATCCTCCCATTGCAAGGCCTGGTCGACGTCGCAGATACGTGCGATCAACGCCATGCTGGCCAGCGAAGCGGTGTGAGCGTCGGCATCGGCGCAGGCGCAGGCATCGGCGGCCACGGTGACCTCGAAGCCGCAGTCCACTGCATGGCGCACTGTGCTTTCCACCACCGAGTGAGTGGCAACCCCGGCGATCAGCAGGCGCTGGGCGCGGAACTTGTGCACCAGCTGCTCCAGCGGCGAGCCGTAGAAGGCATTGATACGCTGGTGGGTGACGCTCAACTCGTCACTATTGGCCAGCGGCGCCAGGTCGCTGAAGAACTCGGCGCCCCAGCTGCCTTCCTGCACCGCGCCGATGGCTGCCACACTGCGCAGGATAGGCGCGTTCTGCAGCAAGTCGGCGTAATCGGGGCGAAATGCCACCCGCACATGGATGATTGACCAGTTGCGCGCCCGGGCGCCATCGAGCAGGCGCCTGGCGGCGTCCAGCAGGGTGACACGCGCGCTGTCCTCAGCGCCCAGGCCGACGCGGATCTTGCCGTCCGGGTGCAGTACATCGTTCTGGTAATGCAGGGCAATGACCACGGGCGCAGGCATCAGACGAACACCTCGAGGTTGGCGAACACGTCGTTGCAGTTGATCAGGTCTACCCGCTTGAGCTGGATCTTCCAGCCGCCGCCGTCCTGAGCCGCCAGCTTGTAGGTGTAACGCCCGGCTAATTGACGCTGCTGCAGGCGCCACTCGCTGACCTGGAACGTCGCGCTGACCACCAGCAAGCCCTGGGCATCCAGACCTTCGACCATCACATTGCCGACCAGGTGCGCAGTCTGGGTTTGCGGCTGCTGGGACCAGTTACGGGCGTTCTCCACCCGGCGAATGCGCACCTCGCGCAGCATGCGGTTCTCCCAGAACAGCGAGATGTGGTCGAACGGGTTGTCCTGCCCGTGCTGTTGCGGCACCCAGTACATGCCGCTGTCGGTGAACAATTGGTCCCATTCCCAGAAGCGCCGCTCATCGAGCAGGCGTGCCTCGCGGTAGAGAAACTGCTCCAGCTGGCGCAGGGTTTCGCCCGGCACGTTGGCCGGGGTGAGCGAGCGGGTGTCGACGTCGATCTGGCGGTCAAGCAGCATGGGTACTCTCCTTGGCGATCAGGGTGGCGGTCATGAAGTGCTTCCAGGCCGCGAACTGGTTGCGCATCGGCAGCTCGCTGGTGCCATTGGACGAGACGGCGCCGTCTTCCAGGACCAGGTCGGTGCCGACGTAGCGGTGCATGCTGATCCAGTCGCCGCCGCGGGTCATGTTGCCCTCCTGGCAACGGGCATAGACCTCCACGTCGTCGGGCATCACGTTGGAGGACGGGGAATTGATCACGTTGGCGTAGGTCAGGGCACGGTCGAATACCGCATCCGGAGCGCCCTTGCAGCGGAAGGTCTGGATCTCGACCAGGGTCTGGTCCACTGCGATCGGGCGGATCACGCGAAACTGCATGAATACCGTGTGCGGCGAACCGCTGCCGTAGATCACCGTGTTATGGCGGTTCATCCCAAGAATCTCGCGGGCGCGGCCCTCGCCGTAGGCTTGGCTGAGGCATTCGAAATGTGCGCGGGACACGTCATCACGCTCGGCCGCTGCCGGATCGAAGATCGCTTCCATGTAGCCGTGGCCATTGTGGTAGGCCCGCAGTTCGAGCTTCTCCCAGAAGTCGTAGGGCTCGCCGTTGCCGTCCATGATCAACAGTTCGAACGGCATTTCGCCTAGCGCCTGGGCTTCTTCGCGGGCGGCATCGACCGACGATTCGTGGGTGACGCGGGCATGCATGGTGTCGTGCAAGTTTTCGTAGAACACCTTCCAGTTGGAGCGCTGCTGGACCCGGAAGATGCCGCCGGCCACTTCCACTTCGCCGACCGGCGAACGGTCGCAGAGGTTGTCGATGGAGGTGATTACACCGCCCAAGAACTGCTTGAGATCCGGGCCATGGGCGGCTTGGCTGGCGAACACGAAGCCACGGTAGCTCTCCACCCGTGCCAGGCTCACCATCGAGAAGTCGGCATGCTTGGGGTCGTAGCAGGTGCCTTCGAAACCGCTTTTCAGCGGCGCCGACAGGTGCTGACCGTCGAGTTTGAAGGTCCAGGCATGGTACGGGCAGCGAAAGAACTTGCCGACGCTGCCGTCACCGTCGGCCACTAGCTTGGCGCCTTTGTGCGGGCAGCGGTTGTAGAGCACATTGATCTGGCGATCGACGCCACGAACCATGACCACGTCCTGGTCGCCGATGCGCGTGGTGTGGTAGTCGCCAGGCTGCTTGACCTGGCTTTCGTGACCGACGTAGATCCAGGCGTAGCCGTAGATTCGCTCCATCTCCAGCTTGAACAGGACCGGGTCGGTGTAGACGCTTTTATGCACGCTGTCCTCGCGGACCAAGGCAGCGATTTGCTCATTGGTAGGGATCACGGTTTTTCCTCGGCGGTTACAGGTCGAGCACCAGCAGCGGGCCGCTGGCACGAGAAACGCAGGTACAGAAACTGCCCGCGGCACGATCGCGCGCGGACAGGCAGATATCCCGGTGGTCGGCATCGCCTTCGAGCACCTGGGCCACGCACACGCCGCAGTCACCGCGGCGGCAATCGAATATCGGGTCGAGGTCGGCGGCGAGCATGGCGTCGAGAACGCTTTGCCCGGCGGCGACCTGCAGGCTCACGCCGGTGGCCTGCAGGCGCACCTCGAAGGCTTGGTCGCCGGCTGCTTCGAGGGCGCCGTTGAACAGTTCGAAATGCAGGTGGTCTTCGGCCCAGCCACATTCCCGGGCGCACGCCAGCACGCTGCTGAGCATCGCCGCCGGGCCACAGATGTACAGGTGCAGGCCTGGGCGTGGGTGGGCGAGCACCCGGGCGGCGGGGAAGCGCCGCTGTGGGTCGCCGCCGCTGATCCAGCAATGCATGTCGGGGTAGCGGCGGGCCTCTTCGAGATAGGCCATCTGCGCGGCATCACGTCCGGCGTAGTGCAGGGTAAAAGGCTTGCCTTCAGCTTGCAGGGCGCGGGCCATGCCCAGCATGGGGGTGATGCCGATGCCGCCGGCGATCAACAGCACGTGGTCGGCGCTGTCGCACAAGGGGAAGTGGTTCTGCGGTACTTCCGCGGTGAGGACATCGCCAGGCTCGAGCGAGTGCACCCAGCGTGAACCACCGGTGCCGGCCTCTTCGAGTTGCACGGCGATCTCGTAGCAATCGCTACCTGAGAGGTTGACCAATGAATAGGCGCGACGCTGCAGCCGCTCGCCGGGAACGTGCAGCTCCAGATGAGCGCCAGCGGTGAAGACCGGCAAGGGTCGATCTTGGCTGCCAACCAGCAGCAGGCGGCGGATTCTGGGGGTCAGCGCCTCGACCTGATGTACCTTGAGAAAGAGGCTGGGCATACGTAGTTCCTGTGTGAGTACGTAGCCACTTTATGAAAGGGGGAGTGGGGGAAATAGCCGCGAATGGCAAAGTTGTAGCCGGAATTGGCGAGATTGTTTGAGGGGGGCAGTGGTGCTGCGATGGGCTCGGCGCTGATGTTTTCAGCGCCCATGAGATCGAGCGTCGCGCGGGCGGCGCTCGATCTCATGGGCGCTGCAAAACCCAAGCGTACGCCTCTCAAACCCCCAAATACCGCTGCGACAAATCCGCCCGCGCCGCCAGCTCCCCAGGCGTCCCCTGCCAAACCTGGCGTCCCTTCTCGATGATGTGATGCCGATCCACCACCCGCGCCATTTCCTTCAGATTCTTGTCGATCACCAGTATCGTCTCGCCTTCGGCCTTGAGTGCCGCCAGGCAATGCCAGATCTGCTCACGAATGATCGGCGCCAGGCCCTCGGTCGCTTCATCGAGGATCAGCAGGCTGGGGTTGGTCAGCAGGGCGCGGCCCACCACCAACATCTGCTGTTCGCCCCCGGACAACGTGCGCGACAGCTGATCCTGGCGCTCCTGCAACCGCGGAAACAGCTGGTACACCCGCGCGAGGTCCCATTTGCCCTTGCTGGCGGTGGCCAGCAGGTTCTCGCGCACGCTCAGGCTGCCAAAGGCGCGGCGCCCCTCCGGCACCAGGCCTAGGCCCGCCTTGGCGATCCGGTAAGGCGCGGCGCCGAGCATTTCGGTGCCGTGAATGCGAATACTGCCAGCGCTGGGCTTGATCAGGCCCATGATCGACTTGACCGTGGTGGTCTTGCCCATGCCATTGCGACCGATCAGCGATACGACCTGGCCTTGCTCGATACTCAGGTGCATGTCGAACAGCACCTGGCTCAGCCCGTAGCCAGCCACCAATCCTTGCACTTCAAGCATGTTCTTCTCCCAGATAAGCGGCCCGCACCTGCGGATCGTTGCGCACCTGCTCGACGGTGCCGGTCAGCACCGTCTGGCCATACACCAGCACCGTGATGCGGTCGGCCAGGGCAAATACCGCGTCCATGTCGTGCTCCACCAGCAGGATCGAGTAGCGACCCTTGAGGCTGTGCAGCAGCTCGGTCATACGTGCCGATTCGTCGCCCCCCATCCCGGCCATTGGTTCGTCGAGCAACAGCACCGATGCTTCCTGGGCCAAGGCCAGGGCAATCTCCAGCTGGCGCCGCTCGCCGTGGGACAGTTCACTGACCGGGTCCTGTGCCCGGTCCTGCAGACCGACCTGTCGCAAATATTGCAGCGCGGGCTCCAGCAGGCGTCGGTCACGGGCCAACGGTTGCCACATGGCAAACGCTTGGCCTTCACGCGCAGCGATGGCCAAGCCGACGTTCTCGAGCAGGCTGAATTCGGTATACAGCTGGCTGACCTGGAAGGCCCGGGCCAAACCAAGCCGTGGGCGTTCCCAGGCCGGAACCTGGGTGATGTCGCGGCCTTGCAGGTGGATCTGCCCCTGGTCAGGGAAGATTTCCCCGGCGATCTGCGCAATTAAGGTGGACTTGCCTGCACCGTTGGGGCCAATGATCGCGTGCAACTCACCGCTGGCCAGCTCCAGGCTGGCATCGTTGGTCGCCTTCACGGCGCCGAAGGCCTTGTGCAGTCGGCGTATCGACAGTTGTCCGCTCATGGCTGTACCTCCCCACTCGCCACCACCAACGCTGGCGTGGCCTTGCGCCTGGGCCGAAACATCCCTAGCAGCAGGCCATACACGCCTTGCTTGCCGAACAGCACCACCAGCAACAGCAGCGGCCCGAAGATCAGCATCCAGTGCTCGGTCCATTGGCTCAGTACCTGCTCCAGGCCCAGATAGGTCGCGGCGCCGAGTACGGGGCCGAGGAGGGTGCCAACACCGCCCAGGATGACCATGGCCATCAGCTCGCCGGACTTCTGCCAGGCGCCCATGTCCGGGCTGACGAACAGTGCATAATTGGCCCAGAGAATCCCTGCAAGGCCACCACCGGTGCCGGCGATGACGAACGCGGTCAGGCGATAGCGCAATGGTTTGAGGCCAAGGCTCACGGTACGCCGCTCGCTCTGCTTGAGACCGCGCAACACGAAGCCGAAGCGCGCGTTCACCAGGCGTCGGCACAGTAGCAGCCAGCCCAGCAACAACGCACTGCACAGGTAGTAGAAATGGTTGGCGTCGGAAAGGTCCAGGGCACCCAGAGTATTGCGCTCGCCGAGCAGGATGCCGTCGTCGCCGCCATACAACGACAGCGAACTGAGCACGAAATAAAGCATCTGCCCAAAGGCAAGGGTGATCATGATGAACTGCACGCCGGTGGTGCGCAGCGACAGGTACCCCACCACCAGCGAGAACAGGGCACAGATCAGCAGCGCCAGTGGCCACACCACCAGCGCATCGTTGCTCCCCGCCCAACCCCACAGCGGCATGCCCTGGGAGGTGTGGAAGGCGACGATGCCGACGATGTAGCCGCCCAGCCCGAAGAAAGCGGCATGGCCGAAGCTGACCATGGCGCCATAGCCGATCAACAGGTCGAGGCTGATCGCGGCCATGCCGTAGATCGCCAGGCGAGTGAAGAAGCTGACCAGGTAGGGCTCGTTCAGCCAGTTGGCCAATAACGGCACCAGGGCGAAGATCGCCAGGCAAGCCAGGTCGATGACAAGACGTGGTGACATGCGGTTCTCCTCAGGCTCGGGCCGGCAGCAGGCCACGCGGGCGCAGCAGCAGCACCACGGCCATGACGATGTAGGCACTGGCGGACACCAGGCCGGCGCTCACGGTGCCGCTGCTCTCGCTGGGCAGCAGTTGGTCGAGCAACGGCGGGATGTAGGCGCGGCCCAGACTGTCGACCATGCCGATCAGCAGGGCACCGACCAGTGCACCGCGTACCGAGCCGACACCGCCGACCACGATGACCACGAAGGTAGTGATCAGGATTTTTTCGCCCATACCGATTTCCACCGACAGCAGCGGCGCCGCCATGAACCCGGCGAGCCCGCAAAGTACGCAGCCGAACACGAACACCAGGGTATACAGCCGGGCGATGTTCACCCCTAGCGCACCGACCATTTCATGGTCATCGGCACCGGCCCGTATCAGCATCCCAAGGCGTGTGCGGCTGATCAGCCACCACATGCCGATGGCCACGACGATGCCGGCGGCGATGAACAGCAGGCGGCTGACCGGGTACATCAGTCCAGGCAGTACTTGCACGAAGCTCGAATACCACTGCGGCGTCGGCATCGCGGGTGGGCTGCGTCCGAACAGCACGGTCAGCAGTTCGTTGCTGAAGAACACCACCGCCAGGGTCGCCAGCACCTGGTCCAGATGGTCGCGCTGGTACAGCCTGCGCATGATCGAGGTCTCGATCAGCGCTCCGTAGCAGGCGGCGCCGAGCACGGCTGCCAGGCCCCCGAGCCAGAACGACCCGGTGCTCATCGCGGTGTATGCAGCGCAGAAAGCGCCGACCATGTAGAAAGCACCGTGGGCGAGGTTGATCACGCCCATGATGCCGAAAATCAGGGTCAACCCGGAGGCCAGCAGAAACAGCAGCGCGCTGTACTGCAACCCGTTGAGAATCTGTTCGAGCAATAACATAGGGCTTTCCTCATAAGCGCGCCCCGCAGCGGGCTGCAGGGCGAGCAGCGGCAGCAGCGGCTCAGAGCTTGCAAAGCGCCGCGTAGCTGTCGACGTGGTGACTGGCCAAGGTCTTGATCGGCACTTCCTGCAACTTGCCGTCGGCGCCGGTCTGTACCTGCAACAAGTACCAGTCGATCACCGGGTGCTGATTCTGGGCGAAGCTGAAGTTGCCGCGAATCGAATCGAACTTGACGTTGTGCATGGCCGTGCGGAATGCCGGCGCATCCTTGAGGTTGCCCTGGGTGGTGTTCAGCGCCGCCCCTATGAGGCGCGCGGTGTCGTAGCTCTGGGCCGCGTACACCGTGGGTTGGCGCTTGTATTTCTCGGTGAATGCCTTGACGAAGGCCTGGTTGGCCGGATTGCTCGATTGCGGGTTCCACAGGGTGACGATATTGGTGCCCTTGGCCACTTCGCCAGTGGCTGCGAGCATGCGCTCGTCCATCGAGAACACCGGTACCACCATCGGAATCGTCGCCGACAGCCCGGAACTGCCGTATTGCTTGGCGAAGTTGATGCCACCGCCACCTGGGTGGAACTGGAAGATCGCGTCAGGTGCCAGCGAACGGATGCGAGCCAGCTCAACCGAAAAGTCCAATTGGTTGAGCTTGGTGTAGATTTCGGTGACTTCGCCCTTGAAGGTGCGCTTGAAGCCCGCCAGTGCGTCACGACCACCTTGGTAGTTGGGGGCGAGGATGACCATCTTCTTGTAGCCCAGTTCGTTGGCAGCGACCCCAGCCATCTCGTGCGGGGTGTCGTTCTGGTAAGAGCCGACGAAATAGTTGGCCATGCACTTTTCGCCTGCCAGCGTCGAAGGGGCGGTGTTGATGCTGACGTAGAAGCCATCCTTGGTCGCGGTGTTGATTACCGCCGCCAGCACATTGGAGAAGATCACCCCGGTGTACAGCGAGACACCGTCCAGGCTCATGCGGTCGGCGATCTGCTTGGCCTTGGCCGGTTGCAGTCCGTCGTCCTCGACGATCAACTGCACCGGCACGCCGCCGAGCTTGCCACCTTCCTGGTCGATGGCCAACTGGAAGCCATCGCGTGAGTCCTCGCCCAGGTAACCGGCGGGGGTCGACAAGGTTGTGATGAAACCGATCCGGACAGGCTCCACGGCCTGCACGGCAGTGGCCGCGCAGAGGGAGGTTGCCAGGCATGCACGCAGTATCAGTGTTTTCATGATGCGGCCTTTGCAGGTGGTCGAGGAGGGCAGCGTTGCAGTACTCGGACGGGCCGATGTGTTGTTGTTAGGGGTTCAGCTGTTGCTTTCGGTGAACTTTTCCAGGTACAGGCGGCTGTGCTCCAGGGCGTGCTCGCTGCGCCAGGTCTTGATCGACTCGACCATCGGTGGCGGGCCGCACAGGTACACATCGAAAGGCTGGTCGCGCAGCGCGGCGGCGTCCAGGTGCTCGGCGATATAGCCGACTTTGCCGGCCCAGTCGGTGCTGGGCTCGCTGACCACCGGGGTGAAGCGAAATCCGGGTATGCGCTGGGCGTAGGTTTGGATCCGGGCGAGCTCGCACAGGTCAGCCGCATCGCGAACGCCGTAGTACAGCTGCACGGGCTGGCCGCAGCCGCCCTGGGCGGCGATCTGGTCGAGCATGCCGAGAAATGCCGACAGCCCTGTGCCGCCGGCGACCATCAGTACAGGCCGGTCGATGTGACGCAGGTAAAAGGCGCCCAAAGGGGCCTCCAGTTCGATCACATCACCGACCTGGCAGCGCTCGCGCATGTAGTCGCTCATCACGCCGCTGGGTAGCAACCGAATCAGGAACTGCAGCTGACTGCTACCAGGCGCGCTGGCGAAGGAGTACGAACGCCTATGTTCGGTGCCTGGCACCTTGAGTCGAGCGTACTGACCGGGCAGGTAGTCCAACGCGGCGCCGGCCACGCCGGTCTCGAGGTGGAGGATGGCGGTGCTCGGCGATACCTGCTGGACTTGGCTGACCGTGCCTTGCAGGCTCGCCGGCTCAGCGCTGCCACACAGGCTGGAAGCGAAGTCGAAGTAGAACGCGGCGTCCGACTGCACGCGAGTTTGACAGGTCAGCACCTTGCGCTCGGCCAGGTCCTGGGCAGACAAGGCCTCGTCGTCCACGTAGTCCTGGGTGTACTGGCCCGATTCGCAGCGGCCCTGGCACGTGGCGCAGACACCTTCGCGGCAATCCAGCGGTATCTTGATGCCGCTGCGCAAGGCCGCGTCGAGCAGGATCTCATTGCTCTGCACCTGGCAGAACAGCGTCTTGCCGTCGGCAAAACTGAAGGCGACTTTGTGGGTCATGGTCGAGTTTCCGCAACAATCAGAGGTGGTAGAAGTCGAGCACGGAGTTGATCCGGTCGTTCAGCAGCACCACGTGCTTGCGGGCGATCTTCCAGCTATCGCCGTCGGGGCGCAGGCGGTAGGTGGCCAGGCCATAGAACTGATCGCTGGCCTGCATGCGGTAGAACAGCGTGTGCCAGTTGACCCGCACTTCCAGCTCGTCATTGGCCAGCGGCGCGATGCGCACATTGTTCAGCAGGTGCACGGTGCGTGGCATGGGAATGGTCGAGGCGGCTTTGCCGGTGCGGATGCGGAACACACGGTCTTCCAGGCCGCCGCGGTTGGCGTAGTAGATTAGTGACATGCCTTTCTTGGGGTCGGTGGTATACACGTGTTCGGAATCCCACTGCGGCAGGTGGAATTCACTGTCCTCACTGAACATCGCCAAGTAGGCATCCCAGTCCTGGTCGTCACACGCCTCGGCATTGCGGTAGAGGAACTGTTCGACGCGGTATTGCAGTTGCGCATTCATGGTCACACTTCCTTGAGCTTGAGCGATTGCTGCTCGTTCGCCTTGCGGGCCAGGCCTTCGAGCAGGAACCGTTGCCAGTTGGCGTGCTGGTTGACGTACAGGCCTTCGTGGGTGAATTCGGTCCCGGTCAGGGCCGGGCGAATACCTATGGTTTCGCTGTTGGGCGTGGCGCCCTCGACCCACTTGCCTTCACCGCGGGAAATATCGCTCCAGCGCTCCAGGCGTGCCTGGAAGCCGCGCTGGGCCTCGCGGAATTCCACCAGGTCGTCTGGCGTGCCGAGTCCGGATACGTTGAAGAAGTCCTCGAACTGACGAATGCGGTTCTCACGATCGGCGTCTGACTCGCCCACCACACCCAGGCAGAAACTGTTGATCTCGGTCTTGTTCCAAGCGATCGGACGGATGATCCGCAACTGCGAGCTGATCTGGTCGAGGAAGAACATGCTCGGGTAGATGTTGAGATTGCGAAGGCGGTGCATCATCCATTCGGCCTTGCCTTGACCATGTTCCTCGACCAGCCTCGGCATGATGGTGGCGTAGCCAGGTCGCACGGCTGGGTTGGGCATATCGCTGAACAGCACGCTATGGCCGTTGTGGAAGGCGAACCAGCCGTCATCGGTTTCCTTGTCGCCGGCACCGAGCTTGCTGTAGTCGAGGGTATCGCTGGCGGTCAGGCCTTTTTCGGCATTGACTTGCTGGCGATGCTGCACGGTGGCGACATAGTTGTAATGGACGGTGCTGACGTGGTAGCCGTCGAGGCCGTTTTCGTTCTGCAGCTTCCAGTTGCCGTCATAGGTGTAGGCACTTTTGCCGGGCAGTACTTCGAGCTGACCGGTGGGCGACTGCGCCACCATCATGTCGAAGAACACTTTGGCATCGCCGAGGAAGTTTTCCAGAGTATCGCTGCCAGCGACGTCGAGACTGACGAAGACGAAACCCTTGTAGCTGTCGATACGGGCTTTCTTCAGGCCGCGGGTGGCTTTGTCGAAGCCTTCCGGGTATTCGCCGGGCGCCTTGACCTTGACCAGGCGCCCATCGCTCTTGTAGCACCAGGCGTGGAACGGGCAGGTGAAGGTGGACTGGTTGCCCTTGCCGACCCGGGTCAGGGTGGTGCCGCGGTGCTGGCAAGCGTTGATCAGGGCATTGAGCTTTCCTTCGCCATCGCGGGTGATGATCAGCGGTTGGCGTCCGGCACGCATGGTCATGAAGTCGTGATTGTTGGCGATTTCACTTTCGTGGCAGGCGTAGATCCAGTTCTTCTCGAAAATCAGTTCCATTTCCAGGTCGAACAGTTCGGGCTCGGTAAACATATCGCGGGCGATTCGGTAAACACCGTCCTGTGGCCGAAAGTCCAGGCAACTTTCAACAAATTGTTTCCACTGTTCGACGCTTCTCGTTTGACTCATGGTGCAGTCCTCGGCCATCGGGCTAATTCATGCATCCATTAAATGAGCAGGCCGGCTGCAGGGTCTATCCGCTTAATAAGTGAAAAGCATCCGGAAAATCGGCGGTAATTTTCCAACTCCGTTGCCGAGCCCTGAAAACCGGGAATTACACCGATTTTGGGGCTAAGCATTTGGCTAATTGTCTTCAAATATCGGGATAGCCGCGACCCATCTGCGTAACGCTTAATGCGCCCCAGACACCGATAGAGTGTTTTTCAAGCGCTAACGACGACTGCCCTCTGCATAACGGCCATGCGGCCGTCCAAATAAAAATGCCGCGTTGCCTGCGGCCTGGGGAAGAACGCTATGTTGCAACGAACTTGGTGGGTGAGGGGTGTACAAACGATTGGTCTGTGCGCGCCGTTGTTGGCGCAAGCCGATATCGTCGAAGACAGCAACTTGGCGCTGGGACTGCGCAACTTCTACATCGATCGCGACTTCAAGGGTGACGACCCGACGCGTTCGCGGGTCGGTAGCTGGACCCAAGGTTTCGACCTGCGTTTCGCCTCTGGCTATAGCGATGGCCTGCTGCAATTCGGCGTCGATGCCAACCTGCAGTACGCCGTTCGCCTGGATGGCGGGGGCGGGCGTGGTGACGACACCATCATTCCCTATAGCGTCAGCCGCCAGGCCCAGCCCGACGACTATGGGCGAGGCGGGTTGACCTTGAAGATGCGCTATTCCAAGACCGAACTGAAGATCGGTGAGCTGCGACCGATCCTGCCTGTGGTGGTGATCGATGATTCCCGTCAGTTGACCACCACCTACCGCGGCGGCTTGCTCGAGTCCAAGGAAATCGACGGGCTGACGCTGCACGCCGGGCGCCTCACTGAAATCGGGGCGCGTAACTCGTCCAATTACCAGAAGCTCTACCTGCAGACCGGCTCCGGTGTGGTGCGCGACAGCGACGGGATGAACCTCGCAGGTGGCAGCTACGTGTTCAACAAGGCCTGGACCGGCAGTTACTACTATGCGCAAGTCGAAGACATCTACCAGCAACACTATCTGGGCGTGACCAACCTGACCGACCTGGGCGCCGGTTACGGGTTGAAGACCGACCTGCGCTACTTCAACAACAACGAGGACGGCGATGCCCTGTATGGCGACATCGACAACCGCTCCTACGGCATCATGACCACCTTGAGGAAGGGCGCTCACGCGTTCGGCGTGGGCTACCAGCGCATGCTCGGCGACAGTAATTTCCCCACCCTGGGCGGTTACGTGCCGCAACCCTTCCTGGTCAACTGGTCACGGGTGGCGTTCATCAAACCCAACGAGAAGTCCTGGCAGGCCCGCTATGACTATGACTTTGCCGGCATGGGTATTCCGGGCCTGAAGTTCATGACCCGTTACCTCAAGGGCACCTCGATCGATCGTGGTGACAGCTTGAGCGAGGCTGCCGAAAGCGAGCGCAACCTGATCTTGTCCTATGTGGTGCAAAGTGGGCCTTTGCAAGGTTTGGGCTTCGAGGCGGGTAATGTGGTGGCCAAGTTCAGCCATGGTAACGATTGGGTCGAGAATCGCCTGGTGACGATGTACACCTGGAAATTCTGGTAACGCTCTGCCCCGAAATCGAACATCACCTGGCGCCGCAACCAGGCGCGCCAGGGGTGTTCGAAGGGCGTGGACAGGCAATCGGCGCGTCCGATATCCAGTTATTCATTCATTGCTAGCCAGAAAATCCGAATATGCCCAGTGACCGGCATGCCGGGCATAGCCTTTGCTTGGCCAATGAGCAAACGTGCCGAAGAGCGCGCCGATATCCCTAGCCGTGGGTGCATTTTCATGAACCAACCGAGCATTGTTACGTTCAGAGATATTCGAATCGATCGCTACGACCTCGCCGGTGCGCGGGACTGGATGGCCGGTATCTGTGGCCCGCATGAATTGCACACTCACCAACCGAACCGCATTCACTTTCACCACAGCGCCAACGTCTTCAAATCCATGTCAACCACACTGGGGCGCATGGAATACGGGACCGATGTGACCATCGGTGTCGAGGATGCCGAACACCTCAATTGCTACAGCCTCAGCTTGCCGCTGCGTGGCGAGCAGGAACTGATCAAGAATGGCCAGCGCCTGCGGTCCGACCGCGACCAGGGGCTGATCGTCACACCCTACGAAACCCAGACCCTGAGCATGACCGGCGACTGTCACAAGGTCTCGGTGGTGATCACCCGCATGGCCATGCGCCAGACCCTGGAATCGATGCTGCAGCGTCCGCTGGACGTACCGCTGGTATTCGAACCGGTCATGGATGCGGTGGAGGGGGCGTCGGCCTCATGGTGGCGCATGGCTCGCTATTACGTCGAAGAACTGGAACGTGGGCACGGCCTGTTCGCCCATGTGGCATTCACCCGCGATGTGGAAACGGCGCTGATCAAGGGGCTGATTCTGTCGCAGCCGAACAACTACACCGCTGAGCTGCGCGAGCAGACCGACAACAAGCTGCCGTACTACCTGGTGCGGGCCAAGAACTATATCGAGGCCAACGCCCGTGAAGAGATGCACCTGGAAGACATCGAACAGGCCGCTGGGGTATCGCGGTTCAAGCTGTTCGAAGGTTTTCGCAAGTCCTTCGGACTCTCGCCCATGGCCTACCTGAAGAAGTACCGACTCGGCGCTGTGCGCCAGGAGATCCTCGAGGATGCCTCGCAACGCAACATCTCGGTGATCGCAATGGGCTGGGGGTTCTCGCACTTGGGGCGCTTTGCCAGTGAGTACCGCAAGCTGTTCAACGAAGCGCCCAGCGCGACCCTGCAACGCAACGAAGCCCGCCGCAATCGGTTGGTGTGAGGTGAACGGCTTGCATGGCAGCACCGCCAACCGGCTCGGACTTGACCTTTCGGCGCTGCTCAAGCAGCCGGGATTCAGCAGTCGTTCTGCCTTGGCAGCCCAGCAGCGCCTGGGCGAGGCGTTGGTGGATCATGAGCTGGACTGGCCCGACGGCCAAGTGGAAGTGACCCTGCACCGTGGCCAGGTCGCCAGTTGCGAACTCTACGCGCTGCGCTACGGCGGTCAGGTGGAGATCCGTCCTCAGCCCTTCGAAGATTTCGTGCTGGTGCAGATGCCATTGCAGGGCAACGCCACCTTGCAGTGCGACGGCGTCAGCTATTGCGTCAGCCCTGGCGACACTGCGGTGCTGGCACCGCGTCAAAACGCGCGGGTGATGTGGAATGCAGGTTGTGAGCAACTGATACTCAAGTTGCCACGTGCCCTGTTCGAGGCCAGTCAGCGCCACCTTCAGCTGGATTCAGAGCTGCCCGCGCTGAGCCGACTGCAACGACCGCTGAGCGTGCGCTGGCTGCGCTTGGTCAGCGAGTTGCTCGAGCATTTGCCTAGCGGCGAGCAGGCCGTTCCACTGTCGCCTTGGCTGCGGCACCTGGAGCAGAGCCTGCCGCTGTTTCTGCTCAGCCATTGTTCGGCCGATCTCGCCACCCGCTGCGAGCTGCGTCAGCCCGCGCGCCATCTGGAGCGTATCGAGGCGTGCATGCGCGGTCACCTGAACCGAAGCATCAGTCTGCCGCAACTGGCCAGCGAGGCGGGGATGAGCATCCGCAGCCTGAATAGCCTGTGCCAGCGCGAATTCGCGCAAAGCCCCATGGACCGCCTGCGCGCCCTGCGCCTGGATGCGGCCCGCGCTCACCTGATGGGCAACCCGCACGCCAGCGTCACCGAGGTGGCACTGGAATATGGCTTCGCTCATGTCGGGCGATTCGCCGCCTACTACCGCCAGCGTTTCGGAGAATTGCCGCGCCAGACCCGAGGCTAGACACGGCCTCGCTCATCCCTGGGCAAGGATGGGGGACGTGATGTGGCATTGCCTCCGGCGACCACGAGGTTTTGCGTCTAGGCTTTGGCAAGCACGAGACGGGAAACCTCGTACCGGTAGCAGCCCACCGTTGCAGGGCTGCGGTTAGACGCCAGCCCAGGGGAACGAGCATGGTCCAGGCCCGGGATCTGATCATCTGCGAGTATTGCGACGCCCTCTACCAGCGCACAACGCTCGAGCGTCATCAGCGCGCACTGTGTCCGCAGTGCGGTGGGGTGTTGTACCGGCACTGTAATCTGACGATCCAGCAGCGATTGGCGCTAGGCGTCACCGGTGGTGTGTTGCTGATATTCGCCAACTGCTACCCGGTCATGACCATCAGCATGCAAGGGCTGACCAATTCCGCCACCTTGTGGGATTCGGTGCAGATCCTCAGCAGCGGGAGCATCACCTTCATCGCGCTGGTCATGGCACTGGCCATCATCTTCGCACCGGTCCTGCAGATCGCCCTGTTGTGCTGGCTGCTGGGTTTCGCACTGGCCGGGCGGCGCGCACCGGGGTTTGCCACCTGCATGCGCGCCCTCGAAGCCCTGCGCCCGTGGAGCATGCTCGAGGTGTGCCTGCTCGGGGCAATGGTCGCAGTGATCAAACTGGCAGGGCTGCTGGAGGTCATCCCAGGTATCGGGCTGTTGGCCCTGGCGGCCCTGAGCATGCTCATCATCTATATCGCCGGTCGCGATATCCGTGACCTCTGGGAGCGGGTATGACGGCCCCTGCACGTGCCGATGAGGCCGGGCTGTGCCTGTGCCATGGTTGCGGGCAGACCTGCGACCTGCAGGCCAATGCCCATACTTGCACCCGCTGCGGTGCTGGCCTGCACCGGCGCAAGACCGACGCCATCGGCCGTGGCTGGGCGTTCCTGCTGGCTGCGTTGGTGTTCTACATACCGGCCAACCTGATGCCGGTGATGCACACCGAGATGCTCGGCAGTGGCAGCGATAGCACCATCGGCGGAGGTGTGGTCGAGTTCTGGGAGGCGGGGGCCTGGGACATCGCCTTGATCATCTTCATCGCCAGCATGGGCGTGCCCGCGATCAAGTTCTTTTCGCTCGGATTGCTGCTGTTCACCGCCGGGCGGCGTTCGACCTGGGCCCGGCGGCAGCGCTCGCAGCTGTTTCGCTTCGTCGAGTTGATCGGCTATTGGTCGATGCTCGACGTGATGGTCGTGGCCCTGGTGGCGGCCTTGGTGCAGTTGCGCGGCCTGGGCACCATCGAACCGCGCGAAGGCATCCTGTTCTTCGGCATGGTCGTGGTGCTGACCATGTTCTCGGCCAATAGCTTCGACCCCCGCCTGATCTGGGATAACCGCGACAATCAAGAGGGCCGCACGGATGGTGCAGGAGACTGACAAACAGGTGTCAGCCGGGCGGGCAGAGGTCCGCACCCGCCGCTGGAACGTGTCATTGGTGTGGATCGTGCCGATCCTGGCGATTCTCGTAGGGGCGTCGCTGGTAGTTCGCAACTGGATGCAGGAAGGCCCGGTCATCTCCATCTCGTTCAATTCCGGCGAAGGCCTGGTGGCGCACAAAACCCAGGTCAAGTACCGCAGCGTGGTGATCGGTGAAGTGACCTCCGTCGATCTGGCGGATGACCGCACCGGCGTCATCGCCAAAGTGCAGTTGTCCAACGAGGCCCGCTCGTTCGCCACCCAGGGTGCGCGCTTCTGGGTGGTGCGGCCGCGCATCGGCGCTGGCGGCATATCCGGGGTCGACACACTCCTGTCGGGCAGTTTCATCGGTGCCGATGCCGGCGAGTCCAAGGCGCCGGAGAAGCACTTCAAAGGCCTGGAGTTGCCACCGCCGATCACCTATGGCGAGAAGGGCAAGCACTTCTCGCTGAGCGCTTCGGACCTGGGCTCGCTGGATATCGGCTCGTCGATCTACTACCGCAAGATCCCGGTTGGGGAGGTGGTGTCCTTTGCCTTGAAAGACGATGGCTCAGGCGTGGATATCGGCGTTTTCGTGCTTGCACCGTTCGATGCGTTCGTCACCACCGATACGCGGTTCTGGAATGCCAGCGGCATCGACATGCAGGTCGGTGCCAATGGGCTCAAGGTCGACACTGAGTCACTGTCCTCGATCCTGGTCGGCGGACTGGCATTCGGCTCACCGGACTTTGCCCCCGAAGCCCAGCCCGCAGCCGATCACACCCAGTTCCAGCTGTTCGGTGACAGGGACTCCGCGCTGGCACCCCCGAGTGGCCCGGCCCAGTACCTGCAACTGCGCTTCGACCAGGCCATGCGCGGCTTGTCGGTGGGGGCGCCGGTGGAGTTCAAAGGCGTGGAATTCGGCAAGGTCACTTCGATCAAGCTGGACTACGACCCGGCCAGGCAGAGCTTCCCGGTGGTGGTCGATGCGGTGATCTACCCGCAGCGTCTGGGGCCGGTCCATCGCAAGATGCTCGGCGTGTTCAAGAACAAGGAGGGCGACATGGCGGGTGCCAGACGACTGATCGGCACCTTCGTCGAGCACGGCCTGCGGGCCCAGGCGCGCAGCGGCAACCTGATCACCGGGCAGATGTTCATTTCCCTGGACTTCTATCCCGACGCCCCCAAGGTGGCATTCGACATGAACGCCAATCCCATCGTCATACCGACCCTACCGGGTAGTCTCGAAAAGTTGCAGGAGCAACTGCAGCAGGTGGTCGAACGTATCGGCAAGCTGCCCCTGGAAAGCATCGCCAGCAACCTCGATGGCACATTGCGCGATTTGCGGACCAATCTCAAGCAGTTCAACGGCCAGACCCTTCCGAGCGTGAAGGCGACCCTTGACGATCTGCAGAAGACCTTGCAGAGCGCCAACTCGACCATCGCCGAGGGCTCTCCCCAGCGTGAACGGTTCGGTGAGACCCTCGATGAACTCGAGCGCATGTCGCGCTCGCTGCGTGACTTGTCGGATTACCTGGGCCGGCACCCCGAATCGCTGATCCGCGGTCGACCGAAAGCGGCCGGGGCCGAGCGTGTGAAACCGTGAGGCGCATTGAGGAGCGAACCCATGCATCGACTGCGTAATCTCTGCATCGCCAGCGCGTTCGGCGCGCTCTGTGCCTGCAGCAGCGCACCGAACAACTATCACACCCTGGTAGCGGCCCAGCCACCCCAGGCGTCCATGCAGAATATCCAGGTGAGCAGGGTCAGCATGCCGCCGCAGGTGGACCGACCACAGTTGGTCGTTCGCCAAGGCAACAGCGGGCTGGCCATTCTGGAAACCGAGTGGTGGGGCGCGAATCTCGTCGATGAGTTCCGAAGCGCCTTGCAGGATCAATTGCGCGGCCCGGCAGCCGGGCCCAAGACCTTGGTGCGGGTCGACGTGCAACGGTTCGACACCGTGCCAGGTCAGTACGCCGCCCTGGAGGCTTGGTGGCGCATGAAGCGTCCCGGCGCGGCGGAAATGACCTGTCGCACTGCGGTACGCACGCCCGCGGACAACAGCATCACCAACCTGGTCAATGCCCATCAAGCCAATCTGCGCAAGCTCGCCGAAGCGCTACGCCGGGCAGCGGCACCCTCAAGTGCAGGCTGCCCTGGCGCTTAGTCTGGCCGTGGACCCCAAGGAGCAAGCATGACGATGGACAACGTAATCGCCAGCATTGCCCGCATGCAGCGAACTTTGCTGCACATCGGCCCGGACACCGTAGGTAAACGGTTGGAACCGACCGGGCACGCTGAGTTGGATGGGCTGGCCTTGGCAGTCAACGGTTTGCTGGACCGGCTGGAGCGCAGCGAGGCCCGCGACAGGATGTTGCTGCAGAGCATGGCTGATGGCTTCTTCGAACTGGATCGATCAGCGCGCTTCGTCTCGGCCAACCCAGCGTTTTGCCGCATGCTGGGGTACCCGCTCACGCGCCTGATCGGTCAGACGTTCGCTTCCCTGCAAGGCGAGTCTGGCCAGGCGTTGGCCGTTGTGCCGAGCGTGACCGAAGCCGAGCCTGGTGCTCCAGTATCTACCTGGTTACTGCGGGCCGACGGCAGCACCGGTTATTTCGAGAGTCATGTCAACTGGCTTCTCGCCGCCAACGGCGATGTGCTGGGTTACCACGGGATCCTGCATGACGTCAGCCCACATGTGCAGCATCAGCAAACCTTGTTCGCGATGGCCTATCGGGACGTCCTCACGGGATTGAGTAACCGCAAAGCGTTTCACCGTGACCTGGCCATGCATATGGGCGTCGGCGGCGCGCCGTTGGCACTGCTGTTTCTCGACCTGGACCGGTTCAAGCAGGTGAACGATACCTTTGGCCACGATGTGGGTGATGAATTGCTGGTGTGCATGGCAGAACGCCTGCGCAATGCGGTGCGCGCCCCGGGCAAGGCCTATCGACTAGGGGGTGATGAATTCACCTTGATCTTGCCGACGGCCACGAGTGAGGCGGCGTCGGCCTTGGCTGAGCGCTTGCTCAGGGTGATCTGCGCGCCGGTCCGGATAGGCGACACCGTGATCGACTTTGTCACGCCCAGCATCGGTGTGGCGCTGGCACCTGAGCATGCCGAGGATGTACCGGGGCTGTTGAGGTGCGCGGACCAAGCAATGTACGAGGCCAAGCGCCAGCGTGGGCGGGTCTGCGTTCATCGAACTTAACCAGTAAGATGCAGATCGATTCCGCAAGCGACGCATCCAACATGAAAAGGTCACTGTTCATCTCACTGGATGGCCCCAAGGGCACGGGTAAAACCACCCTGGCCGAGGCTGTCACCCAGCGCTTGCGGGCCGATGGCCACAAGGTGGCTCGTCTTTCAGAGAAGATGAATGACCCGCACAGAGCCGAAATCATGGCACTGGTCAACACCATGGCGAGAACTCCTTCGGTAGAGTTGGAACTGAGGATCTGCGAGCGACTTGCCCAGAGCCGTGCCTGGATTTCCCGGCAGGTGCTGCCCAAGCAGCCGCCGGGCTGCATCATCCTGATCGACCGATGGTATCCGTCCGATGCCGCGTTTCGCCGATGGATTCCATTTGCCGAAGCGCTGCGACTGAACATGCAGCAGCGCGTGCAGGTGCCCGACCTGCATGTCGGCGTGATCACCGATCCGCGGATATCATGGGCGAGGGCGCAAGCGCGTACACGGGGGCTCGGCAGTACGGTCATTCAGGCGTTTCATGAACATGACGCGGCAACCCAGGCGTTCGAGCGCGCGTTTGCCGATCAAGGTTGGCTGCTGTGCCGAAATGAGGGAACGATCGAGGCCGCTACGATTCAAGTGGTGGCGGCCATTGGTGCGGTGATGCGAGACAACTCGTGTTGTTGCTAGTGTGGGCGGGTGCTAGCCGTTGAGTTGCTGTGCAGGGGCTATGCTGGGTGGCGTCATTCCCCAAGCTTTCTGATCAGCCCACCAAATTGCTGAGCAGGCTCCACATAGCGCAGTGCAGACTTCATATCGCTCCAGCCGACGTACTCCATCAGCGTCTTGATGTCCCAGCCAGAGCTTGCCGCCCAGGTGGCGAATCCGCGCCGGATCGAATGAGCGCTGTAGATCTCGGCCTGCAGCCCACAGCGGTTCAGGATATCGCGGAGCAGGGGGATCAGGCTGTGGGCGGCAAGCGCGCGATCACTGATGTTGCCCCAACGATCTATGCCTCTGAACACACCCCCGTGGGTTATGCCGGCAGCCTCGATCCAGTTCAGGTACGCCTCAACCGGACAGAGCTTGCTTAGTGACGGTGTCCTGTACTCACGCCCGATGTTCTGCCGGTCGCCTTTGGAAGAACCCAGATAGAACCTGATCCCGACGTAGCGCTCGGCATGGGTGTTCTCGATCGTGAGCCTGGCCAGTTCATCGCCGCGGAACCCCCTCCAAAAACCCACGGTGAGCAGAGCGATGTCGCGAGTGGCCTTGAGCAGAGCGGCCATATTGCCTGCGGTTCGCGCCTGAGCGACCTCTGCTTCGAGGTGTGCCACGGCCTTTTCCAGATGCAGTAATGCCAGAGGCGCTGCCTGCTTTTGCTGAACGGGGTGCAGCGCTCGGATGCCTTTGAGCAACTGCCTGACCTTGGGGGCTTTGGTAGGGTCGGGAAAGCCGTTGTTCTGGTGCCAGTTAGCCAGCGCGGCCAAGCGTTGCTTCAGTGTGCTCAGGGCCAACTGGTCGGCGTACTCGGCGATGTAGCGCACTACTGTTTCGGTGGTTGTGGGCAGGAAGCCGCCCCAGGTGACTTCGAAGTGGGAGAGGGCGGCTGCATAGCTCTTGGACGTGTTCTGGCGAACGCTCGCCTCAAGGTATCTGTCTGCTTTGCTGGTGACTTCTACCACCTGAATTCCCCGTTCGAGCCTTTGAAGCTGGCTTTTGGCCTTCGTACTTTCTTTCGGGGGATTGTACCCGCCCTTTGAGTGCTGACAAGCGATAATGCTCGATTATGTCTTGTCAATAATAACCCGATTTTAACTGATGATACCTTAGAAAATGGCACGTAGTTACGTACAACGTATGACAGTACGAAATCGTAGGTCTGAGATGCTCGGCGGCGGCGTTGCAGGCGGCTATTGGCTGGATCGGCTATTTGTAGTAGGTGGCGTACCTGTCGAAGGGCGATGTAGATGGGTGCCGGTTGGGTCGGTGATTTGAATGACGTTACCGTGTTGCCAGCCATCCGCCTGCAAATCTATGTCAGGAGTAGGAATGTCAGCCCGCTCAGCTTTGATTTTTGCAAGATCCACACCCAGTCGACGATTGCGTTGCTCGACCATCGCCGGGTGAGCCTGGCCATCTGCGGTAAAACCCATCATCAACTGCGGCACACCTACAGGCAGCGCTTTGTCCTGATCGGTGTGCCAGGTGTGCCAGGTCTTCCCATAGGTCTGCGCAAGTCGCTCCATCAGAGCATGCTCAGCAAGTGCAGGAATGCCGGGGGCGATCAATTGCCCAGAGGAGACTTCATAAGCATGGCTGTGCCACATTGCTTTTTCCTTGGCCGGCAATGAAGCAAATAGGTTCTCGTCGATGATGTACTCGACGCCCATGATCTTCGCGTTCTTCGTATTGCCATCGAAGATGACGCACTGGATGACATCCTCATTCAGGATGGAGCAGTAGTGATGCGCTTCCATCTGCACGTCTGAATGCCCGTTGTAGAAATGAAAGCCATCCAGATAGGCATTGATGGCTTCAATGGGCGACTTGGATTGCAGCGTCGCAGCCCCGGCCTCCAAGAGCTGGGTTTTTGCCGTCTTTGGACGACCTGGAGTCTCTACAGGAGATTTCGTTACGGGAGAGGAGCAAGCCCACAGCAGAGTGCAGGCGAGCGGAAGGGTCATCAATTGGAGTAGCTGTCGCATGAGGAAGGCTCTGGCTGGTGTCTTTAGAGGACAGCCATGGCGAGATAAGCGGACAGTCAAACGGACGAATGGCATGAACCTTTATAAAAGGTAATCCGATTTAACATAATACACATTATGCGCAGATCCGTATTTCCCGCAGCGTACCCACCCAGGGTACATTTCAAGCTCTAGAACCCTCTCAAAAACGTTCTATCGCCAGGTAATAAGGACTCCCAGTTCATGTCCCATCATCCATCCGCCGATCAAATCATCGATCTCTACGATCGTCACGCCTCATGTGACGCTCTGCTAATTTTGACCATGATCGAATGACGAGAAGATTCAGGGATTTGAATCGCCCCTAGTTTCGTAGACACCTCCAAGCCTCATAATGAGGCCCAAATAGGAGGTGCCATGAGTCGTCAGC